>NZ_JBDJNE010000027.1:0-22504 GCF_039674265.1 Brucella sp. TWI559
ACTGACCTTTGAACTCAGTGATCCCGGCTCACCCTGCAAAATCACGCCAACTGAAACCCCAGGCAGCGGCGAAAAGCCTCTTTTCGTGCTGATGCCAATGCGGGTGTGAGGTGAATTATGAAAAGGCCTGTTCCGTTCAAGCAAGCCGATGTGACACGAGCCATTAAGGGTGCCATTGCAGCTGGAATGAAAGTAGCAAGAGCAGAGATAGATCAGACCGGCAAGATCATCGTATTTTCACCGAGTGAAGATGCGTTGAAGCCCACAAATGAACTAGACAAGTGGTTGGCAGAGAATGCGCGTGCGTCTTAAAGGCGCTAATCCATGCGAGAAGGGCGGTCGCGTTTATCGCGGCACTCGCGCTGATAAAGTTTGGACGTTTGATGATGAACAGCTATTTTTGGAGAAGGCCCCACCTCATTTACATCTGGCTTTGATTTTAGCTCTGTGGACAGGGCAACGGCAAGGCGACTTAAGCCTGACGTGGCAGGCTTATGACGGGCAGCGTATTCGTTTGAGACAATCCAAAACCGGTTCACGTGTAATAATTCCCGTTGGCGCGCCTCTGAAGGCTGCGCTCGATTCAATCGCTGATAAATCAGGTCTAATATTGAAAACAATTGAAGGAGCCGCATGGACTGCCGATGGCTTCAGGTCATCGTGGAGGAAAGCATGCATAAAGGCCGGCATCACCGGAGTGACCTTCAACGACTTGCGCGGAACAGCTGTGACGCGGCTTGCACTGGCAGAATGTACAGAGGCGGAGATCGCAACAATCAGCGGACATAGCCTGCGTGATGTGGGTTCAATTCTTGATGCGCACTATTTGAACCGCGATCCGAAACTGGCCGAATCTGCAATCAGAAAGCTCGAAAGTAGAACAAACTTTGCAAACTGATGTGCAAACCGCTCGAAACTGTTCTAGTTTTATACTGGAGATTATCTAATGAAATCAAATGGCTGGGGAACCTGGATTCGAACCAGGACTAACGGAGTCAGAGTCCCAGTCAATTTATTGATATAAAATGATTATTTTGCAAAATGATGCATTTTACCTGCCGTGTGACTCAATGGGTTAGCTGAGAAATGCAAACCGATTGGCAGTAATTCAACATAATTCCTTCAAACAAAATATAGACCTCAATAGAATTTATTTAATCTCAGGCATCAATCTATAATCTGATTGTAAAGATGAATATAATGACGCTCAAAACAGTCACCGACTATCGCGATTCCAAGAATGGACGTCAAACGTTCGGTAAATTTGTGGGTATTCGATTTTAATCTATCCTTCCCCTTTTTTTTCTGCAAAGTGTAAGAGGGGGTGTTCATGGCGAACGAAGAAATTAGATTTGGACATAAGCCATTAGTTCCACGACGCGCGATAGTTAGTCCAGCGTGGAACGATGAGAAAGTATTGACGTCTGACATTTGGACGTATGTAGATTTGTGGCTTCGGAGGAATGCTAAGAATACTGACGCATCTTTTTATTGGGAGCAGGCAAAGGAATTTTACAAGGCATCACTGGGATTGCCTATAACCGCATCGCCACTCACTCTATATTATTGTTTTCTTAACTCGACAAAAGCGCTTCTTTCCGCCAAAAATATCACGTTTACCGACTGGCATGGACTTACCGGCATGAGCCTTAAGGATAAGGCCAGCCTTTCAAATGAGCAGATTAGTCTTAGAGGTTCTGGAGTTCTGCCTTCCCTGATTGCTTACTATGGTGAAGCCGCTCCATTAGATACATATTCGCTTAAGAATATGCTTCGGAATATGGCATTCGTTCAAAGGGCTTATTGCTTATCATATACGGAACCGGATCTCTTTTTTCCTTTAGCTGAATGCCGCTATGTTAAAGCTATTGGGAGTACAGAAGCTTGGTTTGCTGCAGATCTTGAAGATCGCTATGACGATGATCGTATCTTGCCAACGCTACCGCCAGGTTATGAGCGAGATGCTGGCTTTGAAGAACCCGTGATTAGAAAGAAGAAGAGATTTAGGTGGAAGCCCGGCAAGTCTGAAAAAGAGAATAATCTTAAGCGCCTTACTCAATATCAAAAAGGATTACGCCGTGATCTTACGTATATCGCAGGTGCTGGAAAGTGGTATCTTAAGCGGCGAATTTCAACAGCGACGATCATAGACCGGCACGCGACGACACTGATATTCGCAAGTATGCACCGACTGAGTGAGCTATCTCGTTATGATCCACTTCGTTTGTCGCGTTTATTAGATGGGCAACGGAATTGGTTAATTGCTGAGTTTATTAAGGCCGCACCTATCCACTTCCTTGATGAAGTGGCTTGTGAAATAACAGGGCAAGAGATCGACGTGTCTGGAATATATTTTGGCAATGTCCTCAATCTGTAATTCTGATTAAACTGGCCTGATAAAACCGTAAAATTCCATCCAACGTAACCGACACACAACGACGGGAATTTCGCCCTACATTCTTATTCGGAAAAGCTTTCGGTTGCCTTGAGGTTGATGGGAGTGAACGTGAACCAATCAAAAGAACTCAATATTAAACTAGTTACGACCAGAACTGAAGATAAGTCGTCATTGAAACTCTACATTCAAGACAACGGTTATCAGGAATTGACAATAGCTGTGACCGATGAAGTTCGTGATTTTGTAGATGAAAGCGAGCTATTTGATTATGGAGAGAACGAGATTCTACTCGCTACTTTCGATCCTTCTGATTGCCTCCTAACGACATTCCCAACTAATCTTCAGCCCGGTAATCCTTACTTTGGCGTGAAGAAGTACTTATCGGTACGGCGCATATCCTTCGAAAACGCTAAGCCTATCATAGAAGAACTTGACGATGATGGACGGTATCGTTTACACTTTCGCCAATTCCCTTCAGGTTTTGCGAGCAATTTTTTTGATGGTTTCGGCCTGATTTACCCTTTACGGTTCATTATTGAGGCAATTGAGGAATTTACGGATGTGGATGAAATCCGGATGTGCGCTGATGGCGACGCATCAATAAATTCTCACGTTTTTCGATTACCTATCAACTTGTATGACTTAGCCCGGAAAACAGTAGACCGGACGCACCGTGCTGCTGTCGCGTTTGCCAATGAAGAGAAGCGCATTTACCTAAGATCAGAGTTGGTTTTACCGCACATCCAAGGTGATGGTGGCAAGTCCACCTTCCGTAGGACGACCGGAGATCTCAAAGTTATTCTAGGAAGCGCTATTAGAGCGACGGGTCGAAAATCGGCGAGCAGGACATCGAATGAATCAGCGGCTGTTCGCCTTGTGAGATCTGCGGCGAAGGAACTGATCAATGATCAACCCAACGAGATTTATGAGCTTAATCGCCAGATTGAGCTTGTTACACTTGAAGATGTAATCGCCAAATTCGAAGAGAAGCTTAATAATGTTAGTCTTACAGAAACCAGCTGGCAACGCTTCTTTTCCAATAATCCATTCATTCTACGCTTAGCGTTCGGGTTGCCCGCGATCATATTCAGAGAGCAAATGCCGGTGGGCGGCTGGGACGTTGATAATAAAGGTGGTAAGCTTGCAGATTTTGTTATGAAATCCGGGGCGCTTGGTAATCTTACGATTGTCGAGATTAAACGACCGAGTTCAGTGTTATTGTCCAACAATCCATATCGAGGAGGAGTTTATGCGCCTTCCGTTAGCATTTCCGGTGCAGTAACTCAGGTTATTGATCAGCGTTACCTGCTTCAGAAACACCTTACTATATTGCTTGGGAGTTCTCAGAATACAACAGCGGCTAGTTATGCGGTTCAGTGTATTGTCATCGCGGGCATAACCCCCACTGAATTAGATAAGCAAAAATCCTTTGAGCTCTATCGCAATAACTTGTCGTCTGTTGTGGTGATTACGTTTGACGAGCTTTTAGCAAAGCTGAAAGCCCTGCACGAATTTCTTTTAGAGCATCCTCGGACTGAGACACTAGAAGAAGATGAGTTGAGATATTACGACGACAATGAGAATCTCGAAGATGAAGCAGACCGATAAGAGTTTAGTCTGAATTTAACATATCTGGTTTTGTAAATTGTCTACCGCACTCACTAACTGGTAATTGTTCGCTGTCCATTTACACTCTCATTTGTTCTATAACCCGGAAAAATAAATATTTTCAAAATGTATCGTTTTGCCTCGAACCTATAATGGCTGGTATCAGCGGCACTTACAATGTCAACGCAATCGGTAAGCCAAAAATATCGACAACTGCGCGGCTTTTCAAGGTTGAATGTCTGCAAACATTTGTAGAACATGATACGAACAAAATCAGTCTTGCACCCAAGCCGCACCCAATATCGCAGTGGTGATGGGGAAGCACTGAGGAAAAAATGATTGTTCTTATTCTAGCGTCTGCGATTGCGGCCAGCACGCCGCAGGCCGTTGACGGGGACACCTTTGATATTAGCATGGAACGTGTGAGAATCGCCAACATCGATGCGCCCGAGACAAAGAGCGCCAAGTGCGACGCCGAGCGTCGGCTTGGTGAGGTAGCAAAGAGGCGATTGCAAGAACTCCTTTTTTCTCCTGGCTTTGAAATGGAGCGCGGCGATCCGAAGTTGGGCAGGACGAAAGATCGTTACGGCAGGACGCTTGCCACGGCATTGATATCGGATCAATTCTAATCCAAGAGGGGCTTGCCCGCCCGTGGCGGGGCAAGCGTGAGCCGTGGTGCCAGTAGGACCACGGGAAGATGCGTGGTGAGGGAACCGTCTAACAGCAGGAGGACGGTAGCGACGCTTTATCGTGTTGGACGGCCACTTTGAGCGTGATAAGCCCCTATCCTATAAAAGCTGATTCCAATTCGCGTTTAATCGGCTACAATCCTCGCAGAAATTTATAACTGCATCGTAGAGACACAGCGCAGGCCATGGTAAATATTTCGAATATCAAAACGCTACTTCAATCACTCGGTTTCACGTTGGACAACGGCGCAATTGCGACGTGGACAAAGTCTTACCCAAACCATGCGAACTACAAGATTGAAGTGGACGTGCCAGCTGAGAATATTGACTACGGCGCAAAGATTAAAACACTGGATAAGACCACATGCAATTTCAAGGCCGCCGAAAATTTTGTCGTGTTAGAATGCGTGAATCGGCTCTTAGAAAAAGGGTATAAGCCTGAGAATATTATTCTCGAGAAAAAATGGGCAACGGGTCACGGCACTAGCGGAAAACTTGATATTCTCGTTACTCGTGATAACCGAAACGCACACATGATGATCGAGTGCAAAACCTTTGGGACAGAATTCGATAAAGCGTTCAAACGCATCCAAAAAGACGGCGGCCAGCTTTTCACTTACTTCCAACAGGATAAGTGCGCAGAAATCCTTATGTTGTATGCATCAGAATGCACCAGCAAAGGAAAGATTGCTTATCAAAACGAGATTATCAAAATAGAGGAAGATTACCGTCAAACGAGCAATGTTAACGATTTTTATGAGCGATGGATTAAGCTAACAAAAAATAACGGTGTTTTTGAAGAATGGGTAAAACCTTATGACTTCAAGAGCAGGGCCTTAACGCCTCGCACCCTGGAAGATATCACGCAAAAAGACAGTAGCTTTATATTCAACCAGTTCTTAGAAATTTTGCGCCATAACGTTGTCTCCGATAAGCCAAATGCTTTCAACAAGATTTTCACTCTGTTTCTGTGCAAAATTTATGATGAAAAAGTCACAAGACCTGATGAAGAACTGGCTTTTCAATGGTTTTACAATAGTTACACCTATGATGGAATTTCTTACGCGCCAGATGATCACATTTCATTTCAAAAGCGTCTAACTGACTTATACAAAAAGGGCATGAAGGAATTTCTCGATAAAGAAGTAACAGACATTTCTGATGCGGAATTTGAAAAGAAATATGCAAATTTAAGCAAGAATATTAGGGAAAAATTACTCGAAGAGCTTGTTGATATTCGCCTAAAGAAGAATAATGAGTTTGCTTTTAAAGAAGTATACGATAATGAGTCTTTCGAAGAAAACGCTAAAGTAGTTAAAGAGGTTGTTGAACTACTGCAAGGATACAAAATCCGCTACACAAAAAAACAACAATATTTGAGCGATTTCTTTGAAATGCTACTTACAACCGGATTGAAACAGGAGTCCGGTCAATTCTTCACGCCTGTACCAATTGCACAATTCATTATCAAAAGCCTTCCCCTTGATATGATGGTCAAGGAGAAGCTACAAAAAGGCGAAACTGGCAATTATCTCCCCACCATAATCGATTATGCTGCGGGAAGTGGGCATTTCATCACAGAAGGAATGCACGAAGTTCAGAATGTCATCAATTCTTTAAATTCAGAAGATTATATTTCGGATACTGCCAAAAAAATCAAGAGCTGGAAAGCAGATCATTTTGATTGGGCGTATGACTATGTTTATGGCATAGAGAAGGATTACCGACTTGTGAAAGTAGGTAAGGTGGGATGCTATTTACATGGAGATGGGTTGGCACAAATTATCCACTCCGACGGATTGGGTGATTTCGACGGTACGCAAGATTACAAAGGTATTTTACGGAAAACAAGCAAAGATAATGCACAGGAAAATAGACAGTTTGATATTGTTATATCGAACCCACCGTATTCTGTTTCAGCATTTAAAAACAACGCTAGTAAGTATTATGGTGAGAAAGATTTCGAGCTGTATAATGCGTTGACCGATCAAAGCAGCGAGATCGAATGCTTATTCATCGAGCGTACTAAGCAGCTTTTAAAAGATGGCGGGCTTGCGGGAATTGTATTACCTAGCAGTATTCTTTCGAATACCGGAATTTACACCAAAGCTAGAGAGATTATTTTAAAATACTTCGATATAGTAGGTATTGCTGAATTAGGAAGTAATACCTTTATGGCAACTGGAACAAATACGGTAACTCTATTTTTACGGCGTCGCGACAATTACGCATTTGACAATATTTTTAGCGCAGTAGTCTCATCATTCGATACCCAAAAGGATAACAGCATTAATCGTGTTCAGGCTCCTATCAGAAAATACGTCGAGTATGTTTGGGATGGTTTAAGTATCGAAGACTATTGGTCCTTGCTATCTAAATCTCCAAATATAAATATTAAGAATCATGAAGTTTACAAGAACTACAATAATAGAATTAGATTCAACGACGAAGACGGCTTAATCGCAGAAATCATTTCTCGCGAAATTGAGAAAGTTTCCTATTTTATCCTCGCCACAGGGCAAAAGGTTGTTATCGTTAAAAGTGGCGAGAAAAAAGAAGAAAAAGAATTTTTAGGATATGAGTTTAGCAACCGGCGCGGCAATGAAGGGATTCATCCAATTCACCGTGGTCAAACGATTGAAGAATGTACGAAGCTTTTTGACCCAAATAGGTTTGACAATCCTGTAAAGGCTAGCACTTATTTATACATGGCCTTCACCGGCGACTTTGAAACTAGTATTGATACCAGCCTTCAAAATAATATATCCAGACATAACCTCGTCGATATGATGACATTTGACCGAGACTCTTTCGACAAAACACTATCTTTAAGTGTTAAAAAAAAAGTTGAGGTTGAAGGTAAGTGGCCTTTGATCAAACTGCGATCATTGATCGTCGCCAAAGGCGGCGACACCTTTCCGAAAAAATATCAAGGGAACAAGGATCAAAAGAAGATTCCTTTCTTTAAAGTTTCGGATATGAATATCGCTGTGAACATACCTTCTATGTGTCGAGCTCAAAATTACGTATCTGAAACCGAGACCAGCGCTGGATTAAAAGCAACCCTGGTCAACCAAGGCAGTGTTGTCTTCCCGAAGGTGGGCCAGGCAATTCACACAGATAAGAAGAGATTTCTAGGTCAAGATTCTTACATCGACAATAACATTATGGCGATGACAGTACGAGACGAAACAACGTTATCTTCACAGTATCTCTTTTGGTATTTCATATCGCGATTGAGACTATCGGATATAGCATCAAATGCAAACCCACCGAGCATCTCTGCTGAAAATCTCTACAATCAAAGAATTCCGTTACCCCCTCTAGAAATTCAATTGAAGATAGTCTCGGAGATTAGCACAATTGAAGAAAGAGAACGGCAGTTTGAAACTGGGATCAGTGATCAGAGACAAACCATTTTTGACAGCCTTCGTAATATTAGGTCTGAAGGAAAGCTATCAGATCTATGTAGGATAAGAAAAAAGACGCTAAACCCACAGGACTATATGAGTACCGCATTTGTAAATATTGGACTTGAGGATATAGAGGCGCAAACCGGGAAAATATTATCGCAAGACAAAATTTTAGGTGAGAAGATTTTGTCCGTAAAAAACATCTTCAAGAAAGATGATGTTTTGTATGGAAAACTTAGGCCTTATCTCAACAAAGTTGCGATTGCAGCAACAGATGGGATCTGTTCAACAGACATTTTGGTTTTACAGACAAAGATACCCTCAGTACTTAAGTACATTTTGCTTTCTTCGATGATTGTTGAGCAAACATCGAGATTAGTGGGGGGATTACGTATGCCGAGAATAAAGCCTGATGATTTAATGAATCTGACTGTGCAGATACCGAACGATAAAGAGAAGAGAGAGATCATTGCTCTTATTGAAAAGGCAGAGATTGAAATAGCGGGTTTGCAATATAAAATAGAGCAACTCTCAGGCCAGAAGGATGATGTTTTAGCAAAGTATCTTTAAAATAGTTTCTCTTGTTTTATCGATTACAAATGCCCCGCCGAAGCAGGGCTTGTTTATTTATGGCTTTCGCAGCCGGGTGCTTATCATCTCGAACAAAGCATCACTAATCCACATGCCGCAGACGCCAACAACAAATGCTGCGGCATGCAAGCCAACATTCGTGCCATCATCCGGAGGCAGCGGGAAATTGACAACCCGCAGATAATGGACAATCGGGCCAGTGAGATATCCCGCTGCCAACGCACCACAGATCGGCGATGCTATTGTCTCTTTCATGGATGATTTTTTGCGAGACAATGCCCGCAATATGCCCCCAGCAAAGCCAGCGAGCAGAACCGATGTTTTCAGGCCGTATTCGCTGAATGGATCATCCATTACTTTTTGCCCCAAATGTCTTTCGCTGTATGGCCGCCCATGTAGAGCGCTAGAAATGTGATTGTCAGACTGACAAGGACGCTCAGATCGGGAATGGCGAAGCCAACGCCGGTCATTCCACTGACAATTGGCGCGGCCATAAGCGCATAAAACCAAGCCAGCATCAGAAACCACATCCATGCAGGACGCCATGCCCATGTCCAAAGGCTTTCAGACTTGTTCATTTCTGCCAGAAGCAAGCTATTGGTGAGTTTCTGCTGTTCAATGTATAGCTGGATGATCTCTTTATCATTGTCCGCGACGGTCACCGCCGCATCGATCTGATCAGCAGGAAGAGATGGAATGGTGACGGGATCAACACCGAGGCTTTCCGCGATGTTATCGACAACGGTTCCAGCCAATCCGCCTATTGTCGGGCCGAGCTGTGCTGAAATAATATCTTTGATGACGCCGGAGCCAGTGCGCACAGCGGACGACAGGATCGTATCTAAGATTGCATTACTCATGCTTCGGCTTCCCTGGTGAAAGCGTCAGAGCGCGTCTTATTTACATGAGAGCGCCAGACGAGAAAAACGACGAGTGCAACAGCGCCGACGATCACGCCAGCCGTAAGCCAGTGAGCCACCTGATCGGACACTGCATAAGTGCCAGTGCCACCTGCGCCGGTAGCAGCTGCGCCTGAAGCCTGTTGCTTTGCCTTGGATGCTGCGGTCTTTGCTTCAGTCTGGAGTGCCGTAGTTGCAGCAGCAGCAGATGACGCAGTGGCGACAATCATTTTGAGTGCCTGTGCTTCACAGGCTGCAATGCGCGCCAGCCATCCTTTGCCGAAAGTGATGAAGGTTTTCAGCGACTGCACAAACCCGGTTCGCTTTGCGCAAATCTTTTTCACAATAGAGCGAGCATCGGCCACGCGCGCTTTCGCCAGTGTGTTCGGGCCAACAACACCATCCTGCTTTACGCCGAGCGCTGCCTGTAACCACTTAGCGCCACGTGCTGGACCCGACATCACACCGCTGTCAAATGTCGCCAGATCAATACCGAACGGCAAGCTGTCACCTTGGATCGGTCGCCAATAGTTTTTTTCATAGATCGGCTTCACGTCATCCAACGTTAGGTTTTTAATGTCGAGGTTTGGATACGAATGCGCAGCAATGCCGTATTTTGTCCCTTTGAGGATGCCTACACCGACCTTGCCGCCCGTCCAGTTGCCGGGGTCTTTGCGATTGTTTGAATAGGCGCCTTCGTATTTCAATGTGAATGGCAAACAGTTTTCAAAATTGGCTTTCATTGCGCCGGTCCTTTCAGCATAAAAAAAAGCCGCCCAAAGGGCGGCTGGTAATGAAGCGACTAATCTAATCTTCAAGCGGGTCATCACTCATGCCCGCAAAAGTGCCGTCACTCGTTCCAGACGAAGACGACTTCTTCTTACCCTTTTTCCGGGTATCTTTGCCGGCAGTACCTCCCGGCTGCTTTATCTCTAAGGATGTTGTGCTGCCACCGCCCCGGTCTGCTTTGTGGCGAACTGTCGAAATCCTATATTCCCCATCCACGCCCGCACGGGCGCCTTTTAGAGTAAAGGTTGCCTCAGCCTGCGCTTCAACGGTCAGATCCATCTCAACATTGCCTTCGCCACCTTCGCGCTCGGCCTCGCGCTTGCGCGCTTCGCCGACACTCTCAGCCTGGCTTTCGTCGTTCATCGTGGCACGAACGACATTGGCGGATTCTGGCAGGTCGCGATCAAGATCAAACTCGATTTCCTTTGATTTGAAGTCTGCTGCATTGCGGTCGAAATATCGCACTTTGGCTTTGGTGAATGATCGGCGGCCTTTGAAGGGGGCAATATCCCACGAAATGACATTTACGCCGACGATGCCTTCAATCACCTGCATCTTTGTGCCCGTGGTGGCTTTCCCTTCACCACGCTTCGCAAGAACAGCCTGATCACCCCGCATCTTGAACGTGCCGCCCAATTCGCGAGCGAGCTTTTCACCGAGATGCAAAAAGCTTTCACTGTCTGCCGACCAGTAATCACGGTGAATATTTGCAAAATCTGGGTCAAGTTTGATGGACGCTATGCCGGCACGCTTGGCAGCATCGTCCATAAACTCTTGTAACGTAGCATCATCCTTGTGAAACAGCAGAGGCTCCTTGACCTTGCCTCTGCTATCAAACCCTTTAGCCGTAACACGTAAGGTGCGCCCGCCGCCGCGGGAGCCAGAAGATCGAACACTATCTACAGTTCCCTTGAATTTCGACACGCCGTTCAGAGATACTTCAACTGAAGCGCCATCTTTCGGCAATTCCACCTGCCCGTCCGTGTCGTCGAATGTTAGTGAACAGGTGTCGGAGGCACTGCCATCTTTGTCCGTGATGTCAATATCGATGAGATATGGGCGCATCGCACCGGTCATGTCCTTGCCATCGACAAGGACTTTCCACTCTACTTTCCAGTTGTTGGTCATGGATTTCACTCAAAAAGGGAAATGACTTGGCGGGATTGCCCGGTTCTTTCCGGAGGCAGATCAGGCAGAACGACTTTCGTGCCCAACGGTATGATCACGCCGAGAGCGGCGAGATCCGTATTGATGGTCAGCGCTTCTTCGAGAAGGCTTCGCCCACGCACACCATAGGCACGCCATAACAACAGATCGAGGGTGATTCCCTCGCTCTTGACGGTGATTATTTGCATGAAAGCTTCCTAGAATATCCCGAATAGAGAAAGCAGACCGGTGATAACTTGCTGTCCTGCTCCGGTGTCAGGCTGCACTTTCGTCATAACAATTGTGTGTTTGACGACAAACCCAACGCCGTTGCGTGTGAGATCGGTGTGGCTTTCTGTGATGCGGGTTATGGCAAACCAGCCTAACCGCGTACCATCACCACGCTGAAGCGGAAACTTTGTACCGCTCCGGCGCATCTCATGTGCCATTTCCAGTTCATCCAACCCACCGATTTTCGTCGGCAAAAGCTGGCCGGAGAGCGTGATCTCATCATCACCTTCACCTGTGAACTCTTTTGCCGGGAAAGCGCCAATAAGGGCTTTCGAGGCAATATCCGCTGATGCGGTTCTCTGCATATCATCAATACTGAATGGGCGCGTATCAATTGACAGCGTGCCGAGCATATAAAGCATTACACCACCCCATATTCCAGATCTGCATGGACACCATCAAAAGCCGAACGAACCCCTTGCGTAACTTTTGCAGCGGCAAGGTTGGCAATTTCTTCGGGTGTTGCAGCAGATTTTGCATTGATTACAACACTCAGATTGATCGGCGGTATAGGTTGCTGGTTCATGACCTGCACCTGCTGCACACCGGAAGGCTGCGCAACCACGGTTGGGGTGCCGAGCAGAGTCACCTTTTCCGGTTCACCATAGGTGGGAGAAGGGGCCATCAGATCATTCCAAAGTTGCTTGAAGCTGAATGGAACAGGTGCTGCTGCTGGGGCCTGTTGCGGCGCTGGCGCCGCTTCACGCTGACCAGAACTATTGCCCTGCTTGAGGTTGTATTCATTCATCTTTTGAATGAAGTACTCCTGATCAATCAGCTTCGGATCGGATGGCCCTTTGGCTTCAAGCCCTTTGTATATTCCGTAGGCAGCCGTAGACCAGAGATTGAACTTAGACAGAAACGCGCCAAATCCACCAGCACCTGAAAAGAGGCGACCCAACAATCCCGCTTGGGTTGAAGCCGCCCCAGTTTTTACGGCACCTACTTCAGTGCCGCCATAGAGCAGGGGAGTAAGTTTGCTGGTTAATTGTGCCAACCAGCCCCCACTGACAGCGGCTCCGCCTTTCCCGACACTGCCTGCCGCGCCCGCTGCTGTGCTTGCCGCGCCGACAGCACCAGCAGCTGCGCTACCCCCGGCAAGACCCATCCCCAATTTTACAATAGTTCGTAAAATACCAACAGCGGCACGGGCACCGGATAGAAAATACAATGCTGATGCAAGTTTTCGAATTGTACCCGCGAGGATGCCAAGCCCCACACTCGCAAGCATGAGGCCGCCACCGTACTTAAGCACTTCACCTAAAAATTGAGCAAGCGGGTTAGCCTTAACCGCGTCGTTGAATTCGCGCAGAGACGCGCCAAATTCTTTGAATCTGGCAAAGATTCTTCCGAGTTTATCTGCTGCTTCATCACCATTCGCAGGACCAAGTAAAAGGTCGCCCAGGTCATTGATCATTTGGCGCAGATTGCCGTCATAACCAAGGCCGGAACTAAACCCCTTAATAGCTTGCCATAGCTGGTCCAACGGCGTGGCCCGGTCCCCCAACGATTTCAGTAGATCAAGCACCCCAGCAGCGACATCATTGATTGCAGGCAACATACGGTCGCCTATCTCAATACCAATTGCAGCGAGATTATTTCGCAGAAGCTGTAACGCATTAGCCGTAGTCTTGGCGCGAGTTTCATATTCCTTGAAAGATGAACCGGCGTAATTGGCCTTATCTGAGACCGTGCCCAGCAGTCGCTGCAATTCTTCTGTGCTCTTAAGCAACGGAGCAAGCGCGCGCGCTTCTGATCCAAACACAGCTTCCATGACTGAAATCTGTTGCCATTCAGGGAGTTTTTTAATGCGATTGAGTACGCTTAGTGTGGTTTTAACAGCATCGTTCTGCATGCCTTTTGCAACTTTGATGCCATCGAGACCAAGTTGCTTAAATGCCGTTCGCTGGCGCTTGGTTGCGTTTTCCCCTGTTGTAAGAGCCTTGGTCAGATTACGGAAACTTGTCGCTGCTACTTCCGGTTCAAAGCCCGATCCGATCATCGCGCCGCCGAAGGCGAGTGCTTGCTCTGCCGTAAAGCCTGCGGTTTCAGCAAAGGCTGCTACACGGTTGGTATACTCCAGAAGGGCAGGGGCATTTGCAGCGGACGTATTGCCAATTTCATTGATGGCATCGGCCAGCAACACCGTGTCTGTCACACTTCGTCCCAAGGCAGTCTTGATTTTTGCCAGAGCTTCGCCTGTTTCACCAACTGGAGTTTCCCATGCGGTAGCCACCTTTGCAGTCGCTTCTGCAAAAGATTCCAGCTCTTCGTTCGCAAGGCCCGACTGGCCAGCTGCCGCGTAAATAGCAGCAAACCCGGAGGCCGTAATCGGAATGGTTTTCGACAGTTTCAAAATAGTTTGCCGCATATTCGCAAACTGGCTGTCGCTAGCCTCAACGACTTTTTTGACATCGGCGAAGGCCGATTCAAACTCAATGGCAGCCCCGGCAGTTGCACGAATGCTCTGAGCGACACCAATATATGTGGCACCGATAGCTGCAATGCGCCCCAAAGTGCCCGTGATCGGCGATGCGAGCCGTCGCTGTGAAGCGGCGAAATTGTCAGCTGCTCCCCGCAATCGGTTCATGGCACCAAACAGACCGCGCGCCGGGCCGGACACACGGTCAAACAGGCTGACAATCAGTTTGCTTTCAACGACTGACATTGCGGAGAGCTTTCATCACACGATGAACGGCATCCCGCTCCCGAAGTGCGTGGGAGCAGGCATAGCGGTCAACGATTGTTCTGGGGGTGTTGGTATAGTGAGATAACAGGACGGCGAGACCTCGCCAGTCGGAACCGCGTCCTATCTCACGTTTCCCAAGATGCTTTCGGTTTTCACGATGATCTGGGTGATGTCACGACCCTTAACTTTCGAGAATAGATCGAAAGGTATGCCGCACATCATAGCAAGGATGCGCATGGTCCGATCAATGTCACCTTTAGCCGTTTCTTCGACGGCAATCATCTGCCCCACATCAGGTTCGGTGAATTTCAGTTCTGTGATTTTACCGCCATTCTTATCAGCGATTGGCACCAGCAAAGTGTGTGGGACGATCAGTTCGTCATTTTCCATAATCGATAACCTTATGATTGTATTCTACTACGCGCCAAGAGCGCGGCGAATATCGCCAAAATGATCCACGCCACCTGAGCGCAAAACACGTTCCCAGAAATCCACATACCAAAGCTCTTCACCGTTCAGATGGAACTCGTAATGCGTGACTTCCTTGAAGGAATGGGTGCAGCCCATGAAATCTTCTGGGCTACCTTCATCGGGTGTCCATTCGGTGATTGCGCCTTCGATGATTGCGCGAGCGGGCACGGTTGCACCGGTCTTTTTATCGCGGATAGCTGCTGCAAATACCCAGCGGTCAACCTGCCCCATTCCACGGAAAACATCCGTATCGAAACCTTTGATTTCCATCGCCGGCTCCGGTGCTTCAATACGAGGCAAGGCAAAATCTGCCGCCATCACACCGCCACCCGGATTGTGAGAGGCGGTAGCGAATTTGATTGCAGGGATAGTCAGTTTTGCAATCGTTGTGGCGCGGGATGTACCGGCTTGTTCCGCACGGCGGACATCGACGGCTGCAAGCATATAAAGAGGCTGCATGGCAGTTCCTTAATATAGAGGATTAGAAATGACGGATTAAGCCGTCGCGTTAAGACGGGCGATAATTTCCGCAACAAGACCTTCAACAGCCGGTCGATAACGGCGGATTTCGTGATTTGCCACCTTGAATGCTGGCGCGGGTTCAATGCCGAGATTGACAGTCAGATGACCAAGCCGGATTTGCTCCGGGCTGTTTTTGTCGGCGATAAATTTCACCTCAAATCCCAGAATATCGTTATCGACCTTATGATCACGCAGCATGAACTTCTGTGAATTCAGCCAGGCTTCGGCTGTGTCTGCGCTGATTTTTGGACCGAGAAACTGGCGGGTAATCTGAGCGAGTTTAATTGTAAGATAATCTGCGCCTCGAACCTGATGGATTTGCTGCCAGAGTTCACCCGTTTCGGCATTATCTGTACCAATGAACACAAAGCCGCCATCGGCAACCGCACCATCCACACCAGTTTCACCGCGCGTCACAATCGATACATTGCCTTCCAGCATCTGCTGACCTTCGGTCGAGCCATCGAAAAGCGAGAAGTTAACGTTACGGGAAAGCCCTGCCAAACCTTGAATTGGCCGGTTGGCAATCGTTTCAAATGGCTTGCCACCATTTTGATTGTCCACGGATGCAAACAGGCCCGCCACACGCGGTCCCATAGGTCTCGTAACAATATTGGTGCCTTCGTAGACACGAGCGGCAACCCCAATGGGCATAAGCCGTTGGGAGTTCATGGTTTCGCGCGCGGAGATTGCGAGCGCTGCTGATGTATCGTCAACATCGACAGGGGCAATAGCAAGCAAGCGCTCACAAGCTGCTGGCAGTGCTGCCACAATCGGGTTCACTGTATCTGCATCTGGTCGCCATGCAGTGCGTCCAGCCCAGATTATACGCGGGGTTGCGTTCACAGCAGAAGGAATTTCAGAAACGCTTGCCAGACACTCTGCAATAGCGGCAGAAGTAGCGGCCGCATCAGCGCCTTCCTTAATACGGAAGATTGTTATGTCAGCGCCAGCATTCAAACCGGTAAGCTGCGCATTGATTCCTTTTACAGCATCAGCGAGATAACCTGTACCGAGTGCTTCTACCGCTTCACGGTTACTGCTGGAAATGCGAACAGGCGTATCAACCGGATATTCCGTTGTTGAAGCATCGTCCGATGTTTCGATGAGCAGAATTTTGGAAAAATCTGCGCCGAGAACTGGCAACGGATCATCGTTTGGTCGCGTGAAAGTCATGCCGAAAGTCGGTGCTGACATCGGGCTTGCTCCTTAAATATAGTGAGAGGCCCCGCCACGGGCTTGATGAGGCAATAAAAAGCCCGACGCGATGGCCGGGCTTTGTTCTAGAAATGCCGCCTTAAAGCGACATGCGCTCAGATTTTGAACGCTTCGCACCAGAAATCATCTTTCTGTTCAAGCGTCCAATTGAGTGCGAGGCGAACCGTTTCGCTCAACGGGTGCTGCCGGTTAAAGTTTTGGGCACCAAGTATAAACATCTGCGCTTCAAAACGGTCATCTTCGGTTGGAAGCTGATCGATAATCGCCTGTAATGGCGCAGGGATCGCGCCGTTTTGGAGTGCCGCTAACGCCTCCTGCCGGGTGAGGATTTGCAGAACTGCTAGATACTGGAAGAATTGGCGGCGGCTTATTTCATTAGGAATTGCGTCTGGCTCCGGCTGCGCTTCCACAATCGCAGTCCCGTTCCAGATTTTTCCGTAAACTGTGCCGCCCGGACCGAAAGAATAGCCATTGTCTTCGTCGATGCCGATTATTTCGTACCCATCTATTTGTGAGTGCTCAATATCATTCGTCATCGAGAACACACGGCCATCATCGTCAACCGCAATGTAGAATGGATGAGGGTCGGTCTTGGCGGCATCGACAATATCAACGCCCGCAGCATCGCGAAATATTAATACATTCACGGTTCTCTCTGGACCGTAAACAATCTCCCCTTCTTCGTTAATTCCTATTGGTAATGGAGGTTGAGGAAAAGTGGCGCTTGTTGCAGTCAGCTTACCAAATATTTTCATTACCAAGCTCCTAATGCGCGCCAGCCAACGTTGGGAATGTAAATTTGCGGCTGTCGATAAACGCGATCACATGACTCCACTGCGTTCTTAATGATGTCGGTCATAACGTAACCTGAGCTACCTCCTAGACCACTAGTGCGGGTTCCAGTGGTAAACATTCCGTTCTGCAAATAGCCCGCAAAACGGGTGTCCGAGACGCGCCAATTCATCTCGTTGCGAATGCCGTCGAGCGTCCATCCACCGACTGAGCCAGCATTTCCAGTGATATGCATCCAATACGTGCCACCGTCCGCATAGGCTGCGGATGAACCGCCCTTGTAAACGGCACCCGGCAAACGCAGCGTGCCATCTGCACGATATTCGAACGTGATACTTTGTGTTCCGCCGCTGTTAATGTGGTGAATTACTAGTCCCGCGGCGGAACCATTATCGTAATTGATGATGCCACCAGACCACACACCAGCCCATCCACCATTGTTGTACCTTCCAGTCCAAATTGGCGCGTAAGCCGAACCGCTAACTGGCGCAGTTGCCTGAAAGGGTGCGCCACGCTCGTACATTTGTGCGTAAGCGCCACCTTGCGCGTCCGCATAAAATGATGCCCTTGAACCCGCAACGGAGACGCCCTTCAAAGAGCCCGTCAAAGCGTCGCCAGACTTGTTTATGAAGAAAGATTTGATGTTCGCCCATGTCGTTTTGAACATGGTCGAGCCGCCAGCTTCGATACCCGCAAAAAAGTCACCATCTGCTGGCGTTGTCTTGCCGTTTGCGCCTGCTACAGCCGCACCAACGGTTGCTGTAGTAGTGAGAGCGGGGAGCTGCGCTGACGGCACTTTCCCGCCGCTGTCGAGAGATGCCACGCCACCGGCAGCACCTCTATCAACTGTACCAAGTGCATCAATATTCGACCGTCCCTGCGCGCGCTGCGCAAGGCTAAAGTTTGTTGCAGCATCCACACGAACGCGGACGCCCAATGCGGTTCCCACTGAGGCAGCAAAGTTGGGATCATTGCCAAGGGCGTCGGCAAGCTCTTTCAGCGTATCAAGAGCTTCGCCTGATCCATTCACCAAATTATCGACAGCCGACTTGATTGCCAGTGCAACCTCATCGGCTGTCATGCCGTCTGTTATCCCGAAACCTCCGAGCGTCGTCGGCTTGTTGGTGAGTTCCGCAAAGGCATGTTTGTGTGTTGATAAAGCCGTTTCGAACGACTTTATCTTCACATCAATTGCGGTAAACGTGGTGGCTATTTTGGCAATCTCGCCAAGCTGGAGGCCGCCCGGCGATGGTAAATCCCAATCGTAGTTTATGGTCTTTGCCATTTATCACACCTTTGAAAGTAGCATACGAAAGCCGGAAATTTCCGGGCGCGACGCGGGTGTTCCTGTCAGAACAATGCGCGTGCGTGCGTCCAGATTGGCGGCGGGATAGTTCGGTCGAGTAAAAGTTTGCTCGACCAGCCCATCACCCAGCGGCGTTGCGCCCGACACATTGACTGTTTGGTAATTGCCGGGAATGCCGATCTGAACTTGCGCAGATGAATTTGCCGGAAGCTTTGCGTCAAAGGTGACAAGCACCCGGTTTGCATCCGTCGCATCCACTGCGCGCGTCACATAATCGGCAGTTGTCTGCAACTCGCCATCTATGATCTGCACATTCGGAAAGATGAACGGTGTTACCCGCTCGGTGCCGCGCAACACCGCTGCCACCTGTATGGTTTCATTCTGAATGTAGTGATCAAAGCTGATGACCTGGCTAGGAGCGGAGTTGATCACTTCACCGCTTGGCCGGGTCAGTCGAATGCTGACATCTACCGATGGATCAGGGCATTCAACACCCGCACGAATGATCACATCTGACATCTTCGCAGGCGTGAATGAACCAATCGGCACGACCTTTTCAACTGGATTGAACCGGCAAGCGATCAGTTCAAACCAGAGATCGGATTCGTTGTGAACGGTCCATGTCGAGGCATTAGAAGATGATAACAATACGCCGACTGTGAACGGCTGCCCGGTTACAATCGAATTGGTGTCGAGATCAATCTTGCCGATGGAAGCAACGAACAGTTCGTGCTCACCGTCATCTGTGAGAACCACAAAGGAATATTCACGGCCACCCGGAATGAACACCGGATACTTGAACATTGCCGTGAATGTCTCACCTTCACGCAAAATAGTGCCAGCCACAAAAGCTTCAGCAATGACCTCCGAAGTTGGAAGGCCGACTTCTACAGTTCTGACCTGCACCAGAATGGAATTGGACGGTGAGCCGATTTTTGCGCACATCAGCCGAATGCCATAAAGACACCGGGATTGATCCAGCGTGAATGTTTGCGCCAGTGGGTCATGCCCACCGCCACGCCCGCCGCCGTCACCGCCACGGCTCACTGTGGTTGAATTATTGGCATTAGTCACGTTTGTAACATTGGTGACGTTATTAATGACGGTGTTGTTGATGATCGGCTGCGGCATGCTTTCGGTGGAAGTTTCCAGCGAACTTGTCAGTCGATATTCCTCAACGGTGATTTCGCCACGCCCGACATAAGTGCAGCCGGCATCCGTTCCGACACTGCCTTCAAAGAAAACGGACTTTGATCCTGCCGGAACATTGGCAGGAATGGTGAACTCGCCAGTCATCACGCCGTCAGCATTGGCAGGGCCAGCCACGGTAAAAACAACCTCAATGTCATCGAACCAAACGCCTGAGAGAGTTTCATTCTCGATGAAGCCTTCCAGTCGGAAATTTACATCACGCGCCCGGATGAATTCGGCAGAGATGATCGTCTCACGGATTTTCTCAACCTGCTGCTCAAGCGAAATACCAGTGATGTATTCACCGTCTGACGCTTCAAAGGCTTGTGTTTCCGGTGAAGTCCAGCTCGTGCGCTTCTCCGTCCAGAAGTCGGTTGAAGGCTCGACGCTGGCACGGCCCGGCATAGGAGTGAACGTCTGATAGGGATTGATCTTCATCGAACCGCTGCGACGGTTCTGTCTGATGATGATGTCTTCGCTGAAATCGAGATGCTGAATTTCCATGAATGCCGGAAACTCATGCAGCGTTGACTTGATCGGCAGACGAAGCTTTCCGCCAACGATTGCGGCAGTTTGAGCAATACCCTGATCCCGAAGATCATCGTCAATGAACGGATCGACAAAGAGGCCGCGCTTTGCCGCAACCTCGCGCGAAGAAATATCGTTCTTCAATCGCTCCTGTGCCACCAGATCATAAACGTTGATCAGCATCTGCTCCATGCGCGTGATGCGGTCATAGGTGAAATTACGCACCTGTGTGATCTCAATACGCGGCGGACGGCCCCAATCATTATAGACGCGCGCAAGCTCCAGTCGGTCGGCAGGAACTTCCGGTGGGCGTGGGCGTGAAACCGCCGATACGCCGGTCAGATAGACCATGCCGCCCGAAGGCTCGACCGCAATCACATCGATGCGCGGCAGCTTGTAGCGATAATCAAACAGCACATTGGTGCCGTTGGCAGCACCTGTGACGGTGATCGTATCGCGGCCCACGGCATCAGGCTGGATATTCTCATTGTAGCGGTATTTGACCGTATATGACGCGCCGGGCGCGGGTTCTTTACCCGAAGGTGACCAGTCAATCTGGCCCTGCGAAAGTAGCCAGTCAGCTGGTGTCGTGTAAACCGTGCTGCCCGATTTGATTTCAAGGATAGCAGTCACTGACGAATGCGGCAGCGGATCGGTTATGCCGGTGTACGGACCATGGACGATGGTGTCGGTGATTTCTTTCTCAACCGTTACGCGTCGCACCTCGGCAATCGGTGCCTTGGAAACGGTAAAAACCTGTGTGCCGCCTGTGGCTGCGGTAAACGGATGCGGTTCGGCATCCACATTGCGCAAATCAGGGTTCTCCTCATAATCAAACCGAAGAGACTGGCGGCGAATGACGCGACGACCATTCACATAGGCCGTGCCTTCAGACACAGAGAAAACCTGTTTGCTGTCAGCATTTGGCCCCAAGGCCGTGACCAGAAAGCCGTTATTGACGAACGAGCCGTTGCTCTCCCGCGAATAATCGCCAATGGCGTTGTAGATCTCCGAAAAGTCGATGTTGGTCGAAGTGGTGAGAATGACACCATCGCGAACCTGAAACACCGAAAGAACGGGTTCCGCATTACCATCCTGCGAGTGGCCCCATGTGATGGTGATTTCGACGCGGGCCGGGCCGTCTTCTGCAAATGCCTCTGTGCCTGTAATATCACCTTTCAGCGCCGCATCTTCAATGTCTGTCACCAGACGGTCGGAATGGCGAACACCGATTACGATCTCACCTTTGTTCGACAAGGTGAAGTCCGCTGCCGCCACGTCATGAACAATGCCGCCGAAGTAAATGGCGCAAGCTGGAATTTGCACGCGGATATGATCATCGTCCGGTGCCGTGACGACAGGGTCAGTACCGTCAACAATGCGGCCGTCCTGAAGGATGTATTCGGCCACGCGGCGGGTATGGTCGAGCGCAATATCCTGCGCTTCGTTCAAATCCTTCGATTGCAAATAAATCACACGATCAGGATATGCGATTGCATGGCGCTTTTGCGAGCGATCAAAGCGGCTGCCGTAGCCATCGCGTTGTATGATGCTGTTCATCACGCCTCACATTGTCAAAATAAAGCTGAAAGTCTGGCCGATGGAGCCGTCGCGAACGATAGGCGCGAAGCGATCCACCTCAATCATGGTGCCGAAGTTCACCACGTTCTCGGCGGGAATATATTGCTGACCCGCAGGAACCGTGCCTTCCAGTTGCGTGCCAACAAGAATGCCGGTTTCGCGTAACGTGGTGTCGGCAGCATCTGGCAGATCAAGCTGGAAGCGGACGAAAACATAAGGTGTGGGGGCTTCGCTCTGGGAGTAGGCCGCACCGTCACTCATCATAATTGTGTGTCCGTCGTCGAATGATTTGAGACTATTTGTGCTTTTGAAGATTGGAGTTTCCGGCTCGGTTTGGGGGTTGATTTAAGCCGCTTTGGCCTGGTGGTTCAAGCGGCGTTTT
>NZ_JBDJNE010000028.1:0-22069 GCF_039674265.1 Brucella sp. TWI559
AAACGCCGCTTGAACCACCAGGCCAAAGCGGCTTAAATCAACCCCCAAACCGAGCCGGAAACTCCAATCTTCAAAAGCACAAATAGTCTCAAATCATTCGACGACGGACACGCCCGAAATGCAGGTGGATGATGTGGTTATCTGGCGGTAAACTCACGAAGAGATTTCAGCCGTACCAGAGAGCTCGTCGTGGACTGGATTCAGGCCCGCGATTTACGTTTGGCTCGCGCTCGATCACGCGTCTGCGTGTAAAGCCAGTCAAGAACGAGCATCACGACCAGAGAGGCACCCACCAATGGAAAAATTATTCCACCAATGATGAGGATCAGCAGAAGACCCCTAAATACGCGTCTGTCGCTAGGCATGGGAGGCACGCCCAGAGATCCTGCAGGGCGGCGTTTCCACCACATGATGGCGGCGGAAACCGCCAGAAGAACAATTCCTGCACAGGCAACTGCCAGAACGATCTGATTAGACAAACCAAATTGCTGTCCCATATGGGTATTAATGCCCCATTCGAGCGCTTTGCCCAAAGGACCATAATCCGCATAGCTCATATCAATAAGCACATTTCCTGAATATTGATCGAGATGAACAACGCGCTGTTGCGATAAATCATCCGGGTAGACCGATCCCGTAAAAACACCCGTAGACGTCGTAGGGATGTTAACCGCATAGCCGTGGTGAAGACCGAGTTTATCAAACTCCTCAACGGCTTTATTCAGTCCGATCGAAGTGGCACCATGATTATTCTCAGGGGATAACGGTATTTTGGCTTGCTCAAGCGACCAGCTCGTTTTGGCAACATGGTCAAGGTGCTCATCTGACATCGGCACCGCAATACGAACGCCCGCAGGGTACCCAAAATTGTTGCCATTAGCCCACTCGTTGACCTTGCCACCCCAAACACCCGACCAAGGCATGCCTGTGATTGCCAGAAAAACGATGAAAAAGCCGACGAAGAGACCGGTCACGGCATGTGTGTCCCGCCAGAATACGCGCTTTGACGGCGTACCGCGCAGGCTGACGACGCCGCCGTTTTGCTGCCGTGGCCACCAAAGATAAATGCCAGTTCCGACCAGAAGTATTGCCCAGCCGCCTGCGATTTCGATGGCCATGCGGGCATAGGAGCCAAAATATTTGAGACTATGGAAGTATCGGATGGTCCACATCACTGTTCCGCGATCTGGAAGAGAGCCGAGAACGGCCCCTGTGTAAGGATTGACGTAAACGGCAACCTTTCCTTTCTCAGGCGTGTTGACTGTAACTTCGACAGAAATGTCGGGCGTTGCTGGATCAGTGAATTTGATCGCTGTTCCCGGAACGGCCTTCAATGCCGCCTCCACCATTGCTGCAGGCGTTGCTTTTGACACGCTTTCCTGAATTTCAACACGTTTAAGATCAGCGTGAATGATTGCATCGAGTTCGTCGCGAAAAAGATAAAGAGCGCCTGTGATTGCCAACGTAATCATAAATGGCAAAACAAGCAGGCCAGCGTAAAAATGCCAACGCCAAACGGCGCGGTAAAGATCAGATGATGCAGACGCAGAACGTGCAGCACCCTCTCTTGGAAGAGTAGCTTCAGACATAGAAATCTCCTGAACATCATGAGGCGCATCGCGCCAGGTGATTTAAACGTCAGGAAAAAATGGTGGTGCTCTCGCTTCGGAGTGGTAGTTGTCCGATGTCTCTACGGTAATTGTTTTAAATGAATATCGGACGCGCGAAGAAATGAGCGGTTGTTGTACGACGGGAATGAAGTCCGGCGTGAGCAGAGCCTGCAATGTACCCGATGCTAATCGACATAAAGAGGCGCAGGGGCAGTCATTTATTTTTTGCGGAGACTGGCCATCATCGCCTTGCGTGAAAGCGTGTCCCCCGCCATCGGTCGAACAGATTACGCCGAATATATTTTCGTATTGCGTGTCGGCCATCGCACTGCGACTAAAGCCGGAAAGCATACTCTGGAGCATCATGAACGCGCAGATAATGGCGACAAATGTTGTCGCTATCTGATTGTCCCGTAATGAATGCCGTAATACTCGCATCACGTCGCTCTGCCACAGTATCGACATAATGTCACTGCGACACAACAAACAAGAAGGCGAGTTCTGCTTGCTGTTGCGATTTTCTCACGTTAGTGTTTGCTCGACTAAGTAGCAGTTCAGTGGCTAATAACCGATGCTGAGCGTTCTGGAGGGGCAATGAAACGGAGGAAGCATCATCTAAGCGCTTACGTCGCTTTTATTGCTGCCTGCGTACTTTTCCTGCAGTCTTTCTTCGCGGCTTACGCGAGTGCAGGCGTTGCTTCCCAACCAATATTGGACGCTTTTGGCAATCCCTTATGTATAACGAGCTCGTTGACAGAGTCGGATGGCAAAGACCCTGGTCATTCGAAACTGCCAAATTGTTGCACTTTCGGATGTAGCAGCGTTTCGCCTCTTTTACCTGCGCCAGATATTAGCCAGTTTGTTGCGCTTACGGCTCGCTTTGATGAAGAAGCCGTCCCCTTTTATCAAACGCATTCCTTCAGCCACCCAACCACACGGGATCCCGGTCGTCCGCGAGCGCCTCCGCAAACTGATAGATAAGTTAATCGCTCAACTTAATTATCGAACGCGCAGTTCGATTTGATCTGCGCTCAATCGGAGCTATCAATATGTCACGTTCGCTTTCAAACCCGGTCACTCGTTTTTTTGAAGCCCACCCAGCGCTTCGTTTCCGTTCTATTGAAGAAAAAATTGGTATTGCCTCCTTGGCTTTGCTGACATTGTTTGTTTTCACGCAGCCCTTATTTGCGCATGAGTTCAAAAAAGGGGAACTGGAGATCGTTCATCCCTGGTCACGCGCAACCCCTGAAGGTGCTAAAGTCGCAGGCGGTTACCTTGTGATCAACAATCACGGCAAGCAAGCAGATAGACTGATCGCTGCCACAGGCGAAATCGCGGGAAAAACTGAAATACATGAAATGAAGGTCGATGATAAAGGTGTCATGACCATGCGACCATTGCCCGATGGTCTTGAAATTCCCGCAGATGGTAAGGCAGAGCTGAAGCCTGGTTCGTATCACATCATGTTCATGGCTCTCAAACATGGCATCAAAGAAGGTGATAAGTTCAAGGGATCACTGACTTTCGAAAAAGCTGGCACGGTGGACGTTGAATATGCTGTCAACGCTATGGGCGGTGCTAAGAGTGACGCACATGATCACAGCAAATCGGGTCATAGTTCGGACGATCATTCTTCCCATTGAATGATTAAGCAGCTGACATTCTAACATTCGCACGGCGGCGTTCGGACGGACTTAAATCCGAACCGCCGTTGCAAGGCTGAAACGAAACCATCAGCGCGTTGGAGTGCCCGAAAGTTTCAAAGTTTTCAGAAATAACAGAATATTGTTATTTCTTCCGGGTTTAAAATCATGATCAAGAAACTACTTCCGATCTTAATTGGATTATCGATGGTGGTCATAGTGGCTGCTGCATCGATCAATCATTACATCGACAAACAAGCTGCAACAGAGCCATTTGGCGGACCTCTGAAACTTGTCACGATGAATGGAGACGCGTTCACAGAGCAGGACTTAAGATCGACCCCAGCTGCTGTATTTTTCGGCTTTACACATTGTCCGGAGGTTTGCCCAACAACGTTGTATGAGCTCGACGGTTTAATGAATGATTTGGGAGCTGATCGGGACAAGTTGAAGGTATACTACATCACAGTCGACCCAAGGCGTGACACAACGGAGATTATGAGAACCTATGTTAGCAATGTTTCCAAGCATATTATGGGCGTAAGCGGCACCGAAGCAAACATTGAAGACGCTATTAAGAGTTACAAAATTTACGCTGCTAAAATACCGCTTCAGGACGGTGATTATACCATGGACCACACGGCCTCCATATTTCTATTAGAAAAGGGAGGCCGCTTTCATGATATAATCAAGTATCAGGAAGTCCACGATGTCGCTCTGCAAAAAATGCGAGATTTAATCGCGTTGCCGAATAACTCGTAGATAGGCTTGGACTGAATCTACGAGCGACTTAATGAGATCAACGATCTCATTAAGTCGACTTCCTGGTCTTTTGTAGTTTCTTCGGGATGTCGCAAGTCATCACAAGCTCGCTTAAGCGGGTTCCATTATCAGTTTTCGCTGGGGTAGGGCGGGCAGAATTGCGTTTTTGAGTTCGACTGATGCGGGGTGAGAAAGCATCTGTATATCGCCGTTATTTTGCTCTTCTACAAGACGGCCATCTTCCATCACGAGAATGCGGTCAGCAAATCGTTCAACCAGCCGCAAATCGTGCGTGACGAAGAGGTATGAAACCTTCTGGCTGTCTTGCAATTTCGTCAGCAGTTTTAGCGCAGATGCTTGCAGGTGCGTATCAAGGTTTGAGACAGCCTCGTCGAGAATGATGAGCTTAGGATTTGCCGCAAGCGCTCGAGCGATGCAGACTCGTTGTAACTGGCCACCACTGATCTGCGAGGAAAGTTTATTGAGCAGGTCTCTTGGCAACTCGACCATTTCGAGAAGGTCGACAATGCGCGTGAGCCTCTGCTCTACATTGAGTTCAGTAAGGTGCCTCAACGGCTCTTCAATGATGGACCCGACCGTCATACGTGGATCTACGGCACTGGGTGAATCCTGAAAGACCATTTGTACATCGCGGTGAAACGAGCGCGTTTGCACACGCGTTAGCTTTCGGGTCGATATGTCCTTGTAAAGCACATCACCTGTTTCAGGATGTTCCAATCCGCAAAGTTGCCTTGCAAGTGTGCTTTTGCCACAGCCGCTGCGGCCCAACAGGGCAATCGTCTCACCTTCTTGAATGTTCAACGATACATCATCAAGAATGAGGCGCGCAGGGCTAGATCCCATCAGAGAATGTGTCTGGTATGATTTATTGATATTTTTCGCTTGTAAGAGCATCAGACAGTCAACTCCATGCCGTATAACGATAAATGGGCAGACACCAGCATTCGTGTGACAGGATCTTTGGGTGAGTTAAAGATCTTTTCGACCGGCGCTTGCTCAACCAATATCCCATTTTCGATAACTGCAACCTGATCTGCTATTTTTGCAACGACGCCCATGTCGTGCGTTATCAACAGAACCCCTAAGCCTTTTTCCCGCGCCAGTTTTTCGAGAAGATTCAGAATTTTTATCTGAACTACGAGGTCTAAGTCGGACGTCGGTTCATCAGCAAAAAGAAATTCTGATTTGCTCAGCAAAGCGATTGCAATCATCATGCGCTGCAACATGCCGCCACTCATTTCGAATGGATAAAGATCAAGTATTCGATCAGGATCATCTAGCTCGACGGCGAGCAAAGCCTCTTTGATCTCGGCCTTTTCATTACGATTATTGCGACCGAGTGCTGAAAGCGTTTCTGCAATATGCTGCCGCATCGTACGTACCGGATTAAAGGCACTACGCGGATTTTGCATGATGCTTGCAACGTGATTGCCGCGCAGTTTTTTGGCGCTTATTTGTTTGCCGTCAAGCCAGATTGCTCCATTAATCGTCCTTACCCCAGGCGGCAAAACGTCAAGGACTGCGGAGCATGTCATTGACTTTCCCGAGCCACTGGCACCAACAAGAGCGAGTATTTTACCTCGTTCGATCGTGAGCGAAAGATCAGCAACAATCAAGTGAATGTGGTTCTCGTGCGCGTAACCGACGGAGAGATTACGAATTTCCAAGGTCTGCGAATTTAATGACACGTCTCTGCCCTCAGATTAGGATCCAGGCGGTCTCTCAGGGCATCGCCTAAGACATTGAACGCCATCACGCTAAAAAACAAAATGAGGCCGGGCCAAAAGATTAGCATTGGTGATGTCCAGACAAACTGCCGTGCATCATTGATCATGACGCCCCACTCAGCCGTTGGCGCAGCAACGCCCAAACCAAGGAAAGACAGGCCGGAGACGTGAAGCATCATGTGACCAATGTCCAACGTTGCCAGCACCATCAACTGCGCTATTGTTGCTGGGAACAGATGTTTCATGAATACCCGCAGCCGACTGGCTCCGCTCAATCGTGCAGCGAGAATAAACTCTCTGTGTCGGAGCGAAAGAACAATGCCGCGAACAATGCGCGCGTACCAGGCCCAGTGTGACAAGGCGATGGCTATTATTACGTTAACGATGCCAGTTCCGAGCATACCAATCATGAAAAGCGCAAGAACGAGCGTGGGAAATGTCAGAAAGACGTCGGTAATGCGCATAATAATCTGATCAGTGCGGCCACCGACAAAACCCGAAAAACCGCCTATGCTGATGCCGAGTGTTAGGATGATGAGAAGAGTGATCGCGACAGCTCCGATTGAGACACGCGCACCTGCAATCAAACGAGAGAATATGTCTCGTCCCAGATGGTCGGTTCCTAGCCAGAATGTGCCATCAGGTGATTGCATTCTTCGGCCAATGTCGACAAAATCAGGGTTGTGAGGCGATATCCAGGGCCCTGCTATGGCTCCGATCAAAAGGAGGCTGACGACTGCAAATGAAAACCAAAGAAGTAAATTGCGGCTTAAGGTTTTTGACACGCTTTGTGCCGTGACTTGATTTTGCATCATTATTGCACACCCTCCGCTGATAGGCGGATCCGGGGATCTGCGATGGCGTAGATGATGTCGACAATCAGATTACACAGAACAAAAATCACGACCATGAGCAGCGTGAAGCATTGAATAACCGGATAATCTCTGTTGAGGATTGCGGATACCGCGTATCGTCCGACACCCGGCCATCCGAAGATGCTTTCAATGATGAGTGCGCCACCAATGAGTTCGCCGATATGCATGCCAATTGCTGTTATGATCGGGAGCCAGGCGTTACGCAGAATATGTGAATGTTCAACACGCCTTTCTGATAATCCGCGTAAACGTGCATATCGCACATGACGCTGTCCGCTAACTTCAAGCATGCTGGCGCGCAAAAGCCGCGCGTTGATTGCCAGAGACATGAATGAGATTGCGATTACCGGCATTATGATATGGGAAATGCCGCCTTTACCCATGGGGGGTAACCAGCCAAGGTGAACGGAGAACACCAGTACCAATAAAAAGCCCAGCCAGAAATTCGGCATTGACACACCGACAAAAGCAATGAACCGCACGAACTGATCCGGCCATTTCTCGCGATAACGCGCAGCCCACATTCCAAGTGGAATAGAAAGACCGATGGTTAAAAGAAGTGCCAAACCGGCGAGTTGCAAAGTGGCTGGGAGGAAATGCAGAATATCGGGCAATACGGGTCGTTGCGTGGCATAAGATATGCCAAAATCTAACCGAAGAGCATTCCACAACCATTCAAAATACTGGACAAATATCGGTTGATCGAGCCCAAGCATTTGCCGGGCATTTTCCAATGCTTGTGGTGTCGGCGGTACTTTGGATAGTCTGAGATAATCCATTGCTGGGTCACTTGGACCCAGCCTCAGCGTTAAGAATATGAAAAGTGATGCACCGAGCAACATCGGTATGAGAAGAAGTACTCGCCTGAGAATAAAAGCTGGCATGGCACTTAATCTGCCTTTGGCTTGAGCTGTTCAAAAGGCACTTCACTCGACATTGCGCCAAATGGGATCGGACCAACTTCTGGCTTTGCAACAGCGATGGCCGTCACGAATGTCAGCGGAAGATAAACGGCCTCATCATGTAAGCGGGTCAGGATGTCTTTATAAAGTCGTTTTCTGGTTTCTTCGTCACCTGTTGTGAACACCTGGCCAATTTTAGCGTCAATTTCCGCCTTGTCCGTTAGTCCTTGCTGTGCCTGATAATCAGCATGTGAAGGAATACGCATGGAGCTTACAAAGGCATGTGGATCAAAGGGCGCACCCCATGTGCGATTGAAGATCAGGCCAAATCGCCCGTCGCGCTGACGGGCGTAGACACTGCTTTCTTCTTCTCCGGTAAGCTTTACATCGATGCCAATCTGTCGAAGATCTGCCTGAACGACTTCGGCAATCGATTTTGCAATAGCATCGGTTCCGATGAAATTAAGTTCAACGGTTAGTGCTTCACCATCTTTTTGGCGAATGGCTCCCTCGCTGTTTGCTTTCCATCCGGCCTCATCCAACAGGCGTTTGGCACCCTCAACATCATATTCGTAGGGCTTAAGACCAATATCTGCGTAGGGTACATTGGTTGAGAAAAGCGTATCTGCTCGCTTTTGCGTGCCGTAGAGCACCTTATCTATCATCTTGTCTTTGTTGACAGCATGGTTGATTGCCTTGCGAACGGCGAGGTCATGTGTTGCGCCGGTCTTTGTGTTAATCGCAAAAACCCAAGTCTCCATAGGGTCGGACAGTTCTGTCGTATAGACACCCATGTTTTTAAACCGCTGAAAAGTATCAGGATAAAGCGGGCCGTCTAGACCGTAGATGAAGTCTACTTCCCCAGTCTCAAAAGCAATGGCGCGGGTATTTGGATCGGGAATGACTTTGACAGTGATCTGTTCATATTCCGGCTTTTTGCCCCAGTATTCTTCATTACGAACGAACTCATCCTTTTCGCCCAGCCTTGTTTCGACAAGTTTCCAGGGGCCTGTGCCAATCGGTGCAACAATGCCATCCTTTGTACCACCTTCTTTAAATTGCGACGGGGCAATAAACCTGAACGGGCGGGGCAGTGCCAATTCCTGAAGGATGGGGTAATATGCGTCTTTAAGTGTTAACTTGAGCTTGAATGGTTCTAACGCTTCTGCTGATGTGATCTGATTAGCCAGTTCAAGCCAGGCGTGCCGTTCCCTATTGGCAAGAACAGCATCGAAATTTGCTTTGGCGGCGGCGGCATCAAAAATCTCACCATTTGAAAATTTTACATTTTCGCGGAGTTTGAAAACATAGGTCTTTCCGCCATCTTCTATGTCCCAGGATTCTGCGAGCCATGGTTGTACTGATCCGTCGCCCATATAACGAACGAGAGGCTCGTAAACCATATTCTGCCCCATCATTTGATTGGGTGTGTAAAGATGCGGATTGAGTGGGCCGACATTGACCGGCCATGCAAAATTAAGTTTGTTTTCTGCAGTAGCTATTCCGCCAACAGAAATTGTCAGAGCGAGTGATATCGCGAGCGAACGAATGAATTTATTCACTTAAACCCCCAAGAAAGTATGACGAATCTCATTAAAGATCATACTTTCTTGGCGGTCAACAACTTATCTAATACGCCGGACGGTGTTGTCACGTTAACTGGGCTACAGTTGCCTGCCTGACGGGTTGGGCGTAAATTTTGGTGATGCAGACATCAGATATCATCTTCAAGCGTCACCGTTTTCCGCCACAGATTATTGCTCATGCGGTGTGGCTTTATCTGCGGTTCAACCTTAGTCTGCGTGAAGTTGAAGAAATGCTGCTTGAGCGTGGAATCGACGTATCATACGAGACAGTTCGTCGTTGGATCGCCAAGTTCGGACCCCAGATCACACGCAACTTGCGGCGGCGTCAGGCGCGCCCCGGCGATACTTGGTATTTGGACGAAGTGGTCGTCAAATGCGCTGGAGAGAAATTCTGGCTCTGGCGTGCGGTGGATCAACATGGCTCCGTTCTCGAAGAAATCTTGCAGAAGCGGCGTGATAAAAGGGCGGCAAAGCAACTGCTCGTGGCGTTAATGAAGCGCTATGGCTTTGCTCCCAAACGGATCATCACTGATAAGCTCCGCTCCTACGGTGCAGCAAAGGCAGAAGTGGCACCCGGCCTTGACCATTGGTCGCACAAGGGCCTCAATAATCGGGCCGAAAATAGCCATCTGCCGTTTAGGAAACGGGAGCGAACCATGCAAGGTCATCGGTCACCTGGAGCGTTGCAACGGTTCGTCTCCATGCGCTCAGCGACCCGCAATTGTTTCTCTGTTCCATCTCGTCGCCGAGCCGCACACACAATTCGTTACCATCGCCTCGAAGCTTTCGATGCATGGAAAATTGCGGCCTGCTTCGCCTGAATATCTACGAGCCCCTGGCCTTTCCGGCCAGAGAAACTTAACGTGACAACACCCTCATCCAGCATTCGGACAGGGGCAGCCAATATGCCAGTTATGAGTATCGCAAAATCCTCAAAGCGCACAGCATGCTTCCATCCATGAGCGGTAAAGGAAATTGATATGACAATGCAATGGTGGACACCATCTTCAAGACCAACAAATCAGAACTGATCTGGCACAGTGTATTCCAGATCAGAAATGACGCAATCAAACTCATTGGAGAATACATTGACGGCTTCTATAATCCTGTGCGCAGACATTCTGCACTCGGGTATAAATCCCCGATCCAGTTCGAGACCATGAACCGGAAATTAGTGACAGAACCTCTCCATTAAATCAGGGCAAGTCCAACATACAGCCAGCCGAAGCCGAAGAACGATATTACGCGATGCTGGACGCACCGGCCGTGGCCGCGTAACTTAAACGAAATGGCCTCCGGCAAACCCGGTGCGGTTCAATATTAATTTTAAATTTCACCAACTACGGCGTAGGAGTTGCAAAACACTAACGATTCATATTGACAGGTTGAGATTTGTTGTGTGTTATAACACTTAACAAAGCAGAGCTTGAACTGGGAACAATATGAACCACCACCACGCTACGCCGCGGTTAGAGGACCGCCTTAAAGATTCTTCACTCCTGCGGAACAAGGCATATATCGGTGGCGAATGGATAGCTGCTGACAATGGAGAGACGGTTGTTGTAACTGATCCGGCAACCAACCTTGCGATAGGTTCTGTGCCTAATATGGGCGCAGCCGAGACCCGACGTGCAATTAAAATTGCGGAGGAGTCTCGTCATGCATGGGCAGCGCTGCCAGCCATGGATCGCGCAATCATATTGCGTCGTTGGTTTGACCTGATAATCGCCAATCTTTCCGATCTTGCCACGATCATGACTGCCGAGCAGGGCAAACCGCTTGCGGAAAGTCAGGCCGAAATCCGTTATGCCGCTTCTTTTGCGGAATGGTTTGCGGAAGAGGCAAAGCGTGCCTACGGAGACCTGATCCCGGCTCCTCGTGCCCGCTCCCGCATCATGGTTCTTAAGCAGCCAATAGGTGTTGTTGCAGCGATCACACCTTGGAATTTCCCTGCCGCAATGATTACCCGGAAGTGCGCACCGGCTTTCGCTGCGGGCTGTTCGGTCGTGGTTAAGCCATCTGAATTTACGCCCTACTCTGCACTCGCACTGGCGGAGCTTGCCGAACGTGCTGGCATTCCGAAAGGGGTATTCAACATTGTCACAGGTGACGCTACTGCAATCGGCGGCGAAATGACGTCAAGCCAGATCGTGCGCAAGATCAGCTTCACAGGATCGACCCGCGTTGGAAAACTTCTTCTCGAACAATCGGCAAATACGGTCAAGAAAGTTGCGATGGAACTTGGCGGTAACGCGCCACTGATCGTGTTTGAAGATGCCGATCTTGATGTTGCGGTTCAAGGCGTTCTCAACGCAAAATTCCGTAATACCGGCCAAACTTGTATTTGCCCGAACCGCATTTACGTTCATGAAAACGTTCACGACACTTTCATTGAGCGCCTCTCTGCAGCAGTCGGTGCATTAAAAGTGGGCGAGGGCTTTGGCGAGGGCGTGCAACAAGGTCCCTTAATCAATGAAGCCGCGCTGACGAAGGTGGAGCGTCATGTAGCAGACGCAGTTAGCAAGGGCGCCAAAGTTGTTACGGGTGGCAGACGTCATGGGCTTGGACAAACTTTCTACGAGCCTACGGTGCTTGTGGATGTTGATGCAACGATGCTCTTTGAAAGTGAAGAAACTTTCGGACCAGTTGCGCCCATACAGCGGTTCTCCGATGAAAAAGCCGTCATCAAAGCCGCCAATGCCACCACATCCGGCCTTGCAGCTTATATTTTTACCCGCGATCTCGACAGGATGTGGCGTGTTGCTGAACAGATCGAGTCGGGCATTGTTGGCGTCAATGAAGGCTTGGTTTCAAATGAGGTCGCACCATTTGGCGGAGTAAAAGAATCTGGCATCGGGCGGGAGGGCTCAAAGTACGGGATCGAAGAATTCCTAGAGCTGAAATACATCTGCATTACTCAATCTGCAGCGTGAATGCCGAGTGGCGCGACTCCGCGAGGTTAATATAAACGCATAAAAACAAAGGGGAATAACGTGAAAATCACGAGCACTTTGAAAACGGGAATTATGGCTTGTGCAGCTGCGCTAATGGGGGCGACTGCACTGAGTGGAGCAGCACAGGCAGGCGCCGCTTTGGATTCAATTAAGTCCAAGGGCACTCTGGTCTGTGGTGTTGGTCAGGCCGTTCCGGGCTTTTCGGCTCCAGCTGCGAATGGCGAGCTGGCTGGCATTGACATTGACTATTGTAAAGCGATGGCGGCTGCTATTCTTGGCGACGCGTCGAAAGTCAACTATCGCCAGACATCTTATGCCGAGCGCTTTGTATTGCTGTCGTCGGGTGAGATTGACGTTCTGGCTCATGATACCACTACGACACTCAACCGCGAAGGCGCTCAGAGCGCACGCTTCACCTCACCAAACTACTTTGACGGCTATACGTTTATGGTACCAAAGTCACTTGGTATCGATAGTCCTGACAAATTGGCAGATGCTACGGTCTGCATCCTGCAGGGCTCAACTTTCGAAGTGAACACCGAGAATTTCTTCCAGTCTCGCGGCCTCAACTATACACCACTTGTTCTAAGTGCCTGGGAGCAGCTGGATGCAGCTTTCTTTGGCGGACGTTGTGATGCGTTCGGCGGCAACTATGGTAACCTCGCCGGATCACGCGCTGGCAATGGTAATGTCGACGATTACATCATCTTCCCCAATTTTATAACGCTGGAACCTTATGCACCTGCTGTCAAAAGTGGCGATGAGCAACTTTTTCTCATAGCCCGATGGGTCATGTTTGCTTTGGTCGAAGCTGAGCGACTTGGCATTACGCAGGCTAACGTTGAAGATCTTGCCAAAAACTCGACTGATCCGGAGATCAAACAGATACTCGGCACCACACCGGGTAATGGCAAAGATCTCGGTCTGCCGGAAGACTGGGTTGTTAAACTTGTCTCGGCCGTCGGCAATTATGGCGAAAGCTTCGAGCGCAACCTTGGTAAGGCCTCTCCTCTCAAGCTCGACCGTGGTCTAAACGACCTTTGGACGAAGGGTGGCCTTATGTATGCAGCACCGTTGCGCTAATGCGTAGCGAGCGCCTTCAAAATGCGCTGTTTGTTTTGGCAGCCATTGCAGTTTTTGCGTGGCTGTCACACAATCTTGCGTCAAATCTCGCTGCACGCGGCATCAGTATCGATTATAGCTTCCTGTGGAGCGCTACATCGTTTCCGATTGGCGAGTCATTGATTACCTTTAGTTCAGGAGACAGCTACTTCCAGGCACTGCTTGTCGGTTTGCTCAATACAATTAAGCTGGCTGCTGCTGCTATTGTATTGTCCACTTTGCTCGGACTTCTGATTGGTCTTGCAGGACGTGCTGCTCATCCGCAGCTTCGCACGATAGCAAAGACCTATATTGAGGTCACGCGCAACACACCGCTGCTGCTCATTCTCGTTGTCTGCGCAACTGCTGTCCGCGTGCTCCCTGCACCGCGTCAGGCATGGGCACTTGGGGACTTTGTTTTCATCTCAAGCCGTGGCCTTCATGTACCAACAATTCTGTTCGGAGATAGTGGGCCTGCGCTGGCTACTGTCCTCATTGCAAGTCTGATCAGTGGCTATGTATTCTGGCGCTTCATGGTGAAAGGACGCAACGAAACGGGACACTTTCCCCGACGGGCCACAATTGGCTTTTGCGTTTCTCTTGCTGCCATTCTCGGTGTCATCATTTTTGCACTTGGTTGGGGAGAGATACAGAAACCAGCACTGACTGGGTTTAATTTCCGTGGGGGAGTGGGCCTTACACCCGAATATATAGCAATGCTCATTGGCCTATCGTTTTATACTTCAGGGTTTATTGCTGAAATTGTGCGCGGAAGTCTTGCAGCTTTGCCAAAAGGGCAAACAGAGGCGGCAAGCTCCCTCGGCCTCAATCCATTGCTAACACTCTATCTGGTTCTGGCACCGCAAGCTCTCCGGCTCATGTTGCCCCCATTGGCTAATCAATATCTTAACGCAATTAAGAATACGACACTGGCTGTCCTGATTGGTTATCCTGATCTGGTTTCGGTCGGTAATACTGCGCTCAACCAAACAGGCCGGGCTATTGAGACCGTCTCCATTTATCTTCTGATCTATCTGTCGCTCAGCCTGTTAACCTCTGCGGTTATCCGCTGGTTGGAGAAACGCGCACAATTGGTGAAAGCATGAGTGAACCTTCTGCAACACTTCAACGCCCGTCCGATGGCTTCGTATCGGGTTGGCTTCGACCTTATTTTCATCCTTGGCCCCACGCCCTGCTGACACTAGTCATCACTGGCGGACTTCTCTACCTGTTCTGGCACTTCTATCAATGGGCCTTCGTGAACGCCGTATTTGGTCCGGCGTCACCCGATATTTGCAGGGCTGCGACTGGAGCCTGTTGGGCGTTTCTCTATGAGCGCTATCACATTATTCTTTTCGGCAGTTACCCAATTGATCAGTATTGGCGTCCTACGCTCGCTGTCGTATTGGTACTTTCCATCCTCATTCTTAGTGGCTTTCGTCGTTTCTGGAAACCACTACTTGCGCTTGCATGGATCGCAGTCATGGTGATCAGCCTTATACTCATGAGGGGTGGCATTTTGGGTTTGCCAGCAGTCTCAACGAGCCGTTGGGGTGGCCTGCCGCTTACTGTTGGCCTGTCTGCTTTCGGTATTGTGTTGGCACTTCCAATATCCGTTCTGATTGTCCTTGGCCGCCAGTCGAAAGCCGCTATCGTCCGGCGTTTCTGCTCGCTCTATGTTGAGATCGTGCGCGGTCTGCCACTCATTGCTGTCCTGTTCATTGCATCAACGATGCTGCCTTTCCTGCTGCCCGGCGGCAATATGGTGGACAATATCTTGCGTGCACAGGTCGCACTTATTCTGTTCCAGGCCGCATATCTTGCCGAAGCAATTCGCGGTGGGCTTGAAGCCGTGCCTCGTGGTCAGTCAGAAGCAGGAAAGAGCTTGGGGCTTTCCGGTGGCCTTATTTCACGTTTAATCGTGCTACCGCAAGCATTTCGGATTGCTCTGCCTGCGATCATCAACACCTTCATCGAGTCTATCAAAGACACAACGCTGATTAGCATTATTGGTCTGATAGACGTACTTGGCGGTGCACGCGGGGCAATTGCTGACGGTGCGTGGCTGGGCTTTTATCGCGAAGCGTATCTTGTAGTCGGTGGTGCATTTTTCGTATTTTGCTTCATTCTATCACTTCACTCCCGGCGTCTTGAGCGTGAATTTGCTCTTGAGAGGCGCTAGAGATGGACAGCAAGCTAAACCTGCTGTCAGATGACGGCTCCATGCCGACATACAAGACGCTCATTCAGGATACATTGAACGAACAGATCTATCAGCAGATCAAGGAAAAACTCATCATCGGAGAGTTTCGCCCCGGTGACAGACTTGTCCTTCGAAATCTGGCTTCTGCTCTTGGAACAAGCGTGGTTCCGGTCCGCGATGCGCTCCAAAAGCTCGAAAGCCTTGGCGCAGTGCGTCTTGGGCGCACGTTTATAGTGCCGCGTCTGACCATGCTTGAACTCACGGAAATTCGCGACATTCGGGTGGCATTGGAAGGACTTTCGGCAGCGCGTGCCGCGCGAGCTTCAACGCCCGAAAGCCTTGCTGGTTTACGTGTGCATTTCGAAGCCATGATTGTAGCGGCACGTAACAACGATACCAGTCATTTCCTGCGTGCGAATGCCAGCTTTCATCTGCATATTGCAGACATGAGCAACTCTCCCATTCTGCGTGACATGATTGAACCGCTTTGGTTGAGAATGGGCCCATCTGTCCGTCTAGCTAAGGCTGAGCCGGGTAAACTGATTGACGCAATTCCCGATCACGAAATAGCTTTTGACGCCATAGCGTCTCACAATGCTTCAGCCGCTAGAAAAGCTGTTGTTTCTGATATCATCAACTGCTTCGGCATTCTGGCTGATTCATTTCAGGAAGCAGAAGAATGATGCAGCGCCTTACGTCGATTGATGCAGAGACCCTCACAAGGAAGCATTTTGGTATTCATGGTCAAGCCACAGAGCTTGGCGGTGAACGCACGCAAAATTTCCGCATCCGTGTAGCCAATGGTCCGACGTTCACGCTCAAGGTTTCTGATCCGCAGGAAAGCATCGACAGTGTATTGTTGGAAAATGCAGCTCTTCTTCATATTGAGCAAGCGGCACCAGAAATTCCAGCACCACGTGTCACATCCACGATCAATGGCGAGATGATTGTTCCCATCGCGCTAGATGATGGCAGATATTTGCAGCTATTGACCTATCTTGAAGGAACACCGCTTTCTTCTGTAGGTTTATCATCAAGAGCATTACGCCAGACAATTGGGCGGTCAGTGGCCAATCTTGATAATGCGCTGTCCGCCTTTGATCATGACTATGCAAGCGAGCGCAATCTTATATGGGATGTGAAAAATATAAGCCGTCTGCGGGCGCATTTAAATTTGATCGACACAGATCGCTGTCCGCTCGCTCAGGCCATGCTTGATCGTTTTGAAACGGTAGCGTTGCCACAAATTGTTCAATTGCCCACACAGGCTGTTCATAGCGATATGAATGGACAAAATATCCTTACTGATGGCGATAAATTGGCTGGCTTCCTTGATTTCGGAGATTTGGTCTACGCTCCTCGTCTTGTCGATCTTGCTGGTGCAGCGTTGCTACAAATTCGCGGTGAAAAGTATGATTTTGAGAACGCTGCCGATGTCGTCAGCGCTTATCACAGTGTTGCACCTTTATCGGATTTGGAGTGCACGCTCTTGCCGGAGTTTATGATCGCACGGTGCGTCATAAACGTCATTGTTACAGAGTTTTTGGCCGATACTGATCCGGCCAACCGTCCTTACATCATGAAAAACAATCCAGCCTCCTGGATGCGATTAAAGCGGCTGTCAGCACTATCGCAAAACCCATTCAACACTATTCTCCAGAAATAAAGGCGCATGCCATGAGCGTACCTTTGATGATCAATGCGTTTGATGCAAAGAACGCCGGAAGCCTTGACGAGCGCACACGCAGCCTTGTTGAACGCCGTCAGCGTGTTCTTGGCCAACCATACCGCATGTTTTACGAGGAACCAGTTCATTTTGAACGCGCATCTGGCGTTCGGCTCTATGATGAGGCGGGAAATGCCTATCTTGATGCCTATAACAATGTGCCTTGCGTAGGGCATTGTCATCCTCGTGTTGTATCAGCGATTGCTGAACAGGCTGCGCGCCTCAATGTTCACACGCGTTATCTCGATGAGGGTATTATCAGCTATGCTGAGAAATTGCTCAGCCACTTCCCAGCCCAAACCAATCGGTTGATGCTAACCTGTACAGGAAGCGAAGCCAACGATCTGGCGCTGCGCATTGCCCGTAACCATACGGGCGGAACAGGTTTTATCGTCACTGCTAATGCCTATCACGGTATCAGCCACGCGATAGCGTCCATGTCGCCTTCGCTCGGCCAGAATGTTCCATTGGCGCTTGACGTTCGCACTATTGCTACGCCTGATGCACGCGTTTCGGGTTCTCCTGAACAGATCGCAGTTTTTTTTGAAAATGAAGTTCGAACCGCTATTATTGATATGCAGCGTCATGGCATTCGTCCCGCCGGACTTCTCGTCGATACTATTTTTTCGAGCGATGGTGTTTTTGCCGAACCGTCCGGTTTTCTTAAAGGTGCTGTTGATGCCATCCGCGAAGCGGGTGGCCTTTTCATTGCTGATGAAGTGCAGGCGGGCTTCGGTCGTCTGGGGTCACACATGTGGGGCTTTCAACGCCACGGCATCGTTCCTGATCTCGTCACCATGGGTAAACCGATGGGCAACGGCTACCCAATCGCGGGCGTCGTCGCACGTGAGGAAGTTCTGGAACGTTTTGCTCGCGAAGCCCGATATTTCAACACATTCGGCGGCAACCCCGTTGCCTGTGCCGCTGCCTCTGCAGTCCTGGACATACTTCACGATGAAGACCTTCTGGTAAATGCCTTAAAAGTCGGCACACATATGAAAACCGGCTTCGAGGACCTATCGAAGCGCCACGCAGCGATAGGTGACGTGCGCGGCGTGGGCTTATTTCTAGGCGTTGATATTTTGGACAAGAATGGCAGGCCGTCACCAGAAGATGCTGGTAAACTTGTCAATGAGTTTCGCCGCCGCCGCGTGCTGATCAGTGCATCTGGACCGCTTGGCCATGTTCTGAAAATCAGACCACCACTGCCTTTTTCTGTCTCTGATGCTGATGAGCTTTTACAGGTATGTGACGGGGTGTTGAGCAGCTTTTGAACTCAAATAGTCAGACAGTGAATATTGATCAACTGTGCAGCCCAATGGGCAAAGCCGTAACAATGCAGAAGGATGCTTGAATGGTAGGCGAAAATGTCAAACGTTTCGACGATCTTCAAAAACATAGTCCGCAAATGACGATCTCGAAGACTGTAGGGGCTATCGAGATTAAGAACATGCATAAATGGTATGGTGAATTCCATGTTCTGCGTGACATCAATCTGAAGGTCATGCGTGGCGAACGCATCGTTGTTGCTGGTCCATCGGGTTCCGGCAAATCCACCATGATCCGCTGTATCAACCGTCTGGAAGAACACCAGAAGGGCCAGATCATTGTGGACGGTATCGAATTGACCAACGATCTCAAGAAGATTGATGAAGTGCGCCGCGAAGTCGGCATGGTGTTCCAGCACTTCAACCTGTTTCCGCATCTGACCATTCTGGAAAACTGCACGCTGGCGCCAATCTGGGTGCGCAAGATGCCCAAGAAGCAGGCGGAAGAAATCGCCATGCATTATTTGAAGCGCGTGAAGATTCCAGAACAGGCCAATAAATATCCGGGGCAGCTTTCCGGCGGTCAGCAGCAGCGTGTGGCAATTGCCCGTGCACTTTGCATGAACCCGAAAGTGATGCTGTTTGATGAGCCAACTTCAGCGCTTGATCCGGAAATGGTGAAGGAAGTGCTTGATACGATGGTGAGCCTTGCGGATGAAGGCATGACGATGATCTGCGTGACGCATGAAATGGGCTTTGCCCGTCAGGTTGCAAACCGCGTGGTCTTCATGGATCAGGGCCAGGTCGTCGAAGAAAATGCGCCAGCCGAATTCTTCGACAACCCACATCATGAGCGCACAAAGCTATTTCTCAGTCAGATTCTACATTAGGCGGCTAATAACGCTAAGCTATACTAAGAAGGGCGCCGTAATTCATACAGCGCCCTTTGTGTTGTTAATTAGTTCAGATTTTCAGAGTTGCGCCACTGTGCAGTATCATCAAGTGTTCTGCGGAGACGTTTCACCGTCTCGTACACCTGATCTTCGTTGATGATGAGTGGTGGGCAAAGCGCAACCACATCACCGATAGCGCGAACAATGAGCCCATTCTCATGTCCAGCTACAAACGCGCGGGAACCAACTTTGCCCGGCATAGCAAATGGACGACGGCTTTCTTTATCCGCAACAAGCTCGATACCAGCGATGAGGCCCGCGCCGCGAACTTCCCCGACAAGTGGATGATCGGCAAGGTCTGCCAGTTGTGACTGTAAAATGGCGCCCATACGGGCTGCATTTCCAATCAGATCACGTTCTTCAATGATTTTGAGATTTTCAAGACCCACAGCTGTTGCAACCGGATGACCGGAGGCAGTGAAGCCATGGCCGAAAGTGCCGATCTTAGCTGTATTGTCGGCAATCGCATCATAGACAGCCTCTGTAAATACAACCGCTGCGAGAGGCATATATGACGAGGTCAGCTGTTTGGACATGATCAGAATGTCCGGAGTGAAGCCGTAATGCTCACAGCCAAAGGTCGTGCCAAGACGACCAAAGCCGCAGATTACTTCATCAGCAATCAGCAGAATATCATATTTGCGGCAGAGCGCTTCAATGCCTTTCCAGTAACCTTCTGGTGGAGGCATCACGCCGCCCGCAGCCATTAGTGGCTCACCGATGAAACCCGCAATAGTTTCAGGGCCTTCCTCAACGATCATTGCTTCAGCTTCAGCAATCAGTCTTGCTGCGAACTCAGCCTCGCTCTCGCCCGGCAAGCCATATCGATAAAAATGCGGGCAGGTTAGATGACGAACCGGAATCGCTGGGAGGTCGAAGTCGCGATGATTGTTTGGTAAGCCTGTCAGACTGCCAGAGGCAATCGTGATACCATGATAGCCACGCGTTCGGGCGAGAAATTTCTTCTTTAGTGGTCGGCCCAGCGCATTGTTCATGTACCAAACCATCTTGACCATAGTGTCGTTGGCTTCGGAACCAGAACTCGTAAAAAACACCCGTGTTAGCTGCGCAGGCGTCATCTCAACGATCTTCTCCGCAAGACGGATCGATGGCTCATGGGACTTGTGGCTGAATGTATGGTAGTAGGGTAATTTGGCCATTTGCTCGGCGGCGACTTTGACAAGACGCTGTTCGTCAAAGCCAACCGCTACCGACCACAATCCCGCCAACCCTTCTATATATTCCTTGCCAGCATCATCATAAATATAGATGCCTTTGCCGCGATCAATGATCATTGGGCCTTGCAGTTCATGCGCACGCGCATCTGTATAGGGATGCAAAGTCGTTGTGATATCCGCATGGGCGAGCGAATTGGAAAGCCTATCATTCATTTGTATCTTCCTCCATTTGACGTTTGCGCATTCGTCCGTCTAGGCACGAGAGCTGCAAGGGACCGCTTTATTGAGGTCCGCTCCGTCCATTGATCTGACATGATCTTTTCAAGGCAAACTTGGCGGTATCAGATTATGGTCACACCACACATTTGTCTAGTGTTATAACAGTTTTATGACAATGTTTTTAATGCTAAAGATTATGTTCGATGTTATGACGAACGCACATTGAGAGGAGACCTTATGCAAAACCGTGAAGCCGACCCAGCAGGATCGAATGCGCCTGAACTGTCACCAGTTTCCCGTGACATGCTTCATGAGCAAATTTACGAGATGCTTAAGCGTAATCTTATGATGGGGCGATTTACACCAGGCCAGAAGCTGACTCTCCGAGGTCTCGCGAAAAGCCTGGGAACCAGTTTGATGCCCGTACGCGATGCATTGCAGAGGCTGGAGAGTGTTGGCAGTGTGGTTTCAACAGCCAATAGAACGATGATGGTGCCGATATTCACCACTAAGGAACTGTATGATATTCGCGTGCTAAGAACTATCTTAGAAACTGCTGCGTTGGAACGCGCGGTCGAAAATCATACGCAAGAGCAGCTCGATAAGCTGAAAAACTACGTTGCAGATATTTGCCGCTCCGCTGAAATTAACGATCTGGACCTCTTCCTTGAGGCGAATTATCATTTTCATATGTTGATTGCAGAAATGAGCAACCTTGCTTTCATCAGCCAGCTCTTGGAACCGCTGTGGTTGCATATTGGCCCTTCCGTGCGGCAATCTGTTCCGAACGACAAACTTTTCCGAAGCTCTGCTCAGCACCACATCGACGTTTACGACGCAATCGTTGCGAAGGATACAAAGACAGCAATCGCCGCCCTTCAGCTTGATATTTCGGAAGGGTATAGTTTTTAAGGTTCTGTTGCAAACTTTTCGTCAATAGATAAGCTGATAGTATCCTGGCTTTTAATCAGCCGAGTATTTTAGATGTTTAAAGGCCGCCATTTTGATAAATCCGTCATTCTGTTGTGTGTTCGTTGGTATCTGGCTTACAATTTGAGCCTTCGCAACCTGAAGGAACTGATAGCGGAACGTGGCATCGATCTCGACCACTCAACCGTCCATCGTTGGGTCATCTGCTTTAGCCCAAAATGCTTGAACGGCTTAATCGGAAGAAGCGTCAGGTCACACGCAAATGGAACCTTGATGAAACGTATATCAAGGTCAAAGGTATGGAAAAGCTACTCCAACTGCATCATGCCGGCGGTGAGGGTATCTGATTAAGCTGCTTCCTGCAAAAGTGTAGCAAAAGCCTCGGCGGGTGTCTTAAATCCAAGACACTTG
>NZ_JBDJNE010000029.1:0-20683 GCF_039674265.1 Brucella sp. TWI559
TGGCGAAGAATTGCTACCCGTTATGATCGCTGCCCGGTCGTGTTCCGTGCAGCAATAGATCTCGCAGCAGCCGTTATATTCTGGCTCGGAAAGCAATGAGTCCTGAGCCTAAAGCCGAAGAACGCTAACGACCCGCGCGCGCAGACCCTGCACTAAATTTAAAGTTTCGGGCCCGCGCACGCTAAACCTTGCAACCTAAAGGAGGGGTACTTTTTGGACGCCGATAAGGGGTCCCGTTTAAACGCCGATTGACAGCGTTGCTTTCTCCGAAGCACGGCTGATCGACTCGCAGGAACGGCTCTGCGCGTCCGCAACCTCGACACTGCTGGTGTTCCCGATCGACCCGCGAGCGGCTTAACAAAGGCCTGAAATCAATCGCGGCGGATCGCGGTCTCAAGCCGTTATAGCGAGATTGACGCCAAATACCGCGGAACGTTGGTGTATCGAAACGGCAATCGGCGGCTTTCGGCGGTAATACCGTTCGCAAAGATCGCTATTTTCACGGAATTGGCGGGCCATGCCCGACGAAGATGAGCACTATGTCTACGCTATAGCCCTCTAATGCCGCATTTTGGGCGCAGAGGTTAGGCGTTGCGGGCGTTTCAGCTTTCTGTTCTCACCAGCCCACTGGTCCGCTGTCGGAACGTCCTCATCTCGTGCCGAGCGCCAGCGCCCCTGCCGCGCTCACGCCGAGCAGCAGGACGGAATATCCGAGGACGGCAGGGCTCGTGCCGAATGTGGCGCTGACCGCGAGGGCGACGATCCCGGCGCTGCCAATCTGGAAGAAGCCGACAAGACCTGAGGCCGTCGCAGACTTTCCGTGATCGCCAGCAATCGCGCCCGATACGGCGAGCGACAGGGAAGAGCCATTGGCGAGGCTGACCAGGCACATCGGCAACATCACGGCCCAGACGCTGGATATTCCAAGGACCGCCAAAAGGACGAAGCAGGCGCCTCCGAGCGTGAAGCAGGCAATCCCGGCACCTATAATCCTGTTATAAGGAATACGACCGAGCAGCTTCTTGCTGAGGATGTTGGCGCCGATGATACAGGCGCTGAGCGGCAGATAAAGCCAGCCGCTTTCCGCCTCGCTCCAGCCCGACCGTTCGAACAGGAACGGCGATTGGGTGAGATAGATGAACCACGCGCAGTAGATCGCGCAGACAATGAGGGCATAGCGGCGAAAGCCTGCGTCGCGCAGGACGAGGCCGAAGTTGGAAAATGGAGCACTATATGTGTGACGCCGACGTTCCGGGTGTGTCTCCGGCAGAAGCACAAGCACCATCACGAGCGCCGCCACACCGAACAGCGCGACGAACAGGAAGTCGGCCCGCCATCCCCATGCGGTAGCGAGATGCCCGCCCACGGCTGGCGCCAGCGCCGGTGACAGCGACACCAGCGGATAGACGATGGCATAGACATGCGCCGAGCCGGTCTTATCGCAAAGATCGGCGATTATCGCGCGGCCGATCACGAGTCCCGCCGCAGCCCCGATTGCCTGGAGAATCCGCCAGACGAGCAGCATCCAGAAACCCGATGCCATGGCGCAACCGATCGAAGCAGCGATGTAGATTAGAATGCCTGCCACCAGCACAGGTTTGCGGCCGTAACGGTCGGAGAGCGGGCCATAACCGAGTTGGGCCGTGGCCAGTCCGAAGAGATAGACCGATACTGTAATCGGCATGAACCTGTCGGCGATGGAGAGATCGCCGGCCATGGCCGGCATGGCGGGGAGGTAGATGTCAGAAGCGATGAGGCCAAAGGCGCTGAGCATCGCCACGACCGCGATATGGGTGGGGCGCATGATGATCCGGGAATGAGTGTGTCGGGGAGCGATGGAAAAGTTCGGTTAGATCCTATCGACATCATGGCTGTGTATAAATGCATCGAAATGCATTATTGTGCTGCGAATATGCAGCATGAGGGCTTCGATGAACTGGGATGATGTCCGCCTGTTTCTGGCGGTCAGCCGGGCGGGAACGTTGCGCGCGGCGGGACAGGAGTTAGGCATCGACCAGACGACGGTCGGCCGGCGCATTGGTGTGCTTGAGAACACGCTCGCAAGCCGGCTCTTCTTGAGAACGAAGACGGGTCTCATTCTGACAGAGAGCGGTCTCGAGGTGCTCGGTGTGGCGGAAGACATGGAGCGTCTGGCTGTGTCCTTCGCGCGTCGTTCCGAAGGCAGTGATGCGAAAATCGAGGGCGAGGTGCGCGTCAGCACCACGGATTCGCTGGCTATGGATTTTGTCGTGTCCGCAATCGAAACGCTACGAAACAGCTATCCCGATGTGCGCGTGATCCTGAGCACGACAACACGCCTTCTCGATCTCGGAAGGCGGGAGGCCGATGTCGCGATCCGCACGCAGCGCCCGGAGCAGCCGGATCTTATCGCTCGTCGCCTGGTGACTTGGCCGGTTGGCCTCTTCGCCAGCCGGGATTATATCGAACGTCGCGGCCTGCCGACACCTGGTGGCGGATTTGCTGGCCATGACATCGCCATCTACAAATCGGGCGTCACGGATCGGCAGGATCATATGTTGGCTGGCGAGCGACGCGACGGTGGCAGGATTGTCGCCGAACTGGATTCCAGCCTGATGCTCGCAACTTTTATCCGCGCAGGCATGGCGCTCGGCGAGTTGCCTGAATATGTCGCGCAACTCGATCCCAATCTCGTGCGCATCTGGCCGGATAGCCAGCGTGCGCAAACCTATGACGTCTGGCTGGCGCTACATCACGACCTCGCAGCCACGGCGCGAGTGCGCGTCGTCGTCGAGGCCATCGTTCAGGCGTTCGCCGCACTAGGACGCAATATGTGACGGGTGCGGTATTCGGCGGTGATTGGCAAGATAAGTCGTTCGCAAATAACGCTAAAATTCCCAATGTGGCGGGCCACGCCCGATGAAGATGAGCACTACGTCTACGCTATAGCCCTCTAAAGCTCTCCTGTGGCGTTCGTTGCCCACATTCCCCAACTGTAGAATGGGCAAGAGCCATCGGTTTCGCCCTCCAAGGTGAAATGAAAATCCTTTAGACTCTTTGAGAGCGGGGGCAGCGCCCGCCTGGCCTCTGACCGGGCACAGCCGCAGGTTACATGCTATTCTACGCGGGCGTGGATTCGGTCTGTTACTGAGACAATATTGGCGGGCTTTCGGCGCTATCATCTATACGGGGAAAAGGTGCGCGCGCCGGGGGCAAACAGAATGAATAAGAAAGCAAACAAGGCTGTACTCGAAGCCATACTCGACTGGTCAGCTGACCGTCCCCTCTGGCAAAGGGATGCGCTGCGCCGGATCGTGACCGGCGGGACTCCCGATGAGGCGGCTGTCACCGACATACTGGCCTTGTGCAAAAAGGAGCATGGCGCCGAAGGCATTACGTTGGAAGCGGCGGTGCTCGAAGCGGCACATCTGCCTGCGACCCCAGCCGGCGGCGAATCCATAGCTCTGTCCAGCGTCAGCGACATTGTCGGTGTGAACCAGCTTGCACCGGGCCAGACTTTGCCGTTTGAGGCCACGGGACTGACAATCGTTTACGGGCCGAACGGGTCCGGCAAATCCGGCTACGGGCGTGTCCTCAAGCGGGCCTGCCGCGCCCGCAAGGCGGGCGAGATCATGCCCGATGCATACAACCCGCCGCCGGCGGGTAAGGCAACAGGCACCTTCACAATCCTCAAGGATGGATCAGCCGAACCGCCCATCAGCTGGACGGATGACAGCAAGCCGGACGCGGTGCTCTCGGCAGTCAGCGTCTTTGACCGGGACTGCGGATCAGTGCATGTGCAGGAAAAGAACGAAGTGGCTTTCAGGCCCTTCGGGCTGGACATTCCCGACGACCTCGCGGGCGTTTGCCAGGCGCTCAAGCAAAAACTGGGCGCTGAAGAAACGCAACTCAACGCCGTCCGTGACCCGGTATTTGATAAGCCGACATGGAATACCGCCACGCCGGTGGGGGCGATCATGTCGGCCCTGAGCCATAACACCAACCTGGGGGCGTTCGAGAAGCTCGGCGCGATGACCGCCGATGAACGCGCAAGGCTGGCGCGCCTCGATAAAGACCTTCTGAAGAACCCGGCGGACGCCGCCGCCGAACAGCGGCTCTTTGCGGGCAACGTCCGGCAACTGATAGCGACCCTGGACAGGATCGCCACCACCTACGATGACGGGCCGCTGGTTGGGCTGAAGGCACTGGCCGACGCGGCACGAAGTAAGCGGGCAGCAGCCAATCTCGCCGCGCGCGATACGTTCGACGGTCTTGCCATTCCCGGCGTCGGCGCGGAAACGTGGCGCACCTTGTGGGAGGCGGCGCGCCGCTACTCTGAACAAACGGCCTATCCCGGCTCCCCCTTCCCTCCTGTGGGCGACGAAGCCTGCGTCCTTTGCCATCAGGCACTCAGCGCCGAAGCCAAAAGCCGCATGGGCGGTTTTGAGTCATTCATCCGGGCCGATGCCGAGTCACAAGCGGCAAGTGCCGAGCAGGAATTCTCCGATGCTCTTGCCGTGTTCACGGCGCGCAAGCTGGATGTGCGCATTATGGCGCAGGCGCGGCAGCGCATAGCCCTTCAACATGGCAGCCTCGCCCGCAGCGTCCTGCGCTTCGTCGCCAGCGCGGATTTGCGGCGCCTTAAATGCATCCGTGCGCTTTCGTCTGCTGATGCGCTTGTGCTGCCGCCGCTCGCGCCTTCACCAAAAGCCGAACTGGAGACGCTGGCGGGCACGCTTGAAGCTTATGCCGTGGAACTTGATGAAGCTACCGACATGGAAGGCCGCAACAAACTGATCCTTGAACGCGATGCCTTGAAGGACCGGGGCGCCGTCCCTGATCTGCTTGAAACCGCCAAGAAAGAAATCAAGCGCTTGGACGATCTGCGGATACTGCGCGCCTGCATCGCGGACACGGCGACCAACGCCATCACCAAGCTCGGGAATGACATCGCCGATAACGTCATCACCCCGAAGATGCGCGACCAGTTCCAGTCGGAAATCGTCCGTCTGGCTGCGGAAAAAGTGCGCGTGGAAATCGTCCGTTCAGGCGGGCAATACGGCTCGCCCAACTATCAGGTGCGCCTCTTTGCCAACCCGAAAGCCAAGGTCCACATGGTCCTGAGCGAGGGCGAGCAAACATGCGTAGCACTGGCCGCTTTCCTCACCGAACTGGCGACGGCATCCCATAAATCCGCTCTCGTGTTTGATGACCCGGTGACATCGCTCGATCATCGCTGGCGCGAAAAAGTGGCAGAACGGCTGGTCGAGGAATCCAAGGCGCGCCAGATCATCGTCTTCACCCACGACATGGTGTTTGTGAACGACCTGCACGACAAGAGCGTCCGCGAAAGCATTCCCATGAAGCTTGTCAGCCTGTCACGCGGCCCTGCCGGTACAGGTATGGTCAGCGAGGGATTGCCCTGGCAGCATGCCGGCATCCGCGACCGGATCGACAAGCTGGAAAAAGCGGCACGGGAAGCGCGTAATCTCTATGACGCGAACGATGAAGAAGGATATCGCGACACCGCAGTGAAGATCTACGACCGGCTCCGGGCAACGTGGGAGCGCGGGCTCGAAGACGTGGCCTTTGCCGGGGTCATCCACCGGCACCGGGATTATATCGACACCAAGAACCTGAAAAGGGTGACGGTCATTGAAGGCGCGGATGTCGAGACTTTCCGCAAGAACTTCAAGAAATGCAGCGACCTGGTGGAGGCTCATGACCCGTCGCGGGCACGGGACGGGTCCGTTCCTCCACCGGACGATATCCTCGCCGATATCAAAATCCTGGCCGACTGGGCGGAATCGATCAGAACAAGGCAGAATGCCCTGAGCTAATGGCGTCCGAAAAACAGACGTTGGCCGTAAAGGCGGAGGCGGACAGAACGACGGACCGGGGATCTTCGACGAAGACCGGAGACGCGCCGGCAACCCCTATTCCTACAACAGCCCCACAACCCGGCTCGTCGCGACTGTGCCGAGCCGAAATAAGGTTTGTCGCTGGGCCGAAGCCTGCCGCCAGGAACGCGCCAGGTCTGAATCCCACGGCGTGACAATCAGCTCAAATGAGCCGTCCGCCAGACGGCGAAACATGACAGCCGTGTCCGCATACTCGAATCCGCCTTGTGCAGCGGTCGGCAAATTCATGCGTTCCATACGATTATTGCCGTGCCATGTCAGACGGCCGTCGTTCCATGCGCGCGCGCCGCTGCGAAGAACCGGCTCCCCGATCGTCAAATTGTGCGGGTAGTCGTATTGCGTGAACACAAAACCGAAAAACCTGTGACCGCCGCGAGGGAGTTCAAGCTGGTTGCGTGACCCGCCTTGCAGGGCTTCGCCGTGAATCCACATGGCGCTGTAGTTTGCGGGATTAACAGCGCCCGTTTCGATGGCGACCCTGAACAAGGGAAGCCCACCAACATTTATCGGCGCGGGCGGCGCTACGGGTTGCGCTTCCTGTTCTATTTCTGCTGGCGGCGGTTGCGCCTGCCGCAGCGCCGTATAGGCCTGTAGCAATTCCTCAGTCAGCGGTGTTGTATCAAAACGCGCGCTCGCCATAGCGGCATCGATTGATGCGCGCGGAACGTCCTGCTGAAGCCACGCGGCCTCCGTGTTCACGCTGAACCCGCGACTGGTAAGGTTGGAAGAACCGATCAGCGCGCTACAGCTCTGCGCGTTCCTGCCGAACGTGTAGAGCTTGGGGTGAAATGCCCGCAGCGGCATCAGTGAGCCTTGGGCAAGCCTTTGTGCCCCTGAGACATGCACTGTCGCATTTCCCGACTCCTGCCAATGGCGCAGGGCTTGCGGCTCGGTGAGGCCGAAGTCGAATGATGTTACAAGCGTCTTCGGCATGGCGGCAAACGCGGCAGGGGTGACAGAATCGGCGAGCGCGTTGAGCAGGATGCTGGCGCCGCCGAACGTGACATAGGCTGATGCTACGCGCACGTCGGTCGCACCCGCCGCGATCATATCGACAACGGCATTGCGAATATTCGCGGGCGTTGCTGCATTCTGTACGATCAGCACGCGTCAGCCTTCCTCGATCACATCGGGATCGATCGTTGCCATGGGTGTTGCCTCCAATACAAGCGCAGCAAAGGCCTCAAGCTGCGGCAACAGCGGCGATCCTTCGAGCAGCGCGCGCAACTTCCGACGGCGCGCCGGCAGGGCCTTTGCAGGGTCGCTCAAATAAACGTCTGTCGTGCAATGACCGGCGGCAAGGGCAGCAAGGTCCTTTGCGAGACCGGCGATCTTCTTATGATCGTCATTGCCGGGATCGTATGCGGGCATCATTCGGTATGGCAGTGTATGGAGATGCCGTTCGCCGAAATCGCCTTTCGGGTTGAACGCGAGGGTGGCGTTGGTCAGGGCCACGCTGTTGAGCATGCCGACCTGGAACCACGCTTCCCGCTCATCCGCGACAACCTTCCAGTAGAGGGTCTGGTCAACGACAATGTCCTTAGCCTCCGCGAGCGGAACGCACGCGGCGCATATGATCTTGCCGCCGGCACCGGCCAGTATGAGATAACCATCGGCACCGAAGACCTGCTTGGACAGCTTGCCCCTCTCATCGACACGTTCTTGCAGTGATTTCCCTTTTCCGACCGCCTTGAGTTTTTGGTTTATCGCCGCGAAGCGCCGCGCCGTCTGGGTAAATCCCTGCCGACGGACTTCGGACTCGTCGAGAATGCTCCACGTCCCATCTGGCGCGCGCAGCGCCGGCAGGGCCAGGGGCGCACGATGCACACCGAGAACGAACGGAAGCAGGTTTTCCGACTGCGCCATACGGAAGATGAAGCGGGGCGCGACGTGGCCGGGAAAGCGTTCGGTGGCCATTTCCTTGGCTGATTTGATCGTAAAGCCCCAGGGGGACGCACGTGTCGGAGTATCGACGCGGTATTCCGCTCCTGAATCTTGGATGATGTCGACGCACACGGCTGTGCGCGGCATGAGATCGGCTCCCTGCTGCGGCAAACGTCCTCCGCCGCCGGTCGCCGCCGGACTGCCGCCCTTTTCGAGCACCCATGCGCTCCGCGACGTGCCGATATTGCGGATAGAAAAATCGGCGGTGTCCAGTCCCGCGTCTGTCGCGACGCGACCGGCAAAGGCAGGTCGCGGAAGCCCGGTCGTATCCGTCCTCTTATGGCCGATTAGCGCCGCGCCGGGATATTTGAAGGTTCCGGGCGCGACCTGCCACACCTCGGCAATGTCGAGCGGCACGGGACGTTCGCTGTTCAGGAATTCATGCTGCCGCAGCCGCTCGTGATGATTTCCGTTCAGCACCGTCCCCGGCACGAGGCAGGCAACGGAGGCATCCGGCCCGAGATACCGGTCAATGGCATGAAGCAGGTGCATCGTTCCCAGCTCAAGGTGGAGAAATGACTGCCCCGCAGGCTGGATGCCGTAGAGCTTTGCCCTGCCTTTGAGCAGGTCCCTGTACGGATTATCGGCCAGCCCGCTCATCGCCAGCCACGGCGGATTAGAAACAAGCCCGTTAAAGTGGCCGGTCAAAAGACCCGGCCTGTATGTATTCCGCAGGATGAAGGCCCAAATGCCATTGCGCCCGGCGACGGCCAGTTCGGCCATGCGATACGCCAGCGGGTAAAGCGCGGCAGAGAGTTGTTTGTGAAGCTCTGGCGACAGGCTGACGCTGAAAGCCGCGATGGCGCCGTCGAGAAAGCTGTCGACGTCCGCCTTGCTGAAGCCCGCAACCGTGCCACGCCGCTGCGCTTCGCGCGCTTCGTCATAGGCCCAGTCAACGATACGGTCGAAAAAGTCGCGATATGCCGGCTGTACCAGCGCCGTCGGCAGCAGAACCGTCGTACCGTCAAGCGATACGGGAATCGTATCGCTCTCGCCAACCAGCGGCACTGAGGCTGAAACCGGCGTGACGGCGAACAGCGAATCCGCATGATAGACGGGGATCACAATCGGTTTCGTCGCCGCCTTGATCTCGACCGACAGGCTGACAACCCATGTGGTCTTGGCCAGGCTGACGGCCAGCGGGTCAATGTCAAAGCCGGTCGCGACATCTTCCAGCTTGTCGATGGTGGAAAAGCCAAAACGCGCCTTTGTGGCCTTGATGATTTCGGCGAGCATCGTGCCGGATCCGCAGCACATATCGACGATGCGCGGGCTCTCGCCCTCAGGAAGGCCATCGAGGCAGCGATCGGCAAGCAGCCGGGCGAGCCAATGCGGCGTCCATTCCTGACCTAGCAGCTTGCGTTGGCTGCGGCGCGCGAGTTGCGCCATAAGGCGGCCAAACAAATCTTCTTCGGGATACCAGCTGAAATCATAGGCGTAGAGGTCACGCTGGAGATCGCGGGCCACAGTCACAAGCCGGTCCATGTAGGCAGGCCCCAAAAGCCAGCCGAAATAATCCTGCTCGACGACATTCTCGAGCTGGAAATTGTGACGGAAGAAGTCGCCGTTGAGAATCGCGCGCAGCTCGTCGTCCGTGCTCAGCAGTGCCTTTCCTGTCAAGACGTTCGCGCTCAGGAGCCGCGCCAGAATGGTCACGTAGGCTTCATCGACATACGCGGTCGTGCGAAAGGTGCCTGTCGGCCCTTCAAGATGATCGACAAACCGGGACCAGAGTTCGGTTGCCAAGCTGGCTGAGGGCTCGGCCTTCCGCCCCTCGTCCACCAGCGCCGACAATGGCGCGGCACTGCTTTTGTACGCGACCGAGTCCATGCCTAGATCGGAAGCGAGGAATTCAGCGCGCAAAGGCCGAGACTGTTCGCGCGCCAGATGTTTTCGAATGAATGCGCCGAGCCGTTCGGCGGAGACCGCGCCTTCGTCGGCCAGCTTCAGCTCATCAATAACGACCAGCGAAATATCGGCAGCCGTGCAGGCGGACGGATCGACGCCGGGCGTCAGTACGGCATCATAGGCGTACCATTCGACTGTATCGGACAGCACGCCCCGCACCGTCGAGACCGGCATACCGGCGCGTACGAGTCCTGCGGTTTGCTCCTGCACCTGCGCGTATCCGGTATCGCGTTTCACGTTGTTGCGCAGGTCGGATTCATATTCGATCGTGGTTGAACCCACGAGGTTATCAATGAATCGGGAGGCCGCCTTGCCGGAGGCCATGCCGACCTTGGTGTGCGCTTCCGCGCCTTCCGTATAATTGTTGATCCAGTTTTCATGAGCGGTGTCTGGAAACATCAGCCGCAGCCGGCCCTGGAATTCCGCGCGCAGCACCGCCTCGACATGACCCGCGTCGCGCAGCATGCGGCAACGTCCGATGGTTTCACTTATGCGGGCTATATCAGCTGTCATGAAGCGATCCTTTGGCGGGCGGTACAGGCGGCCTGGAGGCGTGCCTCGATATGCCGCGCCGCCGTTTTCAGGTATTTCTCATTGAGGCCGGGCAGCACCGCGCTCAGGATGAGCATGTCGATCTGGTGCTGGGCTGACGGCGCGGATGCCGCCAGTTGCTGCCCGAGCGCCTCAAGCGTCTGACAGTCGCTGTCAGACAACGAGGGAACCGGGACCTGACGGATGTGCGTCGCTTCCAGTTTGAGAGCGCCGCCGCCAAGTGGCGTTCCTGCTGATTCCATGGCCGCGCGGCACCAACTGCTGTTGAACAAGGCGTAGAGCGCGTGACGCGTCCACCGCTTCTGCTCCGGCCACATCGTCGAGAAATTTGCGTCAATCAGGATAGGCGGCTGCGTATTGAGCGCGACCACCGGCGTCCCGTGATTGATCCGCGGCGTGAAGATCGCGGGCAGATGGCGGGGGGTGAAAGCCGGCAGCATGTACCAGAAACGGGGGATGTCGCGTCCGTTGACCGGCTGGCGGGTATTGGTGCGAACGGCTGATAGATCGGGGATGAAACGGGCGGGTTCTTTCGGGTCCGGTGCAAGGCGGGCCGCCCGCGTGACGAAGGCCGCCAATGCGGCAGGCATGACACGGGGCGCGGATTCGCCACGCTTGCGGTATGTCTCTGCCGCACGCGCGACCACGGTCTCGTCTTCCGGCAGAACCCACTGCGACAGATCAAGCGCACGGGTCGGCGGCAAGTGACCGCGTATAAAGGCCGGCATATCGGCCTGGCGATGGAGAACGGGCCGCAACGCATCCGCAGGAACGCGAAACTGCACATTCTGGAAGCTGTCCGATACTTCAACGGCAACGGTTTCGCCGTCATCATCGCCGGCAAGCTTCACGTAGAAAAACCGGTTGCATCCCGAACGCAGGCCCTGACTGACCCGGATGCCTGCTTGTTCGAGCGTCTGGAGATGTGCCGGGGCAGCGCCGGGAGGCAGCATGTCCCGCAACCCTTCCGGCACGGCTGCCGGTCTCGCATTGCCATGCGAAAAAAGCGGCAGCGTGTCGCGCCGGTCCTCTGCTTTTTGAAACCAGCCCTTGCGCCCCAGCCGCTGTTCCAGTGTGCGCCATTCCTCTTGCAGCGCAAACGGACGGCACTCGACACCCTGCACCTCCCGGGTCATCGTGACCGTCCAGTCTGCGAAGTCCCGCTCTGGTTCCGGTCCGGGAAAAGCGCCGCCGACAAGAGACGCCCCGCTGGCCGCCTCCGGCGCAATTTGCAGCCAGCAGGCGGACGGCCATGACGTGCGGCCAGCCAGCGGCGCTGCCGCCTCATCCCACGGCAGCCGCCGCGCGACTACGAGATGCGTACGTACCAGCGCATCGGAAAACCAGCCCGGCTGGGTATCGGCGACGATGAACTCAAGGCGAAGGAGGCGCAGCAGCAGGTAGCGCACGACATCGGCGTAATCTCGCGAACGCCATGTGGCGGGAACGACCAGTGCTAGGCGGCCGCCCGGCCGCGTCAGCAGGGCAGACAGGAGCCAGGACGGCACCGAGAGATCGGCAAGGCCGGAATACCCTTCAACGAGCGTCTGCCAGAGTGCGCGCTCGTCGCCTGATACGCGCGCGTCAACGATAGCGGAAAGGCCCCGGCGCACGTCATCAACACCCGCGCCGTCGCCGTTTTGCGACTGATAGCGCACGTAGGGAGGATTGGTGATGACGAGATCGTAGCCGGGAGCATGCAGCGCGGCGACATTTGAAGGATCGAAAGCGCTGCCCGTGACGATGCGGGAGCCGGTGACAGCGCCATCTGCTTCCAATCCCGTCATCCTGCGTCCGCAGAAGGCGGCTGTGTTGGGATCGAGCTCTATGCCGTCCAGCCGCTCGATCTGAAATCCCCGCGTCCGCGCTGTCATCGCGGCAGCGTCGAGCAGGTCGCCGTGACCGGCCATCGGGTCGATCACAGCGCGGCGATCCTGATCGAACGCAAGGTGCGCCAGGAGCGTCCCTAGCGGCAGGCCGGTGAAGAACTGCCCCAGACGTTTCCGCTGGTCCGGCGGCAGGCTTTCCTCAAAGGACCGGGCGGAGGACCTGATCGCGCCGACAGTGTCAGTCGCCGGCACTGCATAAAACTCCCGGCATCGATTGTTCCGCGTACCAGCGGTAGAAGACATCAGCGTCGAGCGGTACTTGCTTGTGACGGCTGAGGAAGTGCGTCACGAGTCGCGAGTAAAGCCTCTGTGCGGTCACTTCGTCCGGGTCATGCGCGGCGGAAGCGGCGCGATGCAAGGCTGTGGCAACCGTCCAGACACAATCGTCCCCCTCGGCCTTCTTCACGGCCTTGCGGCGCGGTCCCAGGAGAAGCACCGGATCACCACGCACGGCTCCTTGCGTCGTGACTTGCTTGAAGCTGCCCTGCTTCTTGTCAAGAACCCCCGCATACTCGACATCGAAACCGGCATCCTGATAGGCGCGTTGCAGGGCATTCCACACGTCGGCGGAGGCGGAATGGAAGACCATTGTGGCTTTGCCGGAGGGCTTTAATATCCGGCGCGCCTCGCTGAATGACCGGGTAAGCAGCTCCTGATATTCGTTGATAGATTTGTCCTGATCGGGACTGACAATGGCCTCGTCCGTCCGGTCAGTGAATCTCTTGAGCCACGCTTCGTTTATGAAGCTGAGTTCCGCATACGGTATATTGGCCCCAAAGGGCGGGTCAGTGAACACATAGTCGATGCTCCCGGAAGGCAGCCCGACTTTGCAGCTTGAGCCCTGAACGACTTCGACCTTTCCGCTGCTGCCGTGAATGATCTCAAACGCCTGCGAAATCGTTGTCAGCTTACGCCGCAACCCGGCAAAGAAATTCTTCTCAACCGGCAGGCCGCTAACGTACAGAACGCCCGGCTGTGCGCTGGTGACGACCAGGTCTTTCTGATCGGATTTTGCCACGACGCGCGTCATGATCGTGCCGTGGGCCGCGTTGTAGCTCAGCAGCCAGAATCGCAACCCTTCACGGAGTGCCCCGCGATAGGATTCCACGCGGTCCCACATGCGCGCGAAAACGATGAGATTGCGCCGCGTGTAGAAATGATGAACGTGCGTAATCCCCTGATGGTAACCCTTCCGATAGAGGTCGCCCCACGGAATGAGCGCCTGCGGAACGGAAGACGGGATCGGTTCGGCATCTATCTTTTTTAGAAGGGCCAGGTCAGCGGCTGTGGCCGGACGAGACCAGCGCTTTTTGCCGGTTGCACCATACACACGGGCCATGGTTCGTCCGCGCAACGCACGCTTCTCGCCCAGAACGTCGTCGCGCTCCTGAACAGTGACCCGCTGCACCTGATCCATCGGACTCTCATGGCGGCATTTCGGACAAGAGAAGTTCGAGGAAATTTCCGCCGGGTCGAGTGAAACGCATGCATCCCACAACGCGACGACGCTGTTGCAGCCGGGGCAGCGCAGATTGTCGCTCCAGATCAGATGCCGGATAGAGCCCTTCGCACCAGACGGGTCGCGCGCCTCGTACATCCAGCCGTCTTCGCTCTCGGCGGCGGCCAGCACATCTTCGGCGGCCTTCCTGAAGGCAACGGGATCGGGCGGATTGGTCAACGTCCGCCCCACAAACGCGCCGAGCGCGCCCAGTTCGTACAATACGGCATTGCGGGCACCCCATTGTACATTCAAGCCCAACCGGACCGCTTCGGCGCGCAGTTCGTCTGTGGGCCTCTCGCAAAGCAGTGCGGCGAGGCCGGTGGTCCCGCTACCACCAAATCCATCGAACACGGTGTCGCCGGGTTTTGTGTGGGCGGCGATATAGAGAGCAATCGCTTCCGGTGAGATTTTTGTCGGGTACGGAAAGGCCCCATAAAGGGCACCGGTGCGCTTTGCGGCCAGCGGCCGCCGATACAGCGCATCCAGGGACTTTTCCGGCATCGACGGCACGGATTTGCGTGGCCTGGGCTGAATGTATGTCATGCGTTCGGACTCCCCCGGCATTTTCATTTGTGTCATGTGCGCTCTGGTGCCGCCGGTTGCTTTTCGGGCGCCGGCCGCCCCAATGCTCGCGTCGGCGGATGATGCCGACGCAGATATTCGTTGATGGCGCGCCGTATGACCCACGAAACGGACACATCATCTTTGTTCGCGAGCGTGTTCAGCGTGTCATAGTCTCCCGGCGTGATGCTAACGGTGACCCGCGGGCCGAGCTTTTTTGATCGATCACTCATGGCGGGCCTCCTGATGTTCCCCTATTGTTCACTTTAGCGGAATGTGATTCGAGTTGCAACACAGTGCATCACTTTGACTCGCAGGAAAAGACTGTTCCTCTGCGTTTTCATAAGCTTCGGTTTGCCCCCTTCCGCACATCGTCCTGAACGTACGGTGATCAGGGCAATAGAATTTTAGGCTTCAGCAGCAAGTACCCTGTCCGATCCATCGGCCCGACCTCCACTCCGCTCTGGCCGGGGCTGTTCGCTAAGGGCTCCGCCCTCGCGGCGGGCAGGGTTTCAGCGCGGCGCTTCGCTGCGCGAAACCCAAGCCCATAGGAGAAAGACCATGACCACCACTACCATCGAGACGACCGCCACCCCTGCCGCCGTGACCGTGACCGGCACGGAAATGTTCATCCCGCTCAACAAGCTGAAGAAGCATCCGAACAATGCCCGGAAGACGCCGCACAGCGAGGCCTCTATCGAGGCGAAGGCGGCGAGCATTCACGCCAAGGGCATCCTGCAGAACCTCGTGGTGGAGCCCGAGCTTGATGCCGAGGGGACCGCGACCGGCTCCTATCTGGTCAGTATCGGGGAAGGCCGCAGGTTGGCGCAGTTGCTGCGCGTGAAGCGCAAGCAGATCAAGAAGACCGAGTTGGTCCGTTGCGTCATCGACACCGTGAACGATGCCAGCGAAATCAGCCTGGACGAGAACGTCACCCGCGAAGACCTCTCGCCCGCCGACCAGTTCGAGCGCTTCCGAGAACTTGCCGAAACACGCGGTTGGGGCGCGGAGGAAATCGCCGCCCGCTTCGGGGTGACGGCGCATGTCGTGCGCCAGCGGATGCGCCTCGGTGCCGTAAGCCCCAAGCTGATGCAGGTCTATCGCGACGGTGGATTGACCTTGGAGCAGTTGATGGCCTTCGCCATCGTGGACGATCCGACCCGGCAGGAGCAGGTCTATGAGAACCTGTCGTGGAACAAGGACCCCTCGACCATCCGCCGCGACCTGACCCGGATGCACATCGCGGCGACGGATCGGCGGGCGATGTTCGTCGGCGCGGAGGCCTACACCGAAGCGGGCGGCGTGATCCTGCGCGACCTGTTCACCGAGGATCGCGGCGGCTTCTATGAAGATGCCACGTTGGTGGACCGGCTTGTCATCGAGAAGCTGGAGGAGATCGCGGAGCGCGTAAAGGCCGAAGAAGGCTGGAAATGGGCTTCTGTCCATATCGACTATCCGCACGGCAACGGCCTGCGCCGCACCTATCCACATCCGGTCGCGCTGACGGCGGAAGACGAAGCAGCCTATGCCGCCGCGCAGTGCGAATATGATGCGCTGACAGAGCAGTATGACAGCGCCGAGGAACTGCCCGACGAGGTGGATCAGCGGTTCGGAGCGTTGGAAGCCGAGATCGAGCGCATAGACACCCTGCGTCATGCCTATGATGCCGACGAGATCGCCCGCGGTGGTATGTTCGTCATCCTCTCCCACGACGGGGAAGCCCGCATCGAACGTGGCTTCATCCGGGCCGAGGATGAGAAGCCGGAACCCGAAGAGGATGCGGACGGCGAAGGCGGCGGCGTGATCGACGGCGTTCGCGTCAACGGCGATGGCGAGATCATCGAAGACGGCGACCGGGACGAGGACGGCAATGCCGTTTCCGCGCTCGAGACCGAGGACGAAGATACCGGGGATGCGGGTAAGCCGCTGTCGGACCTTCTCATCCGCGATCTGACCTCGCACCGGACGCTGGGCCTTCGCCTTGCCTTGGGTGAGCAGCCGGACATGGCGTTGATCGCCGTCACCCATGCGCTGGCGGCGCAGACCTTCTATCGCGGGGTGGACGCCGCCTGCCTCGAAATCCGCCCGACCAGCAGCTTCCTCGCATCCCACGCGGACGGCATCGAGGACACGGCGGCGGGCAAGGCGCTGGCGGATCGTCATGCGGGATGGGCGGCGGATATGCCGCGTGAGGTGGCCGATCTGTGGGGCTTCATTGCCGCTCTGGACCATGCCAGTGTCATGGCGCTGTTCGCCCATTGCGCCTCGCTCACCGTCAATGCGGTCAAGCAGCCTTGGGAGCGCAAGCCCCACGCTCATGCGACAGCGGATAAGCTGGCGACGGCGGTGGCGCTCGACATGACGGCGCACTGGACGCCCACGGTGCGGACCTATCTCGGGCGCGTCACCAAGGCGCATATCCTCGCCGCCGTGCGCGAAGCCGTCAGCGATGCGGCGGCGGAGCGGATAGCGGGCTTGAAGAAGACGGACATGGCGGAGGCTGCCGAGCAGCTTCTCGCCGAAACCGACTGGCTCCCAGCCGTGATGAGGACGGCGCGGCCCGCGTGGCTGGACGAGCAACAGCCGAACGGTGACGCCTTCCAGATCGCTGCCGAGTGAGGATCGGGCCGGGATCGCACCAGCGGTCCCGGCCTGCCGTTCGCCCGACACCCCCAAAATTCCGGTCGCGCGATGTTCACCGCGCGACCGGCTGACCTCGACTGTCCGATGACGGCGACCGTCATCGGCCCTATGGAGAACCATCATGATCGCCGTGATGTTGATGAGCGTGGCGCTGATCGCGGGACTGTGCGTCCTGGCCTATACGCTGGCCGTCTATGCGCTGCCCTTCATGCTCGCCGTGGAAGCCGCGCGCTTGGCCTACGCCACCGGCTCCGGTTTGATCGGCGCGGGCCTTGTCGGCCTCGTTGCCGGGGCCGCAGCCTATGGCTTGCTGGTGTTCGCCTTCGCGTCGCTGCGCTCGCCGGTCCTGCGCCTGACCGTGGCGCTGGTCTTCGCCGCGCCCGCCGCCGTCGCGGGCTACGCCCTTGTCCACGGCGTCACGCGCGAGGCCGTGCCGTCCGAAATCTGGCGGCAGATTTTCTGCATCATCGGTGGCGGCTTTGTCGGCGTGGCGGCGCTGATGCGGTTGGCAGGCGGCGAGGTGGAGCAGAATAGCTAACCGTCCATCGATGATACGTCGTCGGGACGTGCCCGGCGATGTATCCATCTATCTGCCCTTCGCAGTGAGGCAGGATCACTCGAAGCCGGCCATCTCTTCCTCATAATCGTCATCCCGTGCCGGCTGACCATCCGTATCGATCTGCCGCGAGATGATGCGCTTTCCCAACTCTGCGCTGATCAACAGCGCGCGTTGCTGAAGGAAGGCCTCGTAGTCGTTGTCCCAAACGCCGAATTCGTCCAGATCGCCGATGAGATGGGAACTCATGGTTTCGGCAAGCGCCTTGTTGGATTTCTTGAAGCCCTTCATATAGGTCGCAGGTGGCTTGGCGCGGATTTCCCGCTTGTTCAGATAGTCATCGACGATCGTGATGTTCAGGATGTTATTGATCTTCCACTCTTCAACCTTCGCCTTGCCGAGATAAGCGCGTGGGAAGAAATGGTGATAGTTCTTGCTGTTGGCCTGTTTCAGCCAGTAGTTCCGGATACTGACCAAAGAATTGTCATTGAACGATTTGGGCTGCTGGAACGCATAGAGGCACAGGATCGCCTTGATCGAGCTTCTGCCCGCGTTGAACCAGCCGTTGTCGAGCAGGAATTCCGGCGTGATATCGACGGCCCAGTCGTAGTCCGGTGACTTTCTGTCAAGGATCAGATCGATCCGTCGCACATCCTGCGCCAGCTTGCTTTCCACGGACGACGAGTATCGCGCCCCGAGGGAGCAGCGCCAGAAGAAGTCCTCCAGCAGCGGTCTTTGCTCGGCCGAGGGCTTGTCAGGATGGTGGTAGAAGAAATACGCGAACGGCACGAGCAGCGTATTGTATGGCAGCAACTGGGAGACCGGAATCCGATAGCTGTTGCGGAAGAATTCGACCGCTCGCTCGAAGGCGTCGATCGCACGTGGCCACGCATCGATGAATGCCGTTTTGCTGAGTTTGAGGATCGTCTGTTTCTTGCAATCCTTTGTCAGGATCAGAGAGACCAGTTGGAGCAGCGTGGCGTCCGAGACGGTTTCGTAGTCCAGCGGTTCCAGCCTGGCGATCAGCTCATCAAATTTCTCCGACAGGTCGAACTCCCGCACCTCGTCGTAGGTCTTGGCGACCATGATCTCAAAGACGCTCAGCGGTTTGCCGCCGACATTGATGCGGGTAAAAATTTCCGTTGCGACGTCGATCGGAACATCCTTCACCTGGATGATCGAGAAGTCATAGGACTCCACCCGGCGGCGATATTCGGAGAGGCGGGCATGGTAGTGCTGCGGAAAGGCCGCGAGCTGCTGGAAACCGCCGTAGATCAGGTCATGCAGCCGTATCCAGGTTGCGTCCGGCAAGTCCGAAACCTCGGTCAGAACGATCTGATCGTCCTCGCTCGCTTCGAGGTTGATGAACATCTGAGCGAAATCATCTTCCTTTCCGGAATTGCGCTGAACCTTCAGGCCGCGAAGCGACGCATAGAGGCTGGTGAGACGCTGCTGGCCATCGAGCACGAATGAGACGGTCTCGCCTTCCTTGGGTTCCGGCAAAGGCGTGTTGCCCAAGTCCCGGACACTACGCAGGCGTTCCTTCGTCGACCAGAATATAAAGGTTCCGACCGGATATCCTTTGATAATGCTGTCGAGCAACGCTGCGGACTTCTGGATCGTCCAGACGAAATCACGCTGGAATTGTGGAATCTTGATCTGTCCGCGCTCAATGTCCGTAAGCAGATTTGTGTAGTTCGAATGCGTCGGACTTGGCAGCATCATAAAATATTCCCCCCAGATCAAGATCAGCTTCAGTTGTTCTGATTCGACTGATCATCCATCGATTGCACATATGTCGGGAGGTTTCGAGGGGCGTTGCCCTCCGGGCCGCGCTTTCGGCTGCGCCGGAACCCCGCCAAGGGCGCGTTTCCGCCATTCGGCTTCAATCGCTAACGCGAAGAGCGGCCGTTGATGGCCGTTCCGCTGATGAACCCGCTCTGGTGAGCCAGGCTTCTGAAGATGCCTGTTCACAGTAACCGCAGCGGGACCATGAGGGCGGGTCTCCGTTCTCGGCATCGACATCTTCGGCCGGGCGGTGCGCGTGGAATCGTGGATCGCCCTTTGGAGAGAACAGTCACGGCTCCGCTGGGTGATCGTCTCCGGCCTATCGAAGCGCGCGCTACGAGGGAGCTGAAGATCGGGAAGCAACCGCGTCTGCTCGTGGATGATGGACGGGCCTTGCCTCGAAGGTCAGGAGCAGGTTGAACCGATCGACAGTTCTCCACCGTTTCACGTCCGGGGCGGAGGCCAACCGCCACCAGTGCCGTGTTCGTCGGATTTCACTGTCGGCCACACCCACAGCGTCCTCGAATGGATTGGGTCTGACCGAAGACCGGCTGCGCCTCGCTCGTCTTCCCGCAACGTCGGTCGCCAGCTTTTTTCCGCCGCGCACGAGCGCGCTTTGCATCGCGAAGCAAAAAAGCCGTCGTCGGCCGCCGGCCATTGCATTTCCGCCCTACGGGTGCGGGGCCGATCGTCCCCGGTCGCACGACCACCATCGAGGTCGCGATGGGCGCGGCCGGATGCGAAAAGGAACACGGCAATGGCGACCATCGGCACCTTCACCAAGAACGACAACGGCTCGGCTGGCTTCACCGGCGCGGTCAAGACCCTGACCCTCAACGTCAAGGCCGTGAAATTCGTGCCCACCGAGGGCGACAGCGAGCGCGGTCCCGACTTCCGTATCTTCGCAGGGGCCACGGAATTCGGAGCGGCCTGGAAGAAGACCGCCCGCGAGACGCAGCGCGAATATCTCTCCGTCAAGCTGGACGATCCGAGCTTCCCCGGCCCGATCTACGCCAGCCTTGTCGAGGGCGAGGACGGCGAAGGCCACAACCTCATCTGGTCTCGCCGCAACGGCGACTGAGACGGACATCTCCAGAAGCCCCGCTCGCCCGAGCGGGGCTTCGTCATGGTCATGGCCGTCACCGCCTGTCAGGAAATACGGCAATCAGGATGTGCGGATTTCCGGGTTTGTGGCTTTGCACATCCCGATCAGATCCTGATGCCCGGCACCCGCTGGCGCTCATGCCGGGCGGGTTTGGCTAGGGGCGCTGCCCCCGCGCGCTGCCAAGGGATCGCTGGCGCTCGTCCGGGCCGGTGTCCCCGGCCTTCCTGGACTTGCCCTTATTTAGTGGAGAGGTTCTGTCATTAATTTACGGTTCGCCGTCTCGAACTGCACCGGCGATTTATACCCGAGGGCAGAATGTCTTCTGATGGGATTATA
>NZ_JBDJNE010000030.1:0-18361 GCF_039674265.1 Brucella sp. TWI559
TTCTGTAAGTTCATAGCGGCGACGTGACATCAAAGACCTCCAAATCCGAAACCTTTGAATCACTAATCCATTCAAATAGCTAGACTATTTATGAGTGCACGACCTAGCAGCAACTGCTGCACAGACAAAAGCCGAGCCAGTCAGCGGCGGTTCGCTCACATGGGGAGGCGAGACAGAGCCAAGCACACTTAACCCTCATTTGAATGGTCAGGCGAAAGCCAAGCTCATTCTGCGCAACAGCTATGAATCCCTTTTGGCCCGCACACCGGAGGGGGGTATGTAGCGTGGCTCGCCAAGAGCTATGAAGTTTCTGAGGACGGCAAAACCTACACGTTTAAACTTCGCGACGGCGTGAAGTTTTCGGATGGGGAGAAGTTTGATGCGGCGGCTGTCGCGCTTAATTTTGCCAAGCTTAAAGAACCGACCTATTCGGGCAGCATCAGTGCGGGCCATGTTGCGCGCGTCAGCTCAGTAGAGGCAGTTGATCCCCTTACAGTCGTGATCAAACTCGACCGTGTTTACGCGCCTCTTCTGGATGGCGCGGCGGGGATTGAACTGATCTCACCCAAAGCCTTTGAGTCTGCACAGCTTAAGGCTGGTGGTACAGAAGTTGCCGGAACCGGCCCCTTTATCATCGACCGTTATGTAAAGGGTCAGGAAATCCGCTTTGTGAAAAATCCGGATTATAATTGGGCACCCGAAAATGCCGCGCATCAGGGGCCGGCTTATCTGGATGATGTGACCTATCGCTTTTTGCCTGAATCCTCAGTGCGTATTGGCGCACTCACTTCCGGGCAGATCGATGCAGCCGAAGGCATTTCGGGCAATGACGCCCAGCTTTTCAAGGATAACCCGGAGTTTAGCTATCAAACGTCGATCAACACCGGAGCACCTTACACGCTTTATCTCAACATCACCCGCGCGCCCACTTTTGACATCAATGTGCGCAAGGCAGTTCTGGCTGCAATTGATGTTGAGCGCATCATTCAGTCGGTTTATCGGGGCGAACGTGCGCGTGCCTGGGGCATTCTTACGCCTGCCGATACCGACTTTTACGACAAGTCGATTGAAGGCACTTACGGTTTCAACCCGGAGCTGGCTAACAAGCTTCTTGATGAAGCGGGTTGGACCGAGCGCGATGCGGACGGGTTTCGGACCAAAGACGGCAAGCGCCTGACGATTGAAGTTGTGCAGGCGCAATCCACCGTGCGCGACCAGCGGGACATTCTGTTGCAAGCAGTGCAGGCGCAGGCCCGACAGAATGCGGGCATCGATATTGCGCTGCAATATGTCGATGCCGGCACCTATTCCAGCCGCCAGAAAGACGGCGCATACGGCATCATTCCAAACTCGACCACGGCGCAGGAAAACGGCGTCACGATCTACTTCCACTATCTGCCGCGCGATAAAGGCGGCTCGATCAATTACAGCCGAACTGAAGACCCGAAGGTCTCTGAATGGCTCAATCAGGGTGCCTCCACCCTCGACCCCAAAAAGCGCTTTGAGACCTACGCAGAATTGCAACGCTTTGCACTGCTCGATCAGGCTTATGGCCTGCCGCTTTATGTGCCAGCTGATCAGATCGTCGCGTCATCCCGCGTTCAGGGCATCGGCTTCCGTCCCTTTAAGCGGCTTCCTGAAAACGCATACGACATCTGGCTTCAGGACTAATTCCATTCCTCTCAGGAGAGACCGATACATGTTTACCCGAAACGCTCAGGTCGAACAACGTGCCAGTGCCGTCTCGCATATCATTGATTTTAATTTTCTACAAATTCTGTAGAATATAGAAATCGTAATCTGGGTGTGTTCGAGCAGGACTGTTACTTTGAAATGAAACGAATATTTGGAGTAAGGGACAGACATGGTCTCGACAGTAACCTATCTGCGGGAAACTCTACCACAGTTTAAAGACGAAGGGGCCTCTCCCTTTGAGCTGAAAGCAGCTATGCGTCAGCTCGCTGGCGGCGTAAGCGTTGTCACCGCAGGTTTTGATGAAGCTCGTACAGGCGCAACGGTCACATCGGCAACAGCTTTATCCGTTGAGCCAGCAACGATCATTGTGAATATCAACTTGGGTTCGTCGGTTTGGCCGGTAATCAATCGCCATAACCATTTCTGCGTCAATATACTGTCTTCTGATCAGCAGGACGTTGCTGATCGCTTTTCTGGCAAAGGCGGCATTAAGGGGGCTGCACGTTACGAAGATGCCGAATGGTATACGCTTGAAAGCGGCGCCTTGGCGCTTCACGGAGCATTGGCATCAGTTGACTGCGCCGTTGAAGATGTCATTGAACGCCACACCCATGCGATCATCATTGGCCGTGCACTTAAAATTGTGTCAGGCCAAGGAGAGCCACTGCTTTATCATGGCGGTGCCTATAAATTTCTAAGATAACGACATTATCAGCAATCTAAAGGTTTTTGACCTAGGCCGTGTACTCATAAATAGATTAGCTATTTGATGAGGTTAGGGGTTCAGAGGACTGAACCGCGCCGGATTTTCCGGATACCGTTTGGTTTAAGTTCCGAGGCACGACTGGAGTGCCCAAACTGGTGTGCATCGCTCTTCGGCTTAGGCTGGTGGTATGTTTCCGATGGCCTTCAGCAAATACATGAAAAACACGATTGAGCAGGATCATTGCCGCATCAAACGACGCACACGCTCTACGCTCGGTTTCAAGCCGTAAGCTGCGGCGAGCATCACCTTTGCTGGCATCGAACTCATTCACATGATGCGAAAACAGCAAGGTGTCTTCGCCTCAACGGCAGGCTTTCAATCAAACAACAGTTCACAGCACTTACAGCATAATTGCGACCAGAGTTAAGCTGGGTGCCTCAGCATGTCGCCGTAGGTCCATGTCGCGCCGCCCAACGTTTCAAGGAAAGGCGCGTCAGGCCGGATGCCCAGGCGGATCGCGTCGAATAGATGATTGCTCATGCGCCGAACTCCTTGTTGCTTTTTGGGGCTACGGTAGGCACGCCGTCAAACTCGCTTAATCCGTCCGTCCGTTCGCTACTACCTACGCGTTGCAGCAAGGGATTAAAATCTTTACCGCAAAGATTGGCTGTATGTCGCAAGGCATGGGGCTATTCAGATTGTTTGAACTATTTTTGATATATTGCTTTATAAGTGCCATCGCGTTTTGATTGATGTAACCACTGATCGACGAAAGCAGCAAAGAAAGGTATTGGTTGTATCCAGTATGCTTTTTCAAATGAGTTGAAAGGCTTATCTGGATTGATTCCACATAGCACCCCTGAATGGATACCTTGCTGATGCCGTGTTTCAGATGCATCAGTAATCATAACGTCTGCTTTCCCCTGTGCGATCTGGTCAAAAATTGTGGTGTTGTCATTCCATAGGGCAATTTGAGCATGTTTAATGTGGGTACGGACAAATTTTTCATTTGTCCCCCCTGGGTTTACGATTACCTTGACATTCGGCTTGTCGATATCTGCAAGCGAAATGTATTGATTGTGATCCGCACAGCGTGCAATTGGCGCTTTACCGTCTTGCAAATAAGGAAACGAGAAAAGTCCCATTTTCTGACGTTCCAACGTGATTGATATGTCTCCCATGGCGATATCGAATTTATGGCTGTTAAAATCCTATGTCAAAGTCGGCCAACTGGTTGGAACAAATTCAATACGAACACCGAGCGCGTTTGCGAGATTTTTTGCTAGGTCGATATCGAAACCTTGATATTCACCGGTTTTAGGGTCTTTGAATGTGAAAGGGTTGTAATCGCCAGTGGTTCCAACTTTCAATATGCCACGGGATAAGATCTCGTCGAAGCCGGCTTTGCCAACCTCATCAGCATGAGCATAAAAGGACGCTAGTAAGGCTGTTGCGATTACTGCAATCCGGATATTAATTATAAGTATTTATAATATGTATATTGCTATAGTCTACAGAAAGTGTGGAAACTAATAATAATAATTTGAAGTTAATAGTGAATTGGCTCTGTTGTTCAATCTTTTATAATTGCTGTGAACGCAAGCTGTGAGGCCAATTTCCCGGTTGCCCCCGCCCAAAACAAATTTATACCTTTGCCGCTTTCACGAAGCGTGGATCGAATGTCTGCGCAAATGAAATATCCGCATTTGCCAGTTCCGGATCAAGAAGCTTGAGCATTTCGAACAGGCTCTTGAAGCCGTCTTCTGCAATCATGCCGTTTTCGGAATACATGGCACGGGATTTCTCGAAGCCTGTCTTGTACAGCGCGCGGTCACCCAGCAGATATTTTTCCGGCACAGCATTAGCGACATCATCGGCGGAAGCCTTGTGAATCCAGTTCAGCGCCTTAATGAAAGCATTGACGACGCGCTGTGTGGTCACCGGGTTTGCATTGATGAAGCTTTGCTGCACATAAACGGTCGCGCCCGGATTCGTGCCACCGAAAAGCTGGCGTGTGCCTTCTTCTGTACGCGTATCCAGAAGCAGCGTGATGTCACCATCCGCTTCCAGTTGCATGATGGCCGGATCGACATGGACGAGGGCGGCGATTTCGCCATTTTTAATGGCCGCAATGGCACTTGCGGCGCCGCCGACACCGATAATCGAAGCGGCGTCTGCGGAGAGGCCATTTTTGATGAGTGCATATTGCAACAGCAGCGAGGTCGAAGAGCCGGGCGCCGAGACCCCGACGTTCTGGCCCTTGAGATCGGCAATCGTCTTGATCTCGTCGGCGAGGTCCTTGCGCACGCCGATGCAGATGCCCGGAAAACGACCAAGCTCGCAGATGGCTTTGATGTCCAGCCCCTTGTTCTGCATACGAATGGTATGTTCATATGCGCCAGTGACCAAGTCGACCGAACCACCAATCAGCGCCTGCAAAGGCTTTGAGCCACCAATAAAATCATTGATGGTCGCCTTGATGCCTTCTTCTTCGAAAAAGCCTTTTCGCTCGGCAATGGTGAGCGGAAGGGAATAGAAGAACATCTTACCGCCGACACCAAACATCAGCTCCGACTTTTCCGGTGTTGCGGATGCATCCTGCGCATGCGCGGGCAGGCGTGAGGCGATACCCGCAAGCCCAAAGGCGGCGGCGCCCAGCAATATCTCTCTACGCGTTGTTCTCATAGTATCCTCCTTGAATTTCCTTGCGGCTTTGAAACAGACATGAGCTCCAACCATCTGTTTTGACGCGTATCTTGTCTGAAAACCTTTTCACACTTTTCGTGATGCGCTCTAAGCATCGTACTGACCGGCAGCTTTCGGACGCCAGACAAGCAGGCGCGCTTCCACGATGGATACGCCCCAGTCGATGACAAGCACGAATGCCATGAGCACCAACATGCCGGCAAAGACGCCGGTGACGTCGAACACGCCTTCCGCCTGCTGGATCAGGTAGCCGAGCCCCGCTGACGAACCAAGATATTCCCCGACGACTGCGCCGACGACCGCAAAGCCGACAGCTGTATGCAGGCTTGAGAACATCCACGACAGCGCGGACGGCAGATAGACGTTGCGCAGGAGTTGACGCTCATTCATGCCCAGCATGCGTGCATTGGCGAGTATTGTCTGGTTCACTTCCTTCACGCCCTGATAGACGTTGAAGAAAACGATGAAAAAGACCAGCGATACACCAAGCGCTACCTTCGACCAGATGCCGAGGCCAAGCCACAGCGTAAAAATCGGCGCCAGCACCACGCGCGGCAGGGAGTTAGCCGCCTTCACATAGGGGTCAAAGATTGCCGCGAGCAAAGGCTTGCGGGCAAACCAAAACCCGATCAAAACACCACCGATTGCGCCGATAGCAAAGGCCAGCATGGCTTCAAGCAGGGTAATGCCGAGATGATACCAGATCGTTGCGCCGGCAAACCATTTATAGATACGCTGTGCCACATCGCCCGGCGTTGCAAAGAAGAACCTTGCCTTGACCGGGTTGCCCAGCAGATGGGTCGCGGTGAAGAGGTGCCAGATCAGAATAAAGAAGACAGCCACGCTGAGCTGCGCCAGAAACAGCATAGGTTTTTTCATTTTTTTCGCTCACCCGTCTGCTGATAACCCTTGAGAACCTCTTCTTTGAGCACGCTCCATATTTCGCGATGAATTTCGTGAAACTGGTCGTCGAGACGAATTTCGGAAATCGCGCGCGGGCGGGCGAGGGGAATTTTATATTCCGCCATGATGCGGGCACGCGGCCCGGCAGACATGATGACAACGCGATCAGCCAGCGCGATTGCTTCTTCCAAATCGTGTGTTACGAATATCACCGCTTTCTTGTCCCGTGACCAAAGGTCGAGGAGAAGGTCCCCCATGATGATACGCGTCTGCGCATCAAGTGGGCCGAAGGGTTCATCCATCAGCAGATATTTCGGATTGCGGATCAGCACCTGCGCAAGGCTGACGCGCTTGCGCTGTCCACCCGATAGCATATGCGGATAGCGATCACCGAAACTTGTAAGACCGACGCGATCAAGCCAGTCACGCGCCTGCTCGCGCGCATGAGCCTTTGGCGTGCCACCAATTTCCAGCCCGATGGAGACGTTGTCCAGCACGGTCTTCCAGGGCATGAGAGCATCCTGCTGGAAGAGATAGCCTGCCTTGCGATTAAGCCCTTGCAGCCGCTGGCCGCTGATTTCGACGCTACCGCTGGCAGGCACGAGAAGTCCGGCAACGACATTGAGCAATGTCGATTTTCCGCAGCCGGTTGAACCGACAATTGCCACAAATTCGTTTTCAGCAACGTCAAGATTGCTTTCGGCAACAGCATCGAAGCGACAGCCATCGGCCAACGTGAACGAAATCTGCACATCCTTGAGTGCGATTGCTGGTTTGCACGTTTCCTTCGGGTGAATACGGCTTGGGTTTGCGCTCATGGCTCGCCATCGCCCGCAAACTGATGATGTGTCTTGCCACAACGACTCATATTTCGGCTCTGACGTAAATTTTTCAGCAGGTAAAAAGAGCCCAGTCTTTTAAAACAATTACGCGATGAGCTATAGACTGTTGCCCTTTGTCCATTTCCCAAAGATGCCTGCAAAGACAGGAGACCTCTGATTGGTCCATCAAGCTGTTCATTTGCAAGGCATGACGAGCCAGCTTGTGCCATTTTGAATGCACATAAACCCAACAGAAAGACGAGCATGACAGTCACAATATTCTTATAGACGTGACATGAAATCGAAAATTCATTATTGGCACCCAAAGAATCTATTCATTATGAGGAATTTAATACATTTATAGAAATTAGAAATACCTAACATATAGCTTGGTATTATTTGCTATAAAAATTCTTTTATTGTTAATGCTGGTAACGGGGGGAGATATTGGCTCGGGGGTCTATGGACTTAATATATCCAATTCCGCTCTCCAGAAAGTACTGGACGCTGAAATTTCAGGTGGTGTTGGCGGAGCAGGCGGTGACGGCGTTTATGGTGCAAACACAATTGTCATCAATGCCATCCACAGGAGTTGTGACGCAAAGTTTTTGGTAGGGGATATGCGGCCTTATTTTTAGACGCACTTATGCTGCAAGTCCCGTAAAGATTTAAAATGGCGAGCGATTGTCATTTACAAATTGTTTCTTGCGGATCATAGCATAGCGCCACTTCGATGCCTGCGTGAGCAGCTGATGCGGAATAAAACGCCCTCCGATCGATAGCCGAAGTCTTTACGACAAAGTTCACTATTCTCAGTAGATATCTTCAGCACCAGACCGACTAATGTGGCGCTTAAGCAATGCAGAGGCGAATTCAAAATCCTTGCTTTCGATTGCTTCCAGAATGCCTAAGTGGTCCTTACAAGCCTTCCGGATCCGCTCTTCACCCAAAAGGTCAAAGTCAGAGTATTCCGTCATACGGCGCAAATGGTTTTGCCAGCGAACTGATTGCGTGAAAAAGCGATTATTTGCCCAAGAAACGATGGTTTCATGGAAATTTGCATTGGCGTTGAACCAAATATCTCTTGTGAGGCTTTGAAGCGGCAAGGCCAGTATCTCTTTTTGCTCACGTTGGAGAGCAGCAAGCTGGCTTTGGTCAGGGGTGTATTCCGCCTGAGCGAGAGCGCCACATTCGATCACAAGACGGAAAGCATAGCTTTCATTGACGGCGCGTTCATTGTCGAGCGACTCGGCAAATCGCCATCCATGACCGGGCAGGCGTTCTGCCAGACCTTCCGTTGCAAAGCGCATTAAAACCCTGCGCACTGCGCCTCGTGTTGCGCCCAGTTGATCAGCAAGTTCGGCTTCGGACACTTCATCGCCAACTGCGCCAGAGGCGCGCGCGCTCATCAGACGCCGGTAGAGCTCTTCGGACTCCGATGGCGGCAGTAGATTGTCGTTGAGTTCGTCTGGCTCAGGAATGTGGTGCAGCTGATAACCGCGATTGGGTGTCTGGCTGACAATACCCTGCTGCACAAGAAGATTGAGCACCTGACGCACGGGTGAGCGCGACACACGAAGCTCTTTTGCAATGGCCGCATCCGACAGCCGATCGCCGATATTCCAGCGATCAGCGGATATGAGCGAGATCATTTTATGCGCAACCTCCGCCTGAAGACTGCTCAGGCCGGATTCGCCTTCCGTTGATCTCTTAACGTCCATATTCACGCGCATCGCCCTCTGAATGTGTGCTCTCCCATGAGCCTATGCTCAAAGAATACGGGATATTTCGCAATAGGCTATTTCTTTCTCGTATAGCCTATCCCATTGGAATGACAGGCTGACTCTCTGTAGGAAGGGTATAAATCAAATTGTTTCATATTATAATAAAAAACTGTTGACTCCGCAATGATTGAATGTGAATTGTATTAAGAAGATACAAAATACAAAATATGGATTGAGTATGTCAGTTACCCCATTTCCATTCATTACCGTTTCGGGCGCACCGGAAGAGCGCGGGCGCCAATATGGGGTGCTGGCAGGAGAACGCATTCGGCGCAGCGCAGGTCTTTATTCCGGCACGCTCGATGCATTTGGTCTTTCGCCAGAACGCAGGCAAAGCCTCATCGAAGAATTCGCAGGTCGGATTGAAGAATTCGACGCGTCCTATGTCGAGGAAATGCGCGGCATCGCCAAAGGTGCGGATGTGCCATTTGAGCAGATCGTCATGATCAATGCGCGCACGGAAGTTGTTGCGATGGCGCGTGCGGAAACGGGTTCGCCTGATCCCGAAGAGCAGGATGATGGCTGCACCGGCGCTCTCATCATGCCTGCAAAAAGTGCTTCTGGTAATCTGGTTCACGGCCAGAACTGGGACTGGCGTTCTGAATGTGTGGAAACCGGTATTGTGCTGCGTGTCCGCAACAATAACGGTCCCGATTTTGTGACGTTTGTCGAGGCTGGTGGTCTGGCGCGCAGCGGCTTCAATGAGGCTGGCATTTCGATTACTGCAAATTATCTTGAATGCGAACGCGACTATAAGAAGCTGGGCGTTCCTCTGGGTCTGGTGCGCCGCAAGGTGCTGGAGCAAGAGCATTTTGCAAAAGCAATCAAGGCTGTGGCTTCGACACCAAAATCCTGCTCAAACAATATCATGATTGCGACGAGCGCCGGTTTCGGCATCGATTTTGAATGCGCGCCGGATGAATCCTTTCCGATCCTGCCGGAGAATGATCTGATCGTTCACGCCAACCATTGGGTCAGCCCAATTGCGCTGACGAAGCTGCGCGACACCGGTATCCCGTTTGTGCCTGAAAGCTTCTATCGTGATTGGCGCGTTCGACAGTCTCTTGAATCGCATGGTGGAAAAATTGGCCGCAAAGAGCTGAAGGAAGCGCTGTTTGACGACTTCCTGACACCTTATGCAGTCTGCCGCCCGCCGCGTCCCGGCAATCACGACAATATCACGGCTACAGTTGCCATGGTGGTGATGGAAGCAGCGCTTGGCATCATGGAAATTGCGCCGTTGCCGGCCTTGAACCGCCAGTTTGCGACCTACTGTCTACAAGATTATACGCCGTTACCGTCCGATGCCGCGCCGCGCGCGCAATCCCTCTTTATCGAAGGCTAAAGAAATGCTGCGCTTTGCGCTCTCCAGAATAGGCATGGCCATCCCAACATTGCTGATCGTGGCAGTGGCTGTGTTTGTGATCGTTCGGTTGATACCGGGCGATCCAGCAGCCCTGATGCTGGGTGATTCTGCGGATGCTGCGACGCTGGCTGCGCTGCGCGAGCAACTGGGCCTCAATCACAGCATCTTCACCCAGTTTCTGATCTGGGGCGGTAACGTTTTGCATGGCGATCTTGGCATTTCGATTGCCAACCAGCAGCCGGTGCTGCCGCTGGTTCTGGAGCGCTTTTCGGTGAGTGCGCGTATTGTGTTGTCTGCGGTGGTGCTTTCGACGCTTGTCGCTGTTCCGCTCGGAATGATCGCAGCATGGAAGCAGAACAGCCTGACCGATCTGACGCTTGTGACCTGTGCCACTTTGCTGCTTTCGGTTCCGGCATTCTGGATGGGCTTGCTCTTGTTGCTGGCCTTTGGCCTCAAGCTCGGCTGGTTGCCGATTGTCGGCTATGTCAGTTTCGGAGAGAACCCATGGAAAGCGTTTCTCTATCTGGTTCTGCCGATCACCACACTGTTTCTGCATGAAATCGGCGTCATCCTGCGCATGGCGCGCGCCTCGACGCTTGAAGTGCTCAATCTCGATTACATTACCCATGCCCGCGCCAAGGGACTGTCGGAAGCAACCGTGATGTGGCGTCATGCTTTCCGTAATGCGTTTGGCCCGACCTGGACATTGTTGGGGCTGATCCTTGGCAATCTACTTGGCGGTATTGCAGTTGTGGAAACGGTTTTCACGATTCCCGGACTTGGCAGGCTTCTGGTTGATGCGATCTTTGCTCGCGATTATCCCGTCATTCAGGGCTGCTTGCTGTTCACAGCCTGCGTTTATGTGCTGGTCAATCTGATCGTGGACCTTCTCTATCCGTTCTTCGACCCGAAGGTGACGGCGAAATGAAAAACATCTCTCTCAACGCACTGATCGGCGGAACTCTGACCGCTACGCTTCTCACGATAGCGGTAGTCGGTTCCTTCTGGACGCCTTATAACCCGCTCGCGCTGGACTTTGCCGCGCGTCTTGCACCGCCAAGTGCAGCCCATTGGCTGGGTACGGATGAATTTGGGCGCGACCAGCTGAGCCGTCTTATGAGAGGCGCATCGGCCAGCGTTTCGATCAGCGTGTTTACAGTCTTCCTTGCCACGCTCGGCGGTGTGCTTGTCGGGGCTCTCAGTGGCTTTTTGCGCGGCTGGTTTGACCGGATACTGATGATGGTCAATGATGCACTGCTTGCATTCCCCGGCATATTGATGGCGCTTGGTTTGCTGGCCGTCTTTGGCGCCAACAAGAATGGCATCATCTTAGCGCTTGCTCTGGCCTATATGTCTTCGGTGATCCGCGTGGTCCGTGGCACGGTTTTGAGCCTGCGTGAACGGGAGTTCGTTGAGGCTTCCCGCGTCATGGGGAATTCGGAAATCTATACGATGGTGCGTCATATTCTGCCCAACTGTCTGGCACCGGTTCTGGTCATGGCAACGTCGATGTGCGGCTGGGCAATTCTCGCAGAAAGCTCGCTCAGCTTTCTGGGGCTGGGCGTGCCGCCGCCAGCGCCGACATGGGGCAATATGCTGGCCGGAAGCCGCAATTTCATTGAGCAGGCCGTTTGGCTCGGTATTTTCCCCGGCCTTGCAATTTCGCTGTCGCTGCTTGGTATTAATCTTCTTGGTGACGCGTTGCGCGACCGCCTCGACCCACGCATGAGGAAGCGCTCATGACTTCCGCCCCCCTGCTTCAAATCGACGATGTGAGTCTGCGTGTTGGTGACAGTGCGCTGGAGATCGTCAAACGCGCTTCCTTCTCTATAAATGCTGGCGAAATTCTCGGTATCGTTGGTGAATCCGGCTCCGGCAAAACCATGCTTGCGCGGGCGGTCATGGGGCTGGTTCCGTCGTCGATCAAAACAAGTCATGGTGCGATCCGCTTCAAGGGGCAGAACGTGTCAACGATGTCGCCAGCTGCTTTGCGCGGCCTTCGCGGTGATGGCATTGCCATGATCTTTCAGGAGCCAATGACTTCGCTTACCCCATCGCTGACCATCGGGCGGCAGCTTGAAGAAGGGCTTGAACTGCATTTTCCGGCTGAGAAAGCGCAATATGCTGACTGGATCAGAGCCATGTTGTTGCGTGTCGGTATTGCCGATCCTGATCGGGCGATTGAGGCGTTTCCACATGAGTTCTCAGGCGGAATGCGCCAGCGCATCATGATCGCCTGCGCAATGCTGATGAAGCCCGATCTGCTGATTGCGGATGAGCCGACCACTGCGCTTGATGCGGTTATCCAGCGCGAGGTCATGGAGTTGCTGGTCGATCTCACGCGAGAACGTGGCACCACCGTTTTGCTCATCAGCCACGATCTTCCAATGATCGCGCGCTATTCCAACCGTGTGGTTGTGATGCGCCATGGCGAAGTGGTTGAAACGGGCGATACCGCTGATGTTCTGGCAAGGCCCCAGCATGATTACACCCGTAAACTGCTCTCGACATTGCCGGTTCGTGGGCCTGCGCGCACTATTCCAAAAGCTGAACCGCTGATCAGCGTGCGCGATCTTGTGGTTGATTTTGAAGGTCGGGGCGGCTGGTTCAAGAAAGCTGGCGGAAAGCGAGCCCTGCACGGGATTACGATTGACGTTATGCCAAACGAGGTTGTTGCCGTGGTTGGCGGCTCCGGTTCGGGCAAGACCACAGCCGCACGCGTGATGGCCGGGCTAATCAAGCCGAGCGAAGGGAAGTTGCTGTTCAAGGGACAGCCTGTCGAGAGACGTTCATCCCATTATCAGGATTATCGTTATCACACGCAGATGGTGTTTCAGGACCCGTATTCATCGCTCGACCCGCGGATGAAAGTGGGCGCGCTGGTCGGTGAGGCGCTGCGCTTCTCGAAAGAGCTTTCGTCCAGCCAGAAAGCGGACCGTGTTACCGAAACACTCGAGGATGTTGGCCTCGGTGGAGATTATGCCAATCGTTATGCGCATGAAATGTCGGGTGGTCAGCGTCAGCGTGTGGCGATTGCGCGCGCGCTCGTGCGCCGTCCGGCTTTTGTCATTGCCGATGAAGCCGTCTCGGCACTTGACGTAACGGTGCGTGCGCAGGTTCTCGATCTCTTCGCAAAGCTCCAGCAAAGCTATGGCTTCGGTTGCCTGTTCATTACCCATGATCTGGGTGTGGTTGAACAAATTGCTGATCGTGTGATCGTCATGAATGACGGACGCATTATCGAACAGGGAACGCGTGACGAGATTTTCGACGCGCCGCAGAACGATTATACCCGCCGTCTTTTGTCAGCCATTCCGATGCTCGAACTGACGGACGAGGGTGGCGTCAAACTCAAATGGCGCGGCGATAATGCAAATAGGAAATCCGGAGAGGAGGGCGGTCATGTCCACCACTGAGGAAAAGCCTGCCACCAAGCGGCAGGGCCATGGCAAAAAACTCAGCTTCTACGATTTCGGAGCGACCACGTTTTTTGCAAGCCAATTCGATCAGCGTTTCAGCTACTGCCTTTATGTCCCTGAAGACTATAACGAGGACGGCACCGAGACGCACGAACTGATCGTGATCATTCACGGAACGGGGCGGACGGCGGCACAATACCGCGATCACTTTGCAAGTTTTGCGCAAAAAAACCGCTGCATTGTACTGGCACCGCTGTTCCCTGCTGGCATCGTCGTGCAGGACGATCTTGCCAACTACAAGCGCATCGAGTTTCACGGCATTCGCTTTGATCATATTCTGCTGTCGATGATCGACGAAGTGGCCGCCAAATATCGCCTTAAAAGCAATCGCGCCATCATGTACGGTTTTTCGGGCGGCGGGCAGTTCTGCCAGCGCTTTTTCATGCTGCATCCCCACAGGCTCAAGGCCGTCTCTATCGGAGCGCCGGGCGTCGTGACCCTGCTCAATTCTGATTATGACTGGTGGGTCGGCATTCGCGATGTCGAAGCACGTTTTGGCTGCCGCATTGATCTTGAAGCGATGAGAAGCGTGAGCGTTCAAACAGTGATTGGTCAGGAAGATACCGCGACCTGGGAAATCGCCATTCCGCGTGACAGCGCCTTCTGGATGGACGGCGCCGACCTTCAGGGTGATTGCCGGATCGACCGTATTGAAGCACTGGCCAGGTCGTTTGAAGCTCACGGTATTGCGGTTCGCAAGGACAGAGTTCCGGGTGTGGCTCACGAGCCTTTCAAAGTGCTGGAGCCGGTCGAGGCATTTTTCGCGGATGTGCTGAGGTCGCAAAGCTGATCAGGCCGTAAAATTAAAAACAAAAAGGGGAAACCAAAATGTTCAATCCAATTTCACTGCGCTCTGCATTCGGCATTGCGCTTCTTGGTCTCAGCGCCACATCCTTCCAGGCACATGCTGCGGACGATGAGACCTTGCGCGTCGCCATTCATTCAGATGTGGCAAGCATCAATCCGGGCGTCAATCGCGATGCCAATGCCGATATGGTTGTAGCCCATATCGCCGAAGGTCTGGTGGCTTATGGTGACGATCTTGCCATCAAGCCGATGTTGGCCGAGAGCTGGACCACAAATGCCGATCATACAGTCTATGAATTCAAGCTGCGCAAAGGCGTCAAGTTCCAGAATGGCAAAGACCTGACCGCCAAGGATGTCGTCTGGAATTTCGAGCGCTATCTCAAGCCGGATACAGCGTTTCAATGCGTCAATCGCTATAATGGCAAGGTCGATTCCGAATTGAAGTCGGTCGAGGCTGTTGATGACAGCACGGTGCGCTTCAGCTTTGCGGCACCTGCGCCAAACTTCGTCATTACCATGGCTACCATCCAGTGCACGCCATGGATATTGAGCCCGGAATCCGTTGATGCAGATGGCAAGTTTGTAAAGCCGATTGGCACCGGTCCCTATGCTTTTTCCAAATGGGAGCGTGGTCGTTATCTGGACCTGACCCGTTTCGATGATTACGCGGCTCTGCCCGGCGATGTCGACGGTCTGGTGGGGAACAAGAAAGGTCATGTAAAGACCATTCAGTTCATGACTGTTCCTGATTCAAGCACCCGCACCAATGGTTTGCTTTCCGGTGAGATCGACTTCATCGACGAAGTGGAGCCAACAGGCGTCAAGGACCTGGAAGCAAAAGGCATGAAGGTTAATGTGCAGCAGACGCCTGCATGGATGGTGCTTCAGATTCAGTCCGCTTCCGATAAGCTGAAAGATCCACAGATGCGGCAGGCGATTGCTCATGCAATTGATCTTAATCAGCTTGCCGCCGCCATAGGCGAGGGGATGTATACACCGAACCCATCGGTGATTGCACCAAACACCATCTATTCGGATAATCAGGCGGCTGCCTGGCCTGTATATGATCCAGCCAAAGCGCAGGAACTGCTGACCAAGGCCGGATATAAGGGAGAACCGATCAGCCTTCTGGTTGCCAACCGCCAGAATCGTGTGCAGGTTGCCACGATCATTCAGGCATTCCTTGCAGCCTCCGGCATCAATGCGCAGCTCGAAGTGCGTGACTGGGCGACCCAGCTCGACCAGTATCGCCGTGGCGCCTATGAACTTGCGGTTTTCGCTTATTCAGCCCGCCTTGATCCGCTGCTGTCTTTCCAGTCGATGATTGGTGACAAGAAGGTCGATGCCGCACGCCAGTGGGACGATGCCAAGGCTGAAGACCTTCTCAGCCAAGTTTCTGCGAAAAGCGACGTCGAAGAACGCAAGAAGCTCTTTAACGAACTCAACACTCTGATGGGTGAGCAGGTTCCGATCCTTGGTCTGGTCAATTTGCCGTCCATCACGGCGACTGGTCCCAAGGTGAATAATTACAAAGGCTGGGCTGGCGATACAGATCGCTTCTGGATGATCAGCAAGGAACAGTAAAACGCTCCGCTTTGCGGGCTTAGCATTGGGATAAACCCATGACGTCTACATCCTTTGACTACACCCGGACCGATGCGGTCGGTCTGGGAGAGGCCATTCGCGCAAAAATTCTGTCGCCGCGTGAGGCTGTTCAGGAGGCATTTGCAGCAATTGATCGTTGCAATCCCGATCTGAATGCGGTGATCTATGAGATGCGCGACCAGGCGGAAGAACAGCTTAAAGTGTTGCCGGAGGGTCCGCTCAGTGGTGTTCCTGTGCTGCTGAAGGATGATTGTCCTTCCTATGCCGGTGCAGCGATGTCCTTTGGGTGTCGGGCCGCAGAGGGAAATACCTCGCAGCGCGATCATGAACTCGTCAAACGCTATAAGTCGGCTGGTTTGGTGGTGGTGGGTAAAACCAATCTGCCTGAATTTTCCTGTAACATCGCAACGGAATCCTCGCTGCATGGTCCGGCGCTTAATCCCTGGGATATAAAACGCAGCATTGGCGGTTCTTCTGGCGGTGCAGCAGCGGCAGTTGCTGCACGTATGGTGCCTGTGGCCTATGGCAATGACGGAGCCGGCTCGATCCGCATTCCCGCATCTTGTGGCGGACTTTTCGGGCTGCGCCCGTCACGCGGGCGTGTCCCCTGCGGTCCGGTCTCGACAGAAAACTGGGGCGGAATGGTCAGCCATCATGTTTTGACGCGTTCGGTTCGTGATTCCGCGATGATGCTGGATCTCACAGATGCGCTGGAACCGGGTTCGCTTTATGCGGCCCCGGCCAAAAAAGACTTGTTCGTCGACAGTGTCAGAACGGCACCGCGAAGGCTTCGTATCGGTCTCTGGCAACAGTCTGATCTCCGTCATGATCTGGACGAGCAGGCAGTTGCAGCACTGGAGGCAACGATTGCGCTGTGCGAACAACTCGGGCATAGCGTCGTTTGGGTCAAGCCTGATTTTGACGGTGTTCGGCTTGCAGACGCCATACAAAAACTGATCGCCGTTTACACGGCAATTGAAGTGGCGGATGTTGCCGCAACAACGGCGAAGCCCGCTAATGATCTTTATTTTGAGCCATCAAATCTGGGATTGGCTGCTTACGGCTATGGCTTGACCGCCACAGAGGTTATTCATGCGCGTTTGACGGCGAACAGTACGGCGCGCAGTTTTGGTCGTCTGTTTGAAGAATGCGATGTGGTGCTAAGCCCGGTTATGCCGATTGGATCGTTTCCGCTTGGCATGCTCGACGTGCGCTCAGCCGATTGGAAGGGCTTTGCCCGACAGTTTCTGGACCTGACGACCTTTACCCATCCGGTCAATGCCGCCGGCCTGCCTGCAATGAGTGTTCCACTGCATGAAACATCTGATGGTTTCCCGATTGGCAGCCAGTTCATTGCCCCTTATGGGGGCGAAAATTTGCTATTCGAACTGGCAGGTCAGTTAGAAGCCATGTGTCCATGGTCTGATCGTCTGCCCGCCATTCACGCCTGAAATCAAGAGACAAGCGATGCTCTACACAAAGCCCTATTTCCAACCGTCCGATACGACCGAGGTTTTCGATCTCGTTGACAGAACGGTGCTTGGCACTTTGATCACCAGTCATGAGGGTGGCGTTGCGATATCGCACCCTGTCTTCATGATGGATCGGACACGCGGCGAAAACGGTACGCTGGTTTCGCATGTTGCAGCATCCAACGATCATGTTGAGTTTCTGAAGCGCAGCCTGCCATCAATCGCAATCCTGATGGATGCGGGTCATTATGTGTCATCGTCCTGGTATCCGGGTTATCCGGAAAGGGACAGCGCGCCGACCTGGAGCTTCATGGTTGCTCATATCCACGGCACGCCCAAAATCCTGTCGGAAGCAGCGACCGCCAAACATCTTCACGAGCTTGTCAAGCATATGGAAAAGGGTCGTGACAAGCCCTGGCAGATGAAGGAACTCGGCCCCGGCGGTCTGGAACGGCGTCTGCCCAATATCGTTGGCTACGAAATGCCGATTGAGAAGATGGAAATCAAGTTCAAGCTCGGGCAGGACGAACGGTCGGCAGATATGAGTGCTGCAATCAAAAAACTGCGCGAAGAGGGGCGGGAAGACGTTGCCGAAATGATGGCACGTCACTGCAAGCTTTAGAACGCCATGTGCCTGCCAGGCACATAAAGGTCACTCTAACACTTTATACTTGCTGCGTAATTTTACCTTAAACGGTTTCAATTTTCGGAAATTATGCAGTGGAAATCCAGATGGGGATCTGAGTTGATGATGGGGAGGAGCGCTTCGCTCCTATCAGGCACGTAATCCAGCATTCACAGCCATAACAGGTGGCCGGTTTCAGCGAGTTCCAGCAGCTTGTTCTTAGCACGACGGAAAATCTCTTTCCGCCGAAAAACTCCTATTGTCTAAAATCAAAGGGGACATCTAGGTCGTGCACTCATAAATAGTCTAGCTATTTGAATGGATTAGTGATTCAAAGGTTTCGGATTTGGAGGTCTTTGATGTCACGTCGCCGCTATGAACTTACAGAACGC
>NZ_JBDJNE010000031.1:0-17062 GCF_039674265.1 Brucella sp. TWI559
AGCGTCGATCTGGTCATACGCTTTGAAATCGCCGAAGTACTTGGTGATTGCTGCGGTCAGCGACGTTTTACCATGGTCAACGTGACCAATCGTGCCGATGTTTACGTGTGGCTTATTGCGTTCAAACTTGCTTTTTGCCATCTGAGCTCTCCTAATATCTAGCCTGCTCAGGCTCTTTTAATATTTGGCGTAATCAAAGATTACGCGAACTTTTTCTGAATTTCCTGTGCGACCGCAGTCGGAACCGGCTCGTAATGGTCGAACTGCATGGTGTACTGTGCACGACCCTGAGACATCGAACGCAGGTTGTTCACGTAACCAAACATGTTGGCCAGTGGAACATTTGCATTGACGACCGTCGCAATACCACGTGCTTCCGTACCCGAGATCTGACCACGACGTGAATTCAGATCGCCAATTACGTCACCGACGTAATCTTCAGGCGTTACCACTTCAACCTTCATGATTGGCTCAAGAAGCTGTGCGCCAGCCTTCTGTGCACCTTCACGGAACGCTGCACGGGCAGCGATTTCGAAGGCGAGAACCGAAGAGTCAACATCGTGGTATGCACCGTCGATCAGGGTTGCCTTCACGCCGAGCATTGGGAAGCCAGCAAGCGGACCCGCACCCATGACGCTTTCGATACCCTTCTGAACGCCAGGGATGTATTCCTTAGGAACAGCACCGCCAACGATCTTGGATTCGAAGATGAAGTCATCGCCTTCATGTGGTTCGAAGATGATCTTGACGCGCGCAAACTGACCCGAACCACCCGACTGCTTTTTGTGGGTGTAATCGATTTCAGCCTGACGTGTGATCGATTCACGATAAGCAACCTGCGGCGCGCCGACATTTGCTTCTACCTTGAACTCACGCTTCATGCGGTCGACGAGAATGTCGAGATGAAGTTCGCCCATGCCAGCGATGATCGTCTGGCCGGATTCTTCATCAGACTTAACGCGGAACGAAGGATCTTCAGCAGCCAGACGGTTGAGCGCAATGCCCATCTTTTCCTGGTCGGCCTTGGTCTTAGGTTCAATCGCGATTTCGATAACCGGATCAGGGAATTCCATGCGTTCAAGAATAACCGGCTTCAGTGGATCGCAGAGCGTATCACCTGTTGTGGTTTCCTTGAGGCCAGCCAGAGCAACGATGTCGCCTGCGAAAGCTTCTTCGATGTCTTCACGTGAGTTGGAGTGCATCTGCAGCATACGGCCGATACGCTCACGCTTGCCCTTAACGGTGTTTTCGAGCGAAATGCCCTTGGTCAGCTTGCCCGAATAGATACGAGCGAATGTCAGCGAACCAACGAACGGATCGTTCATGATCTTGAATGCGAGCATCGAAAGTGGTGCTTCATCCGAAGATTCACGGGTCGTTTCGGTTTCCGTCTTAACGTCGATGCCCTTAATCGCAGGAACATCGGTCGGCGCAGGAAGGAACGAAACAACAGCGTCGAGAAGCGGCTGAATGCCACGGTTCTTAAACGCTGTACCGCAAAGAACAGGATGGAACTTAACGTCGATGGTGCCCTTGCGGATCAGTGCACGCAGCTCATCATTCGTAGGCATGTTGCCTTCGAGGTAAGCTTCCATTGCAGCTTCATCGATTTCCACTGCCAGCTCAATGAGCTTTTCGCGGTATTCTTCAGCCTTATCCTTAAGGTCTGCAGGAATTTCACCAACGGTCGCAGATGCGCCGATTGTGCCATCCCAAGTCAGGGCCTTCATTTCGATAAGGTCGATAACGCCTTCAAACTCGTTTTCAGCACCGATTGGCAGCTGAACTGGAAGAGCGACTGCACCAAGACGCGAGCCAACCATTTCTACGCAACGATAGAAGTCAGCACCGATCTTGTCCATCTTGTTGACGAAGACCATACGTGGAACGTGGTACTTCTCAGCCTGACGCCATACAGTTTCAGTCTGCGGCTCAACACCAGCATTCGCATCGAGAAGAGCGATTGCGCCATCGAGAACGCGGAGCGAACGCTCAACTTCAATCGTGAAGTCAACGTGGCCCGGGGTGTCGATGATGTTGAAGCGGCGCTTCTTGCCATCCTGCCCCTGCCAGAACGTGGTCGTAGCAGCAGACGTGATGGTGATACCGCGTTCCTGCTCCTGCTCCATCCAGTCCATGGTGGACGCGCCATCATGGGTTTCACCAATCTTGTGGTTCTTACCGGTATAGAACAGGATACGCTCGGTCATCGTCGTCTTACCGGCGTCGATGTGAGCCATAATACCGAAATTGCGGTAGTCTTCGATTTTATATTCGCGGGCCATGTTTTTGCTCTTTGAATAGGGTTCGACGATTACCAGCGGTAATGCGAGAACGCGCGGTTGGCTTCTGCCATGCGATGCGTGTCTTCACGCTTCTTGACAGCGGAACCACGGTTGTTTGCCGCATCCAGCAATTCGCCGGACAGACGGTCAACCATCGTTGTTTCGTTGCGACCACGAGCTGCATTGATCAGCCAGCGGATGGCAAGTGCCTGGCGGCGTTCTGAACGCACATCGACCGGAACCTGGTAGGTTGCACCACCAACGCGGCGCGACCGGACTTCAACATGCGGAGCAACATTGTCGAGCGCCTGATGGAACAGCGCGACCGGCTCTGACTTCGCCTTGGCTTCGATTGCTTCAAGCGCACCATATACGATGCTTTCAGCAACCGACTTCTTGCCATGAAGCATAACTGCATTCATGAACTTCGTGATAACGAGATCACCGAACTTTGGATCCGGATTAATCTCACGCTTTTCTGCTTTATGGCGTCTGGACATTTCGTCTCATTCTTTCAATTACATCGGGCTCAACTCGCCATTCTGGCGGCCGGTATCCCCGGAAAATTCTTACTTAGGACGCTTTGCACCGTACTTGGAACGACGCTGCTTGCGGTTCTTAACACCCTGGGTATCAAGTACGCCGCGGATGATGTGATAACGCACACCCGGCAAATCCTTGACGCGGCCGCCGCGGATCATAACCACGGAGTGCTCCTGAAGGTTGTGGCCTTCACCCGGAATGTAACCGATGACTTCAAAGCCATTGGTCAGACGGATCTTGGCAACCTTACGAAGAGCCGAGTTCGGCTTCTTAGGGGTTGTCGTATAAACACGGGTGCAAACGCCGCGCTTCTGTGGGTTTGCCTGCAGAGCAGGAACCTTATTACGCTTTACCGGTGCAGTACGCGGCTTGCGGATCAACTGGTTTACGGTAGGCATTGAACCTTCCTCTATAAAAAATCTCGTATCGGCGCCCAATAAGGGCCGTTTCACCGGAGTGCTCATGCACAAATTCGGGACCAGCCACTCCATCAGCGGCCACCCCGAACAAAAGCAGAGGAAGCAAAAGCTTCATGCGAACGGCAAGTTGCATTTCGATCGTAAAACGAACCCTGTTTGAGGCGAACTCCAGAGCGCGTCGCTCCGAAAATGCCAGCCTCACATCGGCTCAGATGGGCTGCTGATACGTGTTTGTGGGCGTTTCGTCAAGGGCAGGACATTAAGTTTCTTTACCAAAAGGCCGCAAAGCCGCGTTTTGGTGGCCGCCGGACAGGTTATTGCGCCGCATTCAGCAGCCTATCGCGATTATTTCGCGGCAAAACTGTCATTTTCATGTGCCAGCATAGCATAAGGCCCCAACAGCCGCTATTGAAGCACATCCGAGTCGAAAAACAACACAATATTAAGGAATTCTCAATGTCATCCACCCCCACATCCACAGAGAACGATTCGCCGGTTGTCCATCTGGTGATCGCCGACGTCTGGAACGAAGGTGAAGAGGAATCGATCGAAGTCCATATTCTTCTGAAATCCGGCGACGATGAAGATCTCGTTCAGACGGTTCTCGCAATCCTCGCCGAAGAAGGCTATCACGAAGCCGAGCTGGTTGAGATGGGCACAATCACCGAAGAACCGGAAGAAGAGCCACACAAGAGTGCCTGGCAGACAGCACTGACCGGTGAAGTCGCGCTCATCGAATTCGATGGCGACGACGAAGAGGAATAAGTAGCGGATAGCCGAACTGCAAAGCGGTTAACGGCTTTCCCAATGACAAAGGGCGGTTTCAAACCGCCCTTTTCTTTTGATCCAAACGTAAAAAGGCCGCCCCGAAAGGCGGCCTTTTTTATTTGTTCAAACACGCAGCCTATTCGGCTGCGTTGTTGGTCATGTCGGTCAACATCGCGTTCGCTTCTGTTGAACCGGTCGACTTGCGGCGCTCGTCGATGATGAGATCGTCGCGAGCCGTTGCAATGCGGCGGATCTGGTTGGTCATGCCGCCAGTACCAGCCGGGATGAGACGGCCGACAATGACGTTTTCCTTGAGCCCCTGCAACGTGTCCATCTTGCCCGCAACCGCAGCTTCGGTAAGCACGCGGGTGGTTTCCTGGAACGACGCAGCAGAGATGAACGAAGGAGTCTGCAGCGAAGCCTTGGTAATACCAAGCAGAACCGGATTACCCGAACCTGGCTTCTTGCCTTCTTCGATCAGACGATCATTCACTTCGTCAAGCTCAATACGGTCAACGTGATCACCCGTGAGGTAACCCGTATCGCCCGGCTCCGTAATTTCGATCTTCTGAAGCATCTGACGAACAATCACTTCAATGTGCTTGTCGTTGATCAGAACGCCCTGAAGACGATAGACTTCCTGGATTTCGTTCACGAGGTAAGAAGCAAGTGCTTCCACGCCCTTGATGGCCAGAATGTCATGCGGTGCAGGATTACCGTCGAGGATGTATTCACCCTTTTCGATAACGTCACCATCCTGAAGATGGAACGGCTTACCCTTAGGGATCAGATACTCAACGGGCTCAACCGTATCGTCGTTTGGCTCGATGATGATGCGACGCTTGTTCTTGTAATCGCGACCGAAGCGGACAGTACCATCAATCTCTGCGATGACGGCATGGTCCTTCGGACGACGAGCTTCGAACAGTTCCGCAACGCGTGGCAGACCACCGGTAATATCCTTGGTCTTTGCGCTTTCCATCGGCAGACGCGCAATAACGTCACCGGCGTTAACATGAGCACCCGGCTCGAACGAAAGGATCGTTTCCACCGAGAGCAGGAAGCGCGCTTCGCCACCCTTCGACAGCTTTGCGATCTTGCCGCTCTTGTCCTTGATGACCATAGCCGGCTTGAGGTCCGCGCCACGTGGTGTCGAACGCCAGTCAATGACGACGCGCTTTGTGATACCCGTGGATTCGTCCGCCGTTTCCGAAACCGAAAGACCATCAACGAGATCTTCAAACTCGATATAGCCTTCGACTTCCGTCAGGATAGGACGGGTGTACGGATCCCACTCAGCAATACGCTGACCGCGCTTGACTGCATCACCTTCGTCAACGAACAGACGTGAACCATAGGTTACACGGTGAACCGCACGTTCCTTGCCCGAAGCATCAACAATCAGAACCGCCATGTTACGGCCCATGACAACGAGGTTGCCATCGGAGTTGCGAACCACATTGCGGTTACGCAGCTTAACGGTGCCTTCATACGAAGCTTCAAGATACGAACTATCGACAACCTGAGCCGTACCACCCAAGTGGAAGGTACGCATGGTAAGCTGCGTGCCCGGCTCACCGATCGACTGTGCAGCGATAACGCCAACAGCTTCACCCTGGTTAACCGGTGTGCCGCGTGCAAGGTCACGACCATAGCACTTGGCGCAAACGCCGTTACGCGTCTGACAGGTCAAAGCCGAGCGAATACGGATCGACTGAATGCCAGCCTTTTCGATGACTTCGACGTCCTTTTCCTCAATCATGCGGCCAGCTTCAACGATAACATCGCCGGTTGCAGGATGCAGGATCGGATCAAGGGCCGTACGACCCAGAACGCGCTGTCCGATTGGAGCAACGATCTGACCCGCATCGACGATTGGCTGCATGGTGAGACCGATTTCGGCGCCGCAATCGACTTCCGAAATAATCGCATCCTGTGCAACGTCAACGAGACGACGTGTCAGGTAACCCGAGTTAGCCGTTTTCAAGGCCGTATCAGCAAGACCCTTACGGGCACCGTGTGTCGAGTTGAAGTACTCGTTCACGGTCAGACCTTCCTTGAAGTTCGAGATGATCGGGGTTTCGATGATTTCACCCGACGGCTTGGCCATAAGACCGCGCATACCGCCAAGCTGACGCATCTGGTTGACCGAACCACGGGCACCCGAATGCGACATCATGTAAACCGAGTTCATCTGCTTCTGACGACCGGTCACCGGATCAAATTCAACAGCCTTAATGCGGGCCATCATTTCTTCGGTGATCTTGTCAGTCGCTTTACCCCAGGCATCAACGACCTTGTTGTACTTTTCGCCCTGAGTGATCAGGCCGTCATTGTACTGCTGTTCGTATTCGGTCGTCAGAGCTTCGGTCTCTGCAACGATCTTGGCTTTCGAGTCAGGAATGACCATGTCATCCTTACCGAACGAAATACCGGCACGACATGCATGGGCAAAACCAAGCTGCATGATGCGATCGCAGAAAATCACCGTCTCTTTCTGACCGCAATGGCGGTAAACGTGGTCGATCATCTTGGAGATGTTTTTCTTGGTCATCTCCTGATTACAAATGTCAAACGACACGTTCGGATGCTTCGGCAGAAGCTCACCAGTAATCAGACGGCCCGGCGTCGTATCATAAACCTTGGAAACGACATTGCCTTCTGCATCAACAGTCTTGAAACGACCTTTGATCTTGGTGTGCAGCGTGACAACCTTGTTTTCAAGAGCATGCTGAAGTTCGCCCATATCGGCAAACATCATGCCCTCGCCCGGCTCCTTGTCTGCCACGATTGACAGATAATAGAGACCAAGAACCATGTCCTGCGAAGGAACGATGATCGGCGCGCCGTTTGCCGGGTGCAGAATGTTGTTGGTCGACATCATCAGCACGCGGGCTTCAAGCTGCGCTTCCAGCGACAGCGGAACGTGGACAGCCATCTGGTCACCGTCAAAGTCAGCATTAAATGCTGTACAGACGAGCGGATGCAGCTGAATGGCCTTGCCTTCGATCAGCGTGGGTTCGAATGCCTGAATACCAAGACGGTGCAGCGTCGGCGCACGATTCAGAAGAACCGGATGCTCGCGGATGACTTCGTCAAGGATATCCCAAACTTCCGGACGTTCCTTTTCAACCAGCTTCTTCGCCTGCTTGACAGTCGAGGAATACCCCTTGGCATCAAGACGTGCGTAGATGAATGGCTTGAACAGCTCAAGCGCCATCTTCTTCGGCAGACCGCACTGGTGCAGCTTCAGTTCAGGACCGGTCACGATAACCGAACGACCCGAATAGTCGACGCGCTTACCAAGAAGGTTCTGACGGAAGCGACCCTGCTTGCCCTTGAGCATATCGGAGAGCGACTTCAGCGGACGCTTGTTGGCACCCGTGATCGTGCGTCCACGGCGACCGTTATCGAACAGCGCATCAACAGCTTCCTGCAACATGCGCTTTTCGTTACGGATAATGATGCCGGGAGCGCGCAGTTCGATCAGACGCTTCAGACGGTTGTTACGGTTGATCACGCGACGGTAGAGGTCGTTGAGATCGGACGTCGCAAAACGACCGCCATCCAGAGGAACCAGAGGACGCAGATCCGGTGGAATAACCGGAACGATCTTCATGATCATCCATTCAGGACGGTTGCCAGATTCCATGAAGTTCTCAACGATCTTGAGACGCTTCATCAGCTTCTTGGTCTTCAGTTCCGATGTAGTTTCTGCCAGATCAACGCGCAGATCTGCAGCGATGTTTGGAAGATCCATCGAAGCCAGAAGTTCAAAGATAGCTTCCGCACCAATCAGGGCTGTGAACTGATCTTCGCCGAATTCATCGACGGCGATCATATATTCTTCTTCCGAAAGAAGCTGATGCTCTTTCAGTGAAGTCAGACCCGGTTCGGTAACAATGTAGTTTTCAAAATACAGAACGCGCTCAATATCCTTGAGCGTCATATCCAAAAGCGTACCGATGCGCGATGGCAGCGACTTCAAAAACCAGATATGCGCAACTGGCGCCGCCAGTTCGATATGGCCCATGCGCTCACGGCGAACGCGCGACAGCGTAACTTCCACGCCGCACTTTTCGCAGATAATGCCTTTGTATTTCATACGCTTGTACTTGCCGCACAAGCATTCATAATCCTTGATCGGGCCAAAGATACGCGCGCAGAAGAGACCATCGCGTTCTGGCTTGAACGTACGATAGTTGATCGTCTCCGGCTTCTTGATCTCGCCGTATGACCAGGACAGAATCTTCTCAGGGCTGGCAATCGAGATTCTGATGGAATCGAACGTCTGTGCCGGAGCCTGAGGATTGAAAAGATTCATGACCTCTTGGTTCATGCCGTTCTCCTTGAGGGCGATCCGCCGCCCTGTGTGTCGTCAATGACAGGCTGAAAATCCCTGCCATCTTGAAAAGAAATCGCGGTATTACGCAGTTTTCACTGCACATTCCGTTCGGCATTTCGTGAGCGCAAAACATTTTACACGTTTGCTGGAAACACCTTACGGGCGCGCCACGGCAGAACCATGGCGCGCCTTGATGTTTTTATTCCGCCGCGTCCGGAAGTGCCGGCTGCTCGTCGCGTGTATCGTCCAGCTCGACATTGAGACCGAGCGAACGCATTTCCTTGACAAGAACGTTGAAGCTTTCTGGAATACCGGCTTCAAACGTATCATCGCCACGAACAATCGCTTCGTAGACCTTGGTACGGCCTGCAACGTCATCGGACTTGACTGTAAGCATTTCCTGCAGCGTGTAAGCCGCACCGTATGCTTCCAGAGCCCAGACCTCCATTTCACCGAAGCGCTGACCACCGAACTGCGCCTTACCACCAAGCGGCTGCTGGGTGACGAGCGAGTAAGGTCCAATGGAACGTGCGTGGATCTTGTCGTCGACCAGGTGATGGAGCTTCAACATATAGATGTAGCCCATAGTCACCTGACGATCGAACGGTTCACCCGTACGTCCATCATACAGCGTCGACTGACCAGAAGTCGCAAGACCTGCATCGGTCAACATCGCATTAATGTCGGCTTCCACCGCACCATCAAACACCGGCGTTGCAATCGACACGCCGCGCTTCACCTGATTGGCCAGCATGAGGACAGCATCGTCATCATAAGACCGGACCGGTTCATTGCGGTCGTTGTCTGGATAGATGTGCTCCAGTGTATCGCGCAGCGGCTGAATATCTGCCGTCTTGCGATAAACATCAAGAAGCTCACCGATCTTCTTACCCATGCCAGCACAAGCCCAGCCCAGATGTGTTTCCAGAATCTGGCCCACATTCATGCGGCTTGGAACGCCAAGCGGGTTCAACACGATATCGGCATGCGTACCGTCTTCGAGGAACGGCATGTCTTCGACAGGCAGAATGCGGGATACCACACCCTTGTTGCCGTGACGGCCAGCCATCTTGTCGCCTGGCTGGATCTTGCGCTTCACAGCAACAAAGACCTTGACCATCTTCATGACGCCTGGAGGCATCTCGTCGCCGCGCTGTACCTTTTCGACCTTGTCCATGAAGCGTGCTTCGAGCAGCTTCTTGGATTCGTCGTACTGGCCACGCAGAGCTTCAAGTTCACCCTGTTGCTTTTCGTCTTCGACAGCAAACTGCCACCACTGCGAACGCGGATACTCGGTGATGAGATCACGTGTAATGGTTGTGCCCTTCTTGAAGCCCTTAGGGCCAGCGGCTGCAACCTTACCGTCGATCATGTCAACGAGACGGCCGTAAACGTTACGGTCGAGAATCGCCTGTTCGTCGTCACGGTCCTTGGCAAGACGTTCGATCTCTTCGCGTTCGATCGCCATTGCACGTTCGTCTTTTTCAACGCCGTGGCGGTTGAATACACGAACTTCAACAATAGTACCGTATGTTCCCGGAGGCATACGCATCGAGGTGTCACGGACGTCGGAAGCCTTTTCACCAAAGATGGCGCGCAGAAGCTTTTCTTCCGGCGTCATCGGGCTTTCGCCCTTCGGCGTGATCTTGCCGACAAGAATGTCGCCAGGATGCACTTCAGCACCGATGTATACGATACCAGCTTCGTCGAGGTTCTTCAGCGCTTCTTCCGAAACATTCGGAATATCGCGGGTGATTTCCTCAGGTCCAAGCTTGGTGTCACGTGCCGCAACTTCGAATTCCTCAATGTGAATCGAGGTAAAGACGTCTTCCGAAACGATCTTCTCCGACAGGAGGATCGAATCTTCGTAGTTGTAACCGTTCCAAGGCATGAACGCGACGAGCACGTTACGGCCAAGAGCCAGATCGCCGAGATCAGTTGACGGACCATCAGCAATGATGTCGCCCTTACCGATCGGATCACCAACGCGCACAAGCGGACGCTGGTTGATACAGGTCGACTGGTTCGAACGCTGGAACTTCTGCAGACGATAGATATCAACGCCCGACTTCGACGGATCGAGGTCTTCGGTAGCGCGGATAACGATACGCGTTGCGTCAACCTGATCGACCACACCACCGCGACGAGCGGCAATAGCGGCACCAGAGTCACGCGCAACAACCGCTTCCATGCCGGTTCCGACGAATGGTGCTTCCGCACGCACAAGCGGAACAGCCTGACGCTGCATGTTCGAACCCATAAGAGCGCGGTTCGCATCGTCGTTTTCGAGGAACGGAATAAGCGCTGCAGCAACCGAAACGAGCTGCTTTGGCGAAACGTCCATCAGATCCACGTTTTCACGTGGCGTCATCATCACTTCGCCTGCATGACGGCAGATGACGAATTCGTCTACGAAACTGCCATTCTCATCAAGCTCAACATTTGCCTGAGCAACCGAGTGCTTTGCTTCTTCCATGGCCGAAAGATAGACAACGTCGAACGTGACCTTACCATCGACAACCTTGCGGTACGGGCTTTCGATAAAGCCGTACTTGTTGACGCGGGCAAAAGTAGCGAGCGAGTTGATCAGACCGATATTCGGGCCTTCCGGCGTTTCAATCGGGCAGATACGGCCATAGTGGGTCGGATGCACGTCGCGGACTTCAAAGCCAGCACGCTCACGGGTCAAACCACCAGGTCCAAGAGCCGAAAGACGGCGCTTATGGGTGATCTCCGAAAGCGGATTGGTCTGATCCATGAACTGCGACAGCTGCGAGGAGCCGAAGAATTCACGAACAGCTGCAGCAGCAGGCTTCGCGTTGATCAGATCCTGCGGCATAACCGTGTCGATTTCGATCGAGGACATACGTTCCTTGATCGCACGTTCCATGCGCAGAAGACCGACACGATACTGATTTTCCATCAGTTCGCCGACCGAACGCACACGACGGTTGCCGAGGTTGTCGATGTCATCGATTTCACCGCGGCCATCGCGCAGTTCAACGAGCATCTTGACGACAGCAATAATGTCTTCCTTGCGCAGAACGCGCACGGTGTCTTCTGCATCCAGATCAAGACGCATGTTCATCTTCACGCGACCAACAGCGGAAAGGTCGTAGCGTTCAGCATCAAAGAACAGCGAATTGAACATGGCTTCAGCCGAGTCCATTGTCGGCGGTTCACCAGGACGCATAACGCGGTAGATGTCGAACAGTGCTTCCTGACGGCTTTCGTTCTTGTCGACAGCAAGCGTGTTGCGGATATAGGCACCGATATTGATGTGATCAATATCGAGAACCTTGATCTCTTCCACACCTGTGTCGAGAAGCGTCTTGAGAACCTTTTCGTCGATTTCGTCACCAGCTTCGAGATAAATCTCACCGGTTGCGTAATTGACGGTATCTTCAGCAAGGTACGAACCGAAAAGATCGTCTTCGGTTGCCTTGATGAACTTCAGGCCCTTTTCAGCAAGCTGCTTTGCAGAGCGCGCGGTCAGCTTCTTGCCAGCTTCGAGAACGACTTCACCTGTGTCCGCATCGATGAGATCGGAGATGATCTTCATACCCTTGAAGCGGTCAACAGAATAAGGGATACGCCAGTTTTCACCGTCACGCGAATAGGTGACAGTGTTATAGAACGTCGAAAGGATTTCCTCGCCGTCCATACCGAGCGCCATCAGCAGTGTCGTAGCCGGAAGCTTGCGGCGACGATCGATACGCGCATAGACCACGTCCTTGGCATCGAATTCGATGTCAAGCCACGAGCCACGGTAAGGAATAACGCGCGCAGCAAACAGAAGCTTGCCCGAGGAGTGCGTCTTGCCCTTGTCGTGATCGAAGAACACACCCGGTGAACGGTGCATCTGCGAAACGATAACACGTTCCGTACCATTGACGATGAAGGTGCCGTTGTCTGTCATGAGCGGCATATCGCCCATGTAAACGTCCTGCTCCTTGATGTCCTTGATGGACTTCGCGCCGGTATCTTCATCAATATCGAACACGATGAGACGCAGCGTCACCTTGAGAGGTGCCGAATACGTCAAATCGCGCTGACGGCATTCGTCAACGTCGAATTTTGGTGCATCGAATTCGTAACGAACGAATTCCAGCATTGAAGCGCCGGAGAAATCCTGGATTGGGAAAACAGACTTGAAAACCGCCTGCAAACCCTCGTCAGAACGCCCGCCAGCAGGTTCCTCAACCATGAGGAACTGGTCGTAAGATGCCTTTTGAACCTCAATGAGGTTAGGCATTTCCGCGACCTCGGGAATCTTGCCGAAAAATTTGCGTACGCGCTTGCGACCATTGAAAGAATGGGTCTGAGCCATCGTCGCTCCTCGTTCTATAGCCTTACGGCTTGCTCACGCCTTGCGGCCTTTATCGTGCGCCGCCTCTCGGCGGTCCTTCTAACGGGCTAAACCCGTTTTCTGAAAGCCTGATCAAGGCCATCAGAAAAAGGGTTTAAAAGGATCAGAACGTCGTAGATAAAATCGCTCTGACTATGATTTGCATAAAGAGAACCTATTTCCGCACTTTTCGTTTCTTTTCATGCATTTACTCCAGATGCAAGCCCAGAGTTGAACTGGCGGATGGAAACCATCCGCCAGAAAAGCGAACTTACTTAAGTTCAACCTTAGCGCCAGCTGCTTCGAGCTGTGCCTTGATCTTTTCAGCTTCGTCCTTGGAAGCGCCTTCCTTGACAGCCTTAGGAGCTGCTTCAACGAGGTCCTTAGCTTCCTTGAGGCCGAGACCAGTGATCGCGCGAACTTCCTTGATCACGTTGATCTTGTTTGCGCCACCGTCAGCGAGAACGACGTCAAACTCGGTCTTTTCTTCAGCAGCAGCAGCAGGAGCAGCGCCAGCAGCAGCAACTGCTACAGGAGCAGCAGCCGAAACACCCCACTTTTCTTCCAGAAGCTTCGAAAGTTCTGCAGCTTCGAGAACGGTCAGAGCCGACAGGTCGTCAACGATCTTTGCGAGATCAGCCATTTTGATATTTCCTTAGTTTCAAGGTTTGAACAATTGACAGCGAAAAACGGCCTTACGCCGCCTCGTTCTTCCGGGCGTGCGCGCCAATAACGCGAGCGATCTGGCCCGCTGGTGCGCTGGTAAGTACTGCGAGACGCTGAGCCGGGGTTTGGATCATTCCAACCAGCTTTGCGCGCAGTTCGTCGAGCGACGGGAGCGAAGCAAGCGACTTGACGCCATCGGCGTTCAGTGTCGTTGCACCCATTGCACCACCGAGGATAACGAGCTTGTCGTTAACCTTGGCGAATTCGACGGCTACTTTCGGAGCAGCAATTGGGTCGTTTGCATAAGCAACAACCGTCTGACCTGTGAACAGATCAGCAATGCCTTCCGATTCCGTGCCCTGAAGAGCGATCTTGGCAAGGCGGTTTTTCGCGACTTTAACGGTACCACCAGCGTCACGCATCTTTGAACGAAGATCGCTCATCTGCGCAACAGTGAGACCGGTATAGTGGGCCACGACGACCGAACCGGACTCTTTAAAAGCACCGTTCAGCCACGAGACAAATTCGCGTTTTTCCGCTCTATCCACTGTCTCTCTCCAGTAGACAGGATCACATGATCCTGCCGGGTTGCCTTTGTCGGACGAGCTTCACAGCTGGCCCGACGCTCGAGGATCCTGTCCCCTTCAGCTATCCCGGAAACCGGGCTTCACTCAAAGGCAACTACGGTTCAAACCTTGCATGCACATTCGTGCGAAACAGGGTTATTCCACGTCTCATGCAGGCCATAGGTTTAAGGATCTGACCCGGAGGTTTCGATCCGCCTGCAATCTCGGACAGGATAACCGGACTTTCGTCCGGCTATCCGGATCTTGCGATCCGGAATTTCTGCACTTTCGACTGCTTATGCAGCACCGGCGTGCGACCACTGCCCTCCCCGAAAGGTCAGGCAAAGGCTCCGGCGAACCGGAGCCCTGAAATTAAGCGACGACCTTAACGGTTGCCGGATCGACCTTGACGCCAACGCCCATGGTCGAAGAAATCGATACGCGCTTAACGTATTCACCCTTAGCAGCCGAAGGCTTCGCCTTGATAACTGCATCAGCAAAGGCTTTGATGTTTTCTTCGAGCTTCTGATTGTCGAAGGAAACCTTGCCAATACCGGCGTGGATGATACCAGCCTTTTCAACGCGGAACTCAACAGCACCGCCCTTAGAAGCGGTAACAGCGGCTGCAACATCGACAGTCACAGTACCAACCTTCGGGTTTGGCATCAGACCGCGTGGGCCGAGTACCTTACCAAGACGACCAACGAGTGGCATCATGTCAGGGGTGGCAATGCAGCGATCAAATTCGATCTTGCCGCTATTGACGGTTTCAAACAGCTCTTCTGCACCAACGATGTCAGCGCCAGCCTTCTTTGCTTCTTCAGCCTTGTCGCCACGTGCAAAAACAGCAACGCGAACAGTACGGCCAGTGCCATTAGGAAGGTTGACAACGCCACGAACCATCTGATCGGCATGACGAGGGTCAACGCCGAGGTTCATTGCGATTTCGATGGTTTCATCGAACTTTGCAACAGCGCGTTCTTTAACCAGACCGATTGCATCGGACAGGTCATAAAGCTTGTTGACATCAACGCCTTCACGGATCTTGGCAATGCGCTTGGAAATTTTCGCCATCGTATTAGCCCACCACTTCCAGGCCCATCGAACGGGCAGAACCTTCGACCATGCGCATAGCTGCTTCGATGTCAGCTGCGTTCAGATCTTTCATCTTCGCTTCAGCGATTTCGCGGACCTTGTCACGCGCAATCGTGCCGGCCTTTTCCTTGCCTGGAGCCTTCGAACCAGACTTGAGGTTCGCAGCCTTCTTCAGGAAGTAGGTTACCGGAGGCGTCTTCATCACAAAAGTGAAAGACTTATCCTGATAGTACGTGATCACGACTGGAATAGGCGAACCCTTTTCCATTTCCTGCGTGGCAGCGTTAAATGCCTTACAGAATTCCATGATGTTGATGCCGCGCTGACCCAGAGCTGGACCAATCGGAGGCGATGGATTGGCCGCACCTGCTGCTACCTGGAGCTTCAGCTGGCCTGCAATTTTCTTAGCCATTGCATTCTGCCTTCATAAAAATACCGGAAACCGGCGTTCTCGATTAATGCCGGAAACCCGGCTCTCGACTGACATCAGATAAACTGACTGGCAGTTTGGTGGTGCGAAATCAGCGACCGGCTAAGCCGCCTATCCTTCCACCCTTATTCACCGCTGACGGTGAACGCCCCGAGGGGCAAAGCGATCAGAGCTTATCGACCTGACCGTATTCAAGATCAACAGGCGTAGCACGCCCGAAGATGGAAACTTCAACCTTGAGGCGCGCACGCTCCTCATCAACTTCCTGCACAATGCCGTTGAACGAAGCAAACGGACCATCGGAAACGCGGACATTTTCACCGATTTCAAAGGTCACAGACGTCTTCGGACGCTCAGCACCATCCTGAACCTGATTCAGAATCTGATCCACTTCCTTCTGCGAAACAGGAACCGGCTTTGAATCGCCAAGGAACCCGGTCACACGCGGCGTATTCTTGATCAGCGAGAATACAGCATCGGTGAGCGTCGCCTGAACAAGAACATAACCCGGAAAGAACTTGCGCTCAGCATCGACCTTGCGGCCGCGGCGAACTTCAACAACCTTCTCGGTCGGCACAACAATCTGCTCAATAAGGTCCGAAAGGCCTTTTTGAGCTGCCTTGCTTTGAATATCCTCGGCCACCTTCTTTTCGAAGTTGGAATAGGCGTGAACGATGTACCAGCGCGCTGTCATCCCGTAACTCCCCAATCCTGCTTAGCGGCCAAGGCCAAGTATAAATTCTACGCCATAGGCCATAAGCTGATCGGCAAGAAAAAAGAACGTAGCAGCCAAAAAGGCCATGATCACGACCATGATCGTCGAGATGATCGTTTCACGCCGTGTCGGCCAGGTCACTTTCGCCGTTTCGGCGCGAACCTGCTGAAAAAAGGTGATCGGATTCGTCTTGGATGCCATCTGCCACTCTATTTGCTTGGTGAACCACTATTTCCGACCCAAAACGAATCAAAAACAGGAACCCACGCGTATACGGTACGCAAAGCTGAAGATTCAGCCCCACGCACCGCGTGTCTGTTGACGTTACATAGAATCGATTCTCAAAAAAAACAAGCCCATTGGTTAAAAGAATACCATACAGGCCTATCGGAGATCACCGATCCTTACGAAATTCGCTCAATACACCGTTCAATCATGTATCAGCGACCCTGCTCGCCCGGCCAGCATGCCGGGAAATGTATCCAACCCTGAAAGCGTTTTGATCTGATTGAAGGAGACCAACACGTCGGGACCGATTACACAAAGCATAATCTTACCGCCCCTCGTTTTAATCCGATCAGGCTTATGCTCCAGAATATAGAAAACGGGCGCTCACAGTCAAGCCGTAAGCACCCGTTTTAAAAATGGCAGGGGCAGCAGGGTTCGAACCCGCGACCTACGGTTTTGGAGACCGTCGCTCTACCAACTGAGCTATACCCCTATTTGGCATTTAAAATGCCTGACTGGCGGCGTAACCGCCAGTCAAATCTCATTACTCGATGATCGAAGCGACGATGCCTGCACCAACGGTACGGCCACCTTCACGGATAGCGAAGCGGAGCTTCTCTTCCATTGCGATCGGCACGATCAGCGTAACGTCAA
>NZ_JBDJNE010000032.1:0-15123 GCF_039674265.1 Brucella sp. TWI559
TATCGCGGCATTGCAACACGTTACGACAAAAACCCGGCCAATTTCCTGGCTGCTGTCAAACTCATCGCTGTCCGCATCTGGTGCATCAGTTTATGAGTCTACGCCGTAGGAGGCTGGTGACAGTATGAAAGAATATGGCGTCTTTTCCCGCGAACTAAGGACAGTCGTACTCGACGACGATAAAACAACGACGGCGTGGTTTTTGGTTGACGAAAAGGGCCGCGACGTAGTGCCATTAATTCAAGCAGACCCCAGCCCGTTCTATATTGCCGTACTTGAAAACGGGAGCATTTTCTCAATGTGGGATGACATTGAGCAACTACAAATCCCCGGCGTTCAGATAATCGGAATAGATAACGATTTCGGCTACACATGGGGTAAAGGCGGTGATGTTTACTCTAAAATCTGGAATGGTACGGCGATAGTTGAACCACCTATCAACGATCCTGTCCCTGATGAAATAAGCCGCCGCCAATTCTTCCAGCAATTGGCTACCTTGGAACTGATCACAAAGGATGAAGCCAAAACTGCGTTGCAGGGAGGCGCTATCCCCGCCGCGTTGCAGGCTCTCGTGAGCCAATTGCCTGACGACGAACAATTTGATGCTGAAATGCTTATCATCGGAGCTACAACTTTTTCTCGGTTGCATCCACTCTCTGATAAAATTCGCATCTTGTTTGAATGGTCGGAAGAACAACGCGACGATTTTTGGCGAGCAGCCGCAAAGCTATAAAAAGGCCCCCCTGGCCTTTTTTATTTTAGCATTATCCGTAGAAGCGCCTCAAAAGTCGAATGCCTATATCGGATATACAGCCGTGGGATTCCGTATATGTCATCGTCCGGCTTGGCACTCCTACTGACAGTAGTCACCGCACTTTCATAACCAGCATCACGCACCATTTCACGATGAATGGGGTTGTTCCCACCATATGGATAGCAAAAATTCGTTATCGGCTTTCCAAGCATGTCCTCTAATTTGAGCTTGGATTCCGCGATTTGCCGCCGTGCTTCGGGATCGTCCGTTTCAGGTAGCAGAACATGGTCAAGTGTATGAGCCCCGACTTCATGACCTAATGCGTCCCACTCCCGCATTTGCAACATGTTCATGCATGGCGTGTCCGGTATCCCATCCTCTCGATCCCAAATATTGCTGCCACCAATCTGGTTGGCTACAAAATAGTTGGTGGACGTGAACCCGCAATCGGCCAGTACGGGTGCAGCATTTTCGAGCGTATTCAAAAAGCCGTCATCAAATGTGATCACCACGACCTTGCCTTGCTTTTTTCCTCGCAAATACGGCCAAGCATCACGAACGGATAATCCCTTATAACCTAGATATTTGAGACATAGCATTTGCCGACGAAAGCTATCGGGATGAACAAAGAGACCTTGGTAGGGGACCCTTCTTTGAGGTAATGCTGCTATCTGATGATAAAGAAGTACAGGGACGGCCATAAAACCTCAATTGCATCAAAATTCGATACATGACAATGAACGGCGAAGGTATAACAGGTTAAAACATTATGAAGTGCTATATTGTCAATCTTGATCGCGCACCAGAACGAATGGAGCGCATGACGAAAATTTTACACCAACAATCAATCGACTTTGAACGGCTTGCCGCGATTGACGGCCATTTATTTACCGATGATGAGATTGACAAGTATCGAGCGCAACGTCAGCAAGGCAAGCCCATGACTGTGGGAGAGATTGCTTGCGCAGAGTCGCACCTGGCCATTTTTAGAAAAATTGTCGAAAGTGCGGACGAATATGCAGTCGTGATGGAAGATGACCTGCATTTATCCAGCGATGCGGGCTTTTTCATAAATTCAACTGCGTGGATTCCAACTGGCGCAGATATCATCAAGCTGGAAACAGTGAATGAGCCTACAATCGTTACGACAAAGGCGTTTGACCTAGACAATGATCGGAAGCTGGCCCAACTCGCCTTCAAACACTGGGGCTCAGGTGCTTATGTGATTAGCAAAGCCGCCGCACATAAGGCGCTACAAAACTACGTGGCCGGTTTGACACCTATTGATGATTATCTGTTTGACCCTACAGTTAATGATTTCTCGCTTTGGCAGATACAGCCAGCAATCGCTATACAAGACATAATTCTGATTAATGGCGCTACCCCACAAACTGGGTATTTAGCGAGTGGCATCGAAGATGGACGAAAAGTAGCTTCGATTGCGAAAAGCAAGAAGGTGGGAGCTATGGCGCGCATTAAACGAGAAGCATTGCGCTCTGTACGGAAAACCCGGCGTAGGCTCGCCACCTTATGGGGCATTAGAGTGTCTAGGAATATTGAGCGGACCGTTATAAGTTTCAGGGCATAATAAAGAAATCGGCATCTAATTCAGTGCTGGTTCAGTCAATGAAAATGAGAAGGAATAGTCGATTGTGGTGCGACCGTTGGCCACTCATATTCGCCCAGTATATGCCTAAGAATTATTGTTCGCGAGAGCATCAGCTTTTGTAAGAATGAATGTCAAGCTTGACGCGGTGAATTTAGCTTGTCGCAAGTCTCTTTTGTGGTAGGCAGCCTGTTTCAACCGATGCATTCGCTTTGTTCGGGGCGCTGCGCGACGATTGTTACCACTCGCAAACTAACAGCTAGCCCGCATAATGCGGCCTAATAATATTCGATAGCCCGGCCATCGCGCCGGGTTTTTTGTTGCCGAAATCAGCCCGTGGCGGGGCATACCCTAAAATTAAAGGAGCGAACCCAATGTCGACACCGACTTTCGGCATGACTTTCACGCGGCCAAATGACGAACCGTTGCCGGTTCTCGGCGCAGACTTTTCTAAAATACTGCTCATCGAAACTTCAAACGATGCATCAGCTTCTGAATATCCAGAGGATACACCTGTTCGCATTTCCACAAGCAATGGCGATGCCGTTGAAGCCCTTGGCACCGGCTATCTCGCCGATGCTGTCAAAGGGATCAACGCACAGCTTACCGGACTGAATGCCGGGGCGGACGTAACCATCTTCCGCGTCAAGGAAGGGACCGATGTTGCCGTCACATCTGCAGCGATTGCGGAATGTCTCGCGAGTGTGTCCGAGATTCCCTCAGCCGTGAATGCCACACCGCGCATTATCTGGGCTGGTCGAACAGCATGGCGTCCCGATGCTGACACCGTGAACCCTGTCGTTGCCGCCCTTCCCGCCGCATGCGAGCGTCTGCTTGCAATTGCCCCCGTCGATATTGATGACACATCAGCAGCGCTCGCGATATCAGCGCGTGAGACGATGAACTCCCAGCGTCTTATGCCGATCGGGGTAGCAGCACGGGTTTTTGAGGGCACCAACATTGTCACGCGGCCAATGGGCCCGCGCATTGCAGGTCTCTTTGCATCCATTGACAATCAGCATGGTGGCAAGCCGTTTGATCCGATTGCCAATCAGCCAATTCAAGGGCTGGCAGGCCTTTCCCGAAACATCAATTTCTCGCTCTTTGATGGTTCGACCGAAGGCCAGCAGATGCTTGAGGGCAATGTGTCGATTGTTGCGCGGGGAGAAACCGGTGTTGATGGTGCCATTGCCGATGGCGGTTTCGTCTTCATCGGCACAGATAACACCGACACCGGTGAACTCTGGAAGCAGATCCATCAGGTGCGCGGTGCCGATTATCTAACGGTTAAGCTGGCTCAGATTACGCGCCAATTCCTTGGCCCGAAAATCACTGCCGACACGGCAGAAGCATGGCTGAACTCTCAGAAGTTCATGTTGCGGGATCACAAGGTTGATAACGACATTCTGGGTTTTGAGGTGAAATTTGTCGCCGACAAAAACAGCCCGGAACAGATCCGCCTTGGCCACCTCACGGTGAATATCGGCATTGAGCCTGCACCCGCCTTCAAGGTCGCCAACCATGAAGTGCGCCGTTACCGCCCCGCGGTTGATGGCCTCGTTGCTGAAATCATCGCGCGTCTTAACGCGACTGCTTAATCATTCATTCCACAGCCACCAAAAGGAACTGCTATGCAGCCTCTCTATATGCTCGCAGCGGTAGATGTGCGCCGTGCGGAACAAGCCGGCACATCCCGTGCGACAACTATTTCCAAGTTAACAATCCCAGCAATTAAATTTGCCACAGCGTCCCACAATCCTGGGGGTGGAGTTATGGCGGCAGATTTCGCTCTGCCTCGCATCGAAGCGCCCGAACCTGCGATGGAAATCAAAGGCTTCGATACGGATATATTCCGGGGAATGGGGAAAGTTGATCGATGGGTCTTTGCAGCTGCCGTCCGCGATAAAAAGACAGGGGCAACCGTACCAGCACGCGCAATCATTGAAGGCGCAATTGTTGAATGGACCCCCGATGAAGGCAGCCCGGAAGATTTTATGGGCTGCACCCATTCCTTCAAAGAAGTCACGCATTACGAATTTCACCTGAACGGTGAAGAGCTTTGGTACGTCGATTTTTGGGAACGTGTTCTTCGCTCAGGCGGCGTCGATCATTTCGGGGATGTCCGCCGCGCTCTTGCCGCTTAACTCAATACAATCTCAAGGTCACATATTATGGAAAATGAAGAACTGGTTATCACCCACACACTTTTGGTGCCTGTTGCCGACAGCAACGGCGGACTGATTCAGGAATTGAAATTCACTGAACCCGACGTGGGGCACATGATCGATGTGGAAGAAACTGCAAAAGGTGATATCGAGCGCACCATGCGCATTCTTGCAATGATGTGTGGGCTGCCTTTCGATCTATTCCGCAAAGTCAAAGGTCGCGATATCACGCAAATTATCGTTAAGACCGAAAGTATCCTGGGAAACGTGAGATAGGACACGGTTCCGACTGGCGCGGTCTCGCTGTCCTATTATCCCACTACACCAACACACCCAGAAACATCGTTGACCGTTACACCTGCTCCCACGCAATACGGGAGCGGGACGCGGTTCATCGTGTGATGAAAGCGCTCCGCAATGTCCGTCATTGAAAGCAAACTGATTGTTAGCCTGTTTGACCGTGTGTCCGGCCCGGCACGCGGTCTGTTTGGTACCATGAACCGGTTGCGGGGCGCTGCAGATAATTTTGCAGCTTCCCAGCGTAAGCTTGCCTCACCAATCACGGGCACGCTGGGGCGCATTGCAGCGTTTGGCGCAGCCTATATCAGCCTTGATCGCGGCATTCGTTCGACAGCGGGAGCAGCAATCGAGTTCGAATCTGCCTTTGCAGATGTCAAAAAAGTCGTTGAAGCAACAGATAGCCAGTTCCTTAATATGCGAAAGTCGATCTTACGGCTTTCCACCGCTATACCGATAACTGCTTCCGGTTTTGCAGCAATCTATGCGGCTGCCGGGCAATCGGGCATTGCCAACGAAGAATTGGAATCCTTCGCAGAGGCGACAGCAAAAGTAGCAACGGCCTGGGAAACACCGGTTGGCGAAACTGGCGAGGCTCTTGCAAAGATCAAAACTGCACTCGGCAGAAACGTAACCGACACTGTTTTACTGGCCGATGCCATCAACGAAGTCGGAAATACATCGGCTGCCAACGCTCCTTCTTTGCTGGAGTACACCAACCGCGTCGCAGCATTCGCTGAAACGGCGGGCTTCTCTGCCGAACAGGCTTTGGCCTTTGGTGGCGCCATGATTGGATCTGGTTTTGAACCAGAGGTCGCAGCAACAAGCTTTCGCAATCTGACCAAGGCGCTCACCACAGGAGAAAATGCCACCAAACGCCAGCGAACCGCGTTCAAGCAGCTTGGGCTGGACAGTGTTAAAGTTGCAAAGGGGATGCAAAAAGACGCTGTTAAAACCACGCTCAGCGTTCTTAATCGGATAAAAAAGCTGCCTCAATGGCAGCAAATTTCCGTAATGGAAGCTGTTTTTGGCTCGGAAGCTCGCGCGCTGGCACCATTGCTCAAAAGCACCGAAGAGCTTGAACGACTGCTTGCAATGGTTGCAAACAAAACGAACTATGCTGGCTCATCCTTCAAAGAATATGAAACACGCGCGAAAACCACAGCAAATGCCCTGCAGCTTCTCCGAAACAATCTCGCTGCCATTGGCATTGAGATGGGCGACCGCATGTTGCCAGCAATCAACGACGGTGCGGCAGGCATACTTGATCTTCTGAAATCTCTGGGAGACAGAGCCACGCCTCTGGATCAATTGTGGCAGGCCATCAAGGGGTTCAGTTCCGGTCTTGGTTATGATGGCAATTTGCGCCAGATGATCAACGATCTGGGTGATCTTTTGCTAGGACCGGCCAATGGAGAGGAAGCTGCGGATAAACTCGGCAGAATTTTCGCACGGTTTAAGGAATTTGGCGCTTCTCTTCGCGCATTCAATGATGCCGTCAAGAATAGCCCGCTTGCTCATTTTTTGGGTGAGGTGCTCAAGTATGGCGGTTATCTCATGCTTGCAAGCGTGGGGCTTGGCATACTTGCGGGGACCGTTCGCAAACTTGCATCCGCGCTTTACTTCTTATCAGGGGCACGCGCTGCTGTAGGCATTTTACGATCTGTTGTTTCATTGGGAAGGAGTATTACAGGTGGTAGTGCTGCGGCAGGTGCTGTCGGTACAGCTTCAGGGGCTGCTGCAGCCAACATAGGTCGCGGCGGCGCTGCTGTGGGTGGTGGTTGGCTGACACGTCTTCTTTATGGCGGCGTAGAGGTTGGCGCCGTTAAAACAGGTGCTGCGAGCAGCCAGACAGGCCTGTTTGCAAAGATCGTCGGCAGTGGGCTGGGAAGCTTCCTGTCGCGCGCCAATATCTGGAGCACTGTTGGTTATGCGATCTATAAAGGCCTCGAAGCAAAGGGGCCATCCGATCCCAAATTGATAGATCAAGAGTATTTCATTCAGAAAATGAACGAATACAACTTGAAGCAAGGCAATAGCACCGGACAGCGTGAGGTGGCCCCCGCACCTAAGCAAGCGGCACCCTCAGAAACTGTCCCATTCAGTTTCAGACAACTTTGGAACGACCTGATAGCCCCGTCTCCAACTTACGGCGAACCAGAGAAAGTCACGCTTCTTGGAAGCCCCACGGTTGTGACAGAACCATCTGGCGTGCAGCAGGTGCAAGTTATGAACCCGCCACCCGCGCCAAACGTCAATCTTAGCCTTGTTATCAACGCCAAATCTGCCGCAACACCTGAAGAAATAGCCAATCTCGCCGCTGCAAAGGTTACGCAAAGCGTGCGATCAGCATTTGATGGCATTCATGCCGATCTCGAATATGGAGTGTCATAATGCTGTATATGCTTGGTACGCTGACCGTTGATACGCGTCCTTTTAGTATCGACAGCATGCAAAGAACCGCCTCGGCGGACATTGCGTCCAAAGCCCTTATCGGGGCTTTTCCAGCCAAAGAGTTCACCGGCGAAGGCGATGATGAAATCACCCTCTCCGGGCAGATTTTACCCACCAGGATCGGCGGTCTCGACGGACTCGAAATAGCCCATGGCATGCGCCGCAGCGGGACAAAATTCCCGCTTCAGCGCGGCGATGGCACACGTTTGGGATGGTTCGCCATCACCCGAATAACTGAAAACCACACTGACCTCACCCGTGATGGCGTTGGCTTTGTCGTCAAGCACACAATCGTCATGACCAAAGTGCAACCGGATGCGGGTGCCGGACAGCAGGTTATCACCGGGCTGCTGTCACTCTTCGGCATATTCTAGGAGCCGTGATGCAAACAATCACCGTGAAGGGCGAAGGGATAACCCTCGACCTGCTGCTTTGGCGTGCCTATGGGGTGCGCGGGCGAAGCCTGCTTGAAGAGGCATTGGCAATCAACACCGATCTCGCCGCCCTCGGCGCGATCATCCCTTTAGGCACAGACGTGCTTTTGCCGGACTTGCCAGCGCAAGGACCCGGCCAATCACGCCACGTTGTTTCTCTCTTTGAGTGAATGATCATGACAAATAGCTGGAAAGTGAACTGGAAAGTTCTTGTCGATGGCAGGGACATGACCAGTGCCATGCGCCCCTATCTCATCAGTATCGACATCACAGACAAGGATGGCAGCGCATCCGACACCTGTTCGCTGACATTTGACGACACAGATGGACAGGTGAAACTGCCACAAGACGGCGCTGCCGTTGAAGCAATCCTTGATGGTGTGTCCAAATTCAAAGGCACAGTCGATAGTGTCCGCTCCTCCGGCTCCCGTGGTGGCGGACGGACACTTCAAGTCACAGCCAAGGGTTTCGACAGCAGAGGCAAGGTCAAGCAGCCTCTCTTGTTTCACAAGGATGATGCAACCTTGCAGGAATTCATCGATGACGCCGCCAAGCGCTCCGGCATTTCAACGATCAAGCTTGATGCGGATTTCGCCAATATCCATCGTGATTACTGGTCTGCGGATGGTGAAAGCTTTTTGCACCTTGGTGAAAAACTCGCCCGTGAATTGGGCGGCTCTTTCAAAATCAGAGGTGATCAGGCTGTTCTTGCAAAACGCGGCGAAGGAAAGGCCACCACGGGCGCGAAGATGCCGGTCATCGAAGGTATCGTCGGCGTCAACGTCATTTCGTGGGACATTGCCCCCTACAAGGGGCGCAGATCATTCACCAAGGCCAAGGTTCGATATTTCGACCGCAAAGCTGCTGACTTCAAATCCAAAGATATTGAGTTTGATCTTGATCGTGATTTGCCAGAATCCACCAACGTTGTTCGCACCACAGTGAGCGATGAAAGCCAGGCTGAGCATGTCGGTGAAGCCCGAAAACGGGAAGCTGAACGCGAGGGCGGCGAAGGCACGGTTGAAATGGATTTGACCGTTGAAGCACAGGCCGAGGCCACCTTCACGCTTTCAGGCGCACGCGCTGGCGTTGATGGTGAATATCGAATCTCAACGGTCCGCCATAAAGCCGATCGAAGCGGGGGCAGTACCACATCGCTGGAAATCAAACAGCCGGGGAAGAATGCCGGAAAAGACACCCGCAAGAAGGGCACCCAGCCCACTCCTCCTTCGGATACTTCTGACAGTACATTTGCTGGCATGAGTGATGATCCGCTCGATGATTAAAATGACGGGCGCTGTCTCCTGCGCCCTTTTTTTGAGAAAATGAAAATCGGCCAATACCACGGACCTCGAACTATAAGCATAAAGTTAACTTGACAGATCAATCGGAGGACTTATACGCACTCGCCTATTATTATTAATAGGGGGGGGGCGAAATGGAAGTCGTAAAGGTCGAGACTGAACTTCAAGCTTGGAAATTGTTGGATGCTTTGCTTTCTGGTGAACAAACAGCGCCAAAAGAGCCATTACTTTTTGACATTAAGAAGTGGGCAAACGTCCATATTTATCTGCCAGACACCCCCATTGAAGGTTCAATTTCACCTACAATGATGAAAGCCTTCTTGGAACTACAAGAAGCTATCAATCGAACTTACACACTAGTTTCAGCGGACACCACGGACCTTCGTCACCTTACAAATATCGAGCGCAACAATCTCGAATTCCGTGTTAAGGTAGAAAAAGGCAGTAGCGGTTACACTATCGATCTTGGAGAAATTGTACAAAAGATCGGCATTGAGGCAGTGAGTAAAATGACCCCTGAGATGTTGATGTACACCGTTTTAGGTACCGCTCTAATTGTCGGCGGAACTGCAATGTTCAAGTCATGGCTAGCAGCAAAAACCGAAGATCGAAAATCTCAAGTTGACCTGGAAAAGACAAAAGAAATGCTGTCAGTTCAACGTGAGGCTATCAGTCAAGGAACTGAAAATGTTCGCATCATGGCGGAGCTTTTTAAGAAAGTGCCAATTCTTAACGATATTGAGGCTGTTACGTCGGTTGCGAGAGGACAAATTGTCAAATCAGTTGGTGATGAAGGCGGTGGGAAGCTTTTTGATACAAATGTTGACAGTGAACTGGCCGCAGAGGTTACGACACAGATAAGACAGCAAAGTAGCGACGTTGTTTTAAAAGGAAATTACAAAGTAGTACGAGTTGATACGTCTGTTTCAGATGGATTCTCGGTTAAACTACTAAATGAGAATGATGGATCAGAAGTAACGGCATCATTATTAGACGCACTTGTTTCTCAAAAGCATAAATCCGCCATCCAAGAAGCGGAGTGGGGAAAAGGATTGGTTTACGTCGAAATAAAAGCGCGTAAAATAAACAACAGAATTATCGATGCCATTATAACGGATGCTAAACCTGTTTAATAAAATTAATTTTTTCAAATATTACATAGCCACCTTCTTATAATATTAGTTCGAGAAAACTAAAGCCCTGCAAACGCGGGGCTTTTTCTTTTGCCAAAAGGAAACACAATGACACGACGCATTAACGCGGCGGGGCTTTCGCTCATCAAGCAGTGGGAAGGCCTCAGAACAACAGCTTATCGTGATGTAGCTGGAATTTTAACCATTGGTTACGGCCACACAAGCGCGGCGGGTGCTCCAAAGGTCACGCCAGGCATGGCGATTGGTGACAATGAAGCCGAACATATTCTGAAAGCGGATCTTGCAAAGTTCGAAGCGCGTGTTGAGCGTCTGGTAAAGGTGCCTCTGACTGACAATCAGTTTGCGGCGCTTGTGTCGTTCGACTTCAACACTGGTGCGCTGCACAAATCCACACTGCTCAAAAAGCTCAATAAAGGTGATTATGACGCGGTTCCGGGTGAACTGGCAAAGTGGGTTAATGCTGGCGGCAAGAAGGTGCAGGGGCTTGTCAACCGCCGTGCTGCCGAAGCTGGTCTATGGTCTAAGGGTGCATTCGTATCGTCAAATACTGTCACAGCCACCACAAAGGCCAATAAAACTGATGTGGCGACTATAGGCGGGGCTGGCGCTGCCGGTGCGGCTGCAACCGTTGGCCCCGTCATCCCTGAGATTGTCAGCACCATTTCCAACCAGCAGGACGAGCTATCAAGCGGTCAGTGGGTGAGGGTTGCGATAGCTGCTGTCATCGTTGGTTTAGCTCTATGGGGCATTTATAGGAAAACCCGGTCATGATCTGGGCCTTAATCCCGAACTGGTTGAAGATGATCGCCGCCGCTGTTCTGGCGGCTTTTGTGTCTGGCCGCTGGGTATGTGGCCGGCAAGCGTGACGGTCGATCCAGTGTCGAAACCAAAATCGAAAGACAGAACAATGAAGCGACTGAGAAAGCCCTTGGTGCTGTGCTCAATTATGATGAGTGCATTGACGCTGGCGGGGTGTGGACATTCAGGACCGGCAAATGTGAGCGGCGTCCGTAGCGTTCTTGGAACTGATTTGCTCGGCGCGCGCGGCGCAACAGACGCGGATCAACGAAAGATCGATCGCACTATTGTTCGTGGCTGTGCCGGTGGCGTCTGGTCAAAAGACGAATGCGCAAAGCATGATGAAAAATAAGAGGGGCGACAAGTTATGAAAGATGCGGGCCAAGATCGTTCAATTGGTAGAATTGAGGGAAAGCTCGATCTCATCATCTCGGATCAGGAGAATGCGCGGCAAGACCGCAAGCAACAATATCAGCGGCAGGAGAAAACTGAACGCTTATTGGAAGCCTTGCAGCGCAATATCGAAAGCATCGATGCGAGACTTGAAAAGGTTGAGGAACCGGTCGCGGATTTTAACCGCTGGCGGGAACGCGGCATCGGTGCTGTGATGCTTGTCAGCGCGTTCGCAGCTATTTTCGGCGCTGTCATCGCATCATTCTGGAGAAAAGTTTTAGCGATAATGACAGGCTGATTTAAGACGCATGAAGCGAGGCATAGGATGGGCATCGAAGTATCTTCATAACATTTATGGAACGATTTTCCCTTCTAAGCATTTCCCAAATGGAAAATATGTAATTGAATAATCTGGAGAATTATGATGCGTCGTATCCTACTCGCTGCCGCCACCACTGTTGCACTCGTCTCGATTTCTCATGCTCAGACTGCAACTGTTGCTAATAAGGAGGTGTTCGTAACTGCCGAGCCAACTGCTGTACTCAGCTACAATCTTATCGGCCTCAATGTGGTCAATGGCGATGATACGACCATTGGTGAAATTAAAGATCTGATTATCGCCAATGGTCAGTTGGCTGGTTATATTGTGTCAGTTGGTGGATTTCTCGGTGTAGGCGAGCGCTATGTGATCGTGGCACCAGACGCGATTGATGTCACCTATTTCGATGATGATAAAAAGTGGTCGGCAGTCATGAACTCGACCAAGGAAGAAATCGAAAAGGCTCCAGAGTTTAAATATGAAGGTCGCTGGGCCAAGTGACCGAATAGATTGAATTGAGAAAGCCGCCTTTTTGGGCGGCTTTTTTAATGTCTAACTTTCCAAATGCTTGCCAATTGGGCCGCGCTGCATTTTGTCTGATACAACTTTGATTGCATCGGCAGCTTCTTCCGCTGACCACCCTGCATCCACGGCTTCAGTAATCAAATTTCTCACACCGGGCACACTCGTCCCCTCGACCACAGCTTCAGCGTCTTCTTCCGACCGACCGGCTAATGTCGCTTGTTCTATGAGATCTTTTATCCCAGCAGAAATGGCTTGCTCACAATCGGCTTTACGGCCAGGATAATCGTCAGATGATTTTGGACCTAACATGCAATTTCTCCTTTTCAGGATAGATAGAGCTCCAATTATCTCTGTCCAGCCCGTGCGTCTTAACCAGCCCCCTCTGGGCATGAATTAGATGATCTTCTGACTGCCTTCATCGAAAGCATTAAGCCCTCACGACACAAAGGGAATCCAATGAAACATTATTTCGCATTGGTGCATAAAGATGCCGACAGTTCTTACGGCATTCAGTTTCCCGATATTCCGGGCGCATTCTCTGCGGCTGATGAAGTGAACAAAATTGTCCCGAACGCTATTCAAGCTTTGGGCTTGTTCGCAGAGGATATAGAGTTACCGGAAGCATCAACACACGCTGATCTAATGGCGCGCGATCACATTCGCGCGGAATTGGCCAGAGGCGCGTTTCTGGTGTCTATTCCCTTTATCTAATACGACAACACCGTTGTAAGAGCAAATATCTCTATGGAGAGAGGTGTTTTAAAAGCAGACGCGTATCCGCACGGCACCTTCTGCATTTGACCAAAGAGGGAGAAATCCCTTCCGTGAATGTTGTCCGTGGACTGCGCATGATACTCCGATACGATCCAGCGGACATCCAGGCTTTCATTGAAAGTCGTAGGATTACAGAGGCTCCACGGGAAGCAACGATATCTATGCGGACGCCTCAACGTCAGAAGGCAGAACTCTACAAGCTCATAGACTTTCACGCACCGTTGGCAGAACGGCGAGCCAACAGGCTCAATAGTTAGCAATTCCTACTAAAGCATTATATTGACTACTCGGCCTGCTTTTGCCAGTAATTGGATCGGGGAAAGGGGCTTATCATGAAAAAGCTTACTATTGTCGCGCTGTCACTCAGCGTAGGAACCATCGCCTGCGCAAAACGTCCAGATGCAATCGTACCAGTCGATATTCCAATTGCAGCTTACACAAATCTCAGTTGCCAAGCTCTGGCCAGCGAACTGGCCAAAGAACGATCAACCCTCGCGAGCCTGTCTAAACAACAGAATGATGCAGCAACCGGCGATGCGGTCGGAGTGTTCCTGATCGGTGTGCCGACGTCGAGTACGTTCGGCGGTGATAAAGAAGGCCAAGTCGCCGTCTCTAAAGGGAAAGTGAACGCCATCGAGAACGCAGCAAAGAGTAAGGGCTGTAAATGATGAAGATGCGTGGGGTATAGCGGTGGGAATACTGCTTTTGATTTCTAGGGCTGCAAATGCGGCTGATATTAAAGACTGTGCTAAGATAAAGAATGATCTGGACCGCCTGTCTTGTTACGACAAAAACATACACTCTTTCTGAGGTCCAAAGAAGTCGTCAACTGCGGTTGGAATAGAGGCGAAAGAATTGCCCTAATCTTGCGCTGCAAAGAAAAGAAAACATCACTTTATTTCGACACAGTGTGCCACATGGCATCCAGTGATTACAATGATTATGGCGATGTTACCTACCGATTAGATGCCGACAAAGCTCGGACCGTCGGAATGTCAGAGTCAACTGACAACAAGGCTGTAGGTCTTTGGTCTGGCGGCAAATCGATACCAGTAATCAAGCAGATGCTCGGTAAGAACGAAATGGTTGTTCGGATGACACCTTACGGACAAAGCCCATTTACCGCATCTTTCAAGATCGCTGGGCTGTCAGATGCTATTAAGCCAATTCGTGAAGAGTGCAAGTGGTAACCCCCACGCGGGGATAAGGGGATGGGGCGTATGACGCTGAATGAAACGTATCGTGATCAATTGTTAATATCTTGTATTGAAATGGCGTGTTAAGATTTTGCCATGAGACAAGAACAAAACATAGTCATGGCTTTCACTGAGGAGCAAACCGAGAAGCTGACTGGTGTCAGCTCGCGGCAGCTGCGCAGCTGGGATAGGACGGGCTTTTTTGTCCCTAGTTTAGCGCATGAAAATCGCAGCCTAACCCTTAGCCGTTTGTATTCGTTTCGAGATTTGGTCAGCTTGAAGGTATTGAACGCGTTACGCAATGACGCGAACGTTTCTCTGCAACATCTTCGCTCAGTTAAGGACGCGCTTTCTCATTTGGGCGATGACATGTGGGCAAAGACTACGCTCTACGTATTGAATAAGCGTGTGATTTTCGAGAACCCTGAAACAAATAACAAAGAAGAAGTGGTTTCAGGTCAAGGCATATTGCAGATACCGTTGAAAGTTGTCGCTGGAAACATGCGGCAGGCTGTAGACGACATGAAGAAGCGAGATGTGTCTCTTTCTGGAAAGATTGAACGCAAAAAGGGGATTGCAGGTAATAAGCCAGTGATTGCAGGAACTCGTATCCCTGTGAGCACCGTTAAAGCTTTTGCCGATGAGGGGTATAGCGCAGAGCAAATCATGGAAGAGTATCCAAGCTTAACACTTGACGACATAGAAGCTGCTTTATCCTTTGAAATTGCAGCTTAGTAGGTCTCGACTGCATGAAATTTTTACTTGATGCAGGCGTACCTATCTCTGTTGGCAAGACACTTGAGAATAACGGCCATACGGTTATCTACTATCATGATGCCCTAGGTCGTGCACTCATAAATAGTCTAGCTATTTGAATGGATTAGTGATTCAAAGGTTTCGGATTTGGAGGTCTTTGATGTCACGTCGCCGCTATGAACTTACAGAACGCG
>NZ_JBDJNE010000033.1:0-13506 GCF_039674265.1 Brucella sp. TWI559
ACTACAGCGCTGGCGACACTGCGATAATTGAGAATGTTGGTACGTTTACGCTCAACAGCGACGGCGCTTACACCTTTACGCCGGACGAAAACTGGAACGGCAGAGTTCCGACCATCACCTATACGATCAGCGATGGGGAAGGTGGCACGGATTTCGCCAATCTCACCATCACGGTTGATCCAGTCGATGACCTGCCGGAGACTGTTGGTACGATTGAGGATCAAGCGAACAATGACGCTGATGCCATCACTTCGCTTGATGTGAGCGGTTTCTTCAAGGATGTTGATGGCGATACGCTTACCTATAGCGCCACGGGGCTGCCTAAGGGACTAACGATTGATCCGAATACGGGCATTATCAGCGGCACCATTGATCCATCCGCAAGCCAGGACGGTGTTGGCGGTGCGCATAGTGTGACGATCACGGTCAGTGATGGCACCAGCACTGTCGATCAAACCTTCACATGGACTGTTTCCAATCCTGCTCCGACCGCCAATGATGATGCTGTAAGCACTGACGAAGATACGCCTGTGAGCGGCAATGTGCTGCTTGATAGCGCAGCAGGCGATGTGGCTGACACTGATCCAGACGGTGATACGCTTGTTGTCACGCAGTTTGTGATCAATGGAACCAACTACAGCGCTGGCGACACTGCGATAATTGAGAATGTTGGTACGTTTACGCTCAACAGCGACGGCGCTTACACCTTTACGCCGGACGAAAACTGGAACGGCAGAGTTCCGATCATCACCTATACGATCAGCGATGGGGAAGGTGGCACGGATACCGCCAATCTCACCATCACGGTTGATCCCGTTAATGACGCTCCAGTGATTGCTGGGGGAGACCAGGACGGCACAGTGATTGAGGCAGGTGTTGTCGATGACAACACACCAGTTCCTGGCAATCCGACCGCGACAGGAAGTTTTGACGCATCCGATGTCGATGGCGATACGCTTAGCTGGAGCGTGCTGGGCACTCCTGATCAAACCTACGGCACCTTCACTATCGATGCTGTAACAGGGGCTTGGTCCTATACGCTCGACAATTCGCTGAGTGCTACTCAGGCTCTGAACGAAGGCGATAAGGTTGAGCTGAGCTTCGACGTTGAGGTGATTGACGGGAAGGGCGGAACCGAAACCCGAACAGTCTTCATTACAATTAACGGCACCAACGATGCACCGGTTGCAAATGCCGACACCGGATCAGTGTCGGAAGCAGGCGTTCAGGACGGTGGTAACGATCCGATAAGTGGAACTGCCACTGCAACCGGCAACGTGTTAACGAATGATACTGACGTTGATGATGGTGAAAAGGCCACACTAGCTGTAAATGAAGTCAAGTTCGGCGATGTTGTTGGAACGGTGGGTTCGAGCATTCAGGGAACCTATGGAACCCTCACGCTGAATAGCGATGGCAGCTACACCTATGAACTTGACAATACCTCGACACAAACTCAATCCCTGAAGCAAGGCGAGCAAGTTACCGAGACCTTCACCTATACTGCGGTCGACGTTAACGGTGCGACAAGCAGTAGCACCTTGACCATCACAGTCACCGGCGCCAATGATCGTCCGGTGATCACGTCCGGAACTGCTGAAGCAAGCGGCGAAGTGACAGAGCAGGGAACAGAAAATCCTGATCAAAGCAATGTAGTCGGCGGAACATTGACAGCGTCTGATGTTGATAAGGATGCGACGTTGACCTGGAGCGTCGTCACGGCCAACGGGAAGTATGGCACAATGGGCATTGATCCTCAGACGGGTGAGTGGACTTATACGCTCGACAATAGCCGGGATGCGACGCAAGCGCTAAATAATGGTGATAAGGGAACAGAAACCTTCACAGCGGTGGTGACCGACGAACACGGAGCTTCTCGTGACCAAGTCATTACAATTACTGTGAATGGTAGCAACGACAACATCATAGGGCGCGGCGATGAAACGATAAATGTCCTTGAGGACGGCCTTGCTGAAGGATCGCTGCAAGATTTCGTATCTGACGTTGATAACGAAATCATTCTGACTGGCTTTTCGGTGGATGCCGATGGGGACGGTATCGCTGAGTCGTATGCCCCAGGCCAAACAGTTGAACTGAAAAACGGCACGGATGTCCTTGGCTCTCTGATCATCGAAAAAGATGGGAGCTATAGCTTTAAACCCGCTCCGAACTACGGCGGAAATGTCCCAACTGTCACTTACACCATGGCAGAAAGCGGCGGTGGCAAGTCCGTTACGCAGACGCTTGACTTCACGATCACCAAGGTTGCCGATGCCCCTGAGCTTGAGGCAAACAAGAACGTCAATACCGACGAAGACACAGCAGTTACGCTTGGCCTGAAGACACCTGTTATCACCGATACAGGCACAGGTACGGATAACAATGATAATCCAGAGCGCCTGGGTGAAATTACTCTGACCATAAGTGGCGCAGGCGCCGATGGCGTAACGCTTTCTACGGGTGCGAAAACGCTTACGCCAGTCGATGGTAAAATCACCATCGTCTTGTCTGATGTATCTCATGTGAATGACGTGCCTGCTGCGGACGATGCTCGAGGGATTTATCATCTGACTTCCGCTGAGTATGCCGCACTTGGGGCAAACCCACGCGCTGAAAGCGGCAATAATTTTACTGTAACCGTTAGCGCGACCAGCTATGAAGTTGATGCCAGCGGCGGCAAGATCGCGGGCGTGGCGGGAGCGTCCAGCACGCAGGTCATCAATGTTGATGTTCAGGCAGTAACCGACGGGGCGGAGCTTGAGAGCGATGTCACGACGCTTACTTTTGCTGAGGACAGCAAAATCGATTTGTCGAGCCATCTCACCGCGGCTTTGACTAGTATCGATGCGAATGCTGGAAACGACACTGACGGTAGTGAACGTTATTCTTATACTGTCAGCGGCTTGCCTGCGGGATCGATCGTAACCATCAATGGATCGAATTACACCGTTGGTGCGAGCGGCTCTGTCACTTCGCCTGAAACCAGCACGTTCGCAACGGCACCGAATATTTCCATCACGCCACCACGAGATTTCAGCGGTGATATTAAAGATGTCGTAATCACGCTTAATACCCGTGACACAGACAGTGATTCAGCAGGTATTCCAGCGACCGTAACGAGCAGTGTGACAATTGATCTGCGGGTTACTCCTGTTGCTGGTGATGTCACTGCGACGGACAGTAAAACAGCGGAAGATACGGCTGTTCACTTCCTTGCAGGTGTAGCTGTCACTGATACGGGTACTGCAGCCGGCTCCGAAGTCATCAACGAAGTCACATTTGAAGTTCCCACCGGTTGGACCGTTGGGACCCCTGATGCATCGGCAGGTTGGAGCTACAATGTTTCTGGCACCACTGCAACGATCACATTTGATGGTTCATTGAGCCAAACTGATCGAGAAGCTATTCTTGATGCCTTCACGATTACGCCGCCAGCGCATAGCAGCCTGGATGCCACGATCAAATTGTCTATCACCAGCACCGATACCAATGGTTCTGATAGCGATACCAAGACAGTTGATCTTGACGTGAAGATCACCGTTACGCCTGTGGCTGAGCGAACCGACAGCGACAGTGATGGAAATGGACAAAACGACGTCACCATGAATGGCGATCACGCCTATTCTGTTGCGGGTCAGGAAGATGCCTGGTTTGCACTTGGTAGCAATTACACAGGTGCATCGAATACCAGTGGCGGCTTCGCAGATCTGCAGACGGCTTGGTCAAATGCAGATCCGGATGAGTTTACTTATGCTGTATTGACTCCGACGCTTTCATCTGACACGTCAACCGATACAGTCATTGGTACTGAATTCCGTTATTCAACAGATGGTGGTGCTACCTGGCAGACGCAGATCTATGTCGGCGAACCAGTCTGGGTACCATCAACCTATCTCAACACGCTGCAGGTTAAGCTACCGGCTGATGTTTCGGGTACGCTCACTATTAAAGTGCAAGCGGCAACGGTAGATTATGATGATGATCGCGAGGTATCCACACTTCCACTTGATCCTCCACATGAAAGCGGTGATGGTGTTAATGTAAGTGTCAGCGGTGAAGCTACGCTTTCTTTGATCAAGTTTGAACCTGTTGCCGATGAAGTAACCATGGCGCTCAACGCTCGCGCTACGGGTCTTGAAGATACGGCAATCCCGCTCTCGATCAAAACGACGAGTTCGGATGATTCTGAAACCTTCAACGTCACCATCTCGGGCATTCCTGCTGGAGCCGTAATCACCTACAACGGTGAAAAGCTGACTGTCAGTGGCGGTGCGGTTACGATCGTTGGTTTCAACAATAGCTACCCAATGACCGTCACACCGCCGCTTAACAGCAATGATGATTTCAAATTGACTGTGAGCGCGGTTTCGGTCGACGGAACGTCAACATCTGCGCCTGTTTCCCGCACGATTGATATTGCGGTTACCGGTGTCGCCGATAATGCCTTAATCACACTGCCAAATGTTGCCTATATCACGACAGAGGCAGCACTCGATGCAGGTGCACACAAGGTCCAGCTGTCCAACATCATTACCTCGGTCGCGTCTAGCGACACCGACGGATCGGAAGTCACCACGCTTCGCATCACCGGACTTTCAGAGAATTTCTCGTTAACCGGCGCGACAATGGTCGTCTCGGGCACCGGGACCGACAGGATCTGGATGGTGTCGGCAAGTGACCTTTCAAAAGTATCCATTGTTGTTCCTGAGAATTTTAGTGGGACGGTGAACGTGAAGGTCGCTGGTGTTACAACTGAAAACGATGGCGATTCTCGCACAGGCCCTCTCACCGATGTCAGCTTCACGGTTACTCCGTCGCCGGAGGCACTGATCACATCAACTGCCACCCTTATCGAGGATGAAATCTCCCTGCTCAATCTGGTAATCATTCCGCAAAACGGTGATACAGATGAGAAATTGGGCAGTATTTTCATTCCGGTTGATTACGACGCGAGCAAATTTACGCTCTATGTAGGCGAAGCAGAAATTTCAGCAGCGAACCTTGAAACGAAAGAAATTGAAGGGAAAACCTACTATATTGTCCCGTCCGATCAGATCGATAGTCTGGGCGCGAAGGGTGCCGCCAATCTTGACGGTGACCTTGGCAAGTTGGATTTCCTTTACGAAGTGATTGATCCATCAACTGATGGAACTTTAACTGCCGTGACTGAAGTGAAGAATGGCTCGCTTACAATTGACGCACTGCCAGTAACCGATGCAGTCGATGCATCGATTACGGCGATCACCATGGATTCTGCCACTGGTACAACTTCTGATGAGGTTGCCGGTGACAATGCAGAACCAGACACAGCGACCGTTAGTACCAGCGGCACATTGACTGTAAACCTGCATGTGAATTCGGAAGATACAGATGGAAGCGAGCATCTCGTCCGGGTGGTTATTGAGGGTGTTCCTGATGGTGTCACCGTCAATGGCGCGTCCCAGATTGGTACAGGCTCGTGGCTGCTTATCTATGATGGTGCGGACGCAAAATCGATCGGCACTGGCGGCATCGACCTCCCGGTCGAGTTCATTGTCGGAAAGGGCGTGTCTAACAGCTCATCGACCATCACAATGACTGTGCTTGCGCAGGACGAAGGCCAGAACGCCAATTCGCCTGCCAACATCGAAACTGATTCTGTCAAATGGAATCTCAAGGTAGATCTGAGCGATGGCCAATCTTACCTGGCTCCAGTTATTGACGAATGGAGCTATAATGGTGCGCAGGGGACGGAAGACACTTCGTTTACTCTGGATGGTGTTGTTAATGCTAAGGTCACGGCCAGTGATGCGACTGTAGCTCATAGTTACACTGTCACACTCACTAATCTGGCGCCAGGCACAACCGTAGATGGTATGATCTTTACCACTATCAACGGCGTGCCGACCTGGTCTGCAACCGTCGTTGTGCTTGCAAATGGTGACAGTCAGGCCGCACTTGATGGAATGCTCGCCGGTATCAAAGTCACGCCGCCGCTTAACAGCAATGACAACAATGCGGCGTTCAATTTTGACGCTAAGTTGACGGCTGCAGCAGTGGGTGGCACCAGCACACAAGCAGATACCCACGCCGACATGCCTATTACTCCGGTCACTGACGAGCCGACGGTAACCATCGACGTTCCTGACGTTGCAGAAGGAGAAACCAGTGTTACTGCAACGATTTCGGCTTTCGATGTTGCAGACGGCACTTCAGGAACAATTGTTGACGGCAAGCTTTACGTTCAGGTTTCGACCAACGGAAACGACAATGGCACGCTCACAGACGGTGAAGGCAGAACGCTCACATTGAGCGACATCAGCGGTGTAAATGGCGTGCCGGATGGCAATTATTACGTCGTTGAGATTGGCACTTCGGGTGGCTCAACCGAGCTGACCTATACAGCGCCTGAAGGATCCGTTCTCCAGCCTGGCAATGTAACTTTCTCAGCCTGGGCACAGGCAAAGGAAAGTGGTGCATCAAATACCGCAGCCGCTTCGGCCTCCAGCACTGCTGAAATCGAGATTATTAACAATGGCGTCACAGTGGAAAGCCAGCCAGTCAAAGGCAAGGAGAGCAACACTTCAGAAAAGACCAACGCGATCGAGTTGACTGGTCTCGCTATTGCTCTCAACGACGATGATGGTTCTGAGGCGGTCAAGTCTATTCTGTTGTCGGGCGTGCCAGTGGGCTTCCTGCTTTATGTCGGTTCAAGTGCAGGGGATGCAACTGTTGCTTCCCAGGCTTCAAACGCCGGTGGCGATGGCAGTACGAATACCTGGCTCATTTCTTCTGACGGTACAATGCCTGCCTATGTTGCAATCCTACCAGCCCCACATTGGAGCGGAACGCTTACGGATATTGCACTCGTCGTTGAATCGGGTGAAGATAGCCTGTCTGCGACCCGGGTGGATACTGTGCCACTTAAACCAGTGACAGTTGAAGCGGTGGCTGACGGAATAACTATCGATCCGACCTTGTCATTTGGTAAGGAAGGTCGCATCATCAGCTTGAACCTGAATGCGGCCATGGTTGATGCGGCTGCTGCGGTTGCAGGTGTTAAGGATGCAAGCACCGAGAGCGCAACCTTGAAGCTGACCGGTCTTGGTGCGCATGCAGCCTTCTATATCGGCGGCGAGCTTATCGATGCAGAAAATGGTGCGATATCGATCGCTTATGATCAACTCACCAACGCCTATACGATCACTGGCTTGTCGCAGGACGATCTCGATAAGCTTGGTTTTGTTCAAGCCGCATCTGCGCTTTCTGATCAGGATACATCCACAGCGGGTACGCAGATTCAGGTTGAAGCATGGACCGTTGAAAGTGCAACAGGAGTGGAATCGCAGCATGTGACCGACACGCTTACACTTGCGGTAACACCCACAACAGCCACAACAGGTGACGACACCTTTATTTGGAGTGGGGCCAACATCAACGGCCGAGCCGGTTCCGACACCGTTGCCCTGCGCTTTGGCGAAGATCTCAGTGGGGATGATCTTAAGCAACACCTTAAGAATATCGAGATCATTGATCTGGGAATTCATGGAACAAATGCAATCACAGATCTGACCCCTGATGATGTTAAGGCCATCACTGATGCAAACCATATCCTGACTATCAAAGGCACGTCGGAAGATTCGCTCTCGCTTTCTGGAAACTGGGTACTGCAGTCAGACGGATCTTATACAGGGACGGGTGAAAGTGGAACGACGGTCACTCTAAAGATTGACGGCGTGACGATTGATAGTCACCAGGATTCTGTGGCATCAAGTTCTGACCATTCGAGCCTGTTCTCCTTTGCAATGGCAGAAGACAGTGAAAGCTTCGGTCTGGCGTCGATCGACACACAGACTTCTACAGCACCTGCTGTAGAGCAACAGGCGCTGCTCACAGTAGATGACGTGCTGTTTTCTGATACAGGGCACGATGCGATGTCCGCTATCCTGCCTGAGGAGAACGACGCTAAACCGTTTTCGTCAGACACCGGTAGTGGTGGTTCCGACTTTGTTGACCTCAGCATTCCGATGACGGCACCTTCGCTAGAAGACGAACTTCGCTCGGCCGTTCACTACGAGGTCTGACATTGTGAAAGTCGCTCCAAACCAATCTGGTCGCGCTCCCTTCGGGGTGCGCACCAACCGAGGATGGATCGAATCCGTAATGCGCGTCGCAACGCATTACGGAATGGCTATCTCTGTGGAACGCATTAAACTTGACATGGCTGCGTCCACAGATGAGGACCGGTTGGGTACACTTGCGCGTTCGGTTAGTCTGTCCATCCAAGAGATTGAGGGGGCTTCAGCTCTATCGGGTGTCAGGCTCCCACTGCTTGTCGAGTTCAGTGGCGGCGAAGTCGGCGTCATTGAACGGGAAACCGCCGAAGGGTTCGTGGTAATTCTTGCCGGTGAAAAGGGGCTAATGACCCCCTTCTCGCGCGAGGAATTGGCTAAGCGCCTGCGACGGCTGTTTGTGATGCGCCCATTATCATCGCGTCGCGATAAGAGAATTGATGATTATATCGCTCCATGGCGGCCTGACTGGCTGCGCAGTATTGCCCTTGCTGACTTAAAGCCCTATCGCGCAGTGATGGCGGCTTCCCTGGTAACCAATGTATTGGCACTGGCCGGCACGATTTTTTCGATGCAAGTGTATGACCGGGTCATCCCCGGACAATCGATGAGCACACTCTGGGTTTTGTTCATTGGCGTTATGATGGCGATCCTGTTTGGGATGGGTATGCGGACTGCTCGAAGCCGGATTACAGATATTGCGGGAAAAGCAGCAGACCTGCGGATCTCAGATCGGGTGTTCGGCCACGCACTTCGTATTCGTAATTCCGCACGACCGCGTTCCACAGGAACCTTTATTTCGCAGATTCGCGAGCTTGAACATGTACGCGAAATGCTGACGTCCACCACCGTGGCAGCGATCGCGGATGTTCCATTTTTCCTGCTGTTTTGCGTATTGTTTTTTTACATAGCCGGCTCTTTGGTCTGGATACCTCTTTTGGCGATGGTTCTGCTGGTGGTGCCGGGACTATTGTTACAAAAGCGGCTTCGGCGGCTGGCTGAAACCAACACCCGCGAATCGTCGCTGCGTAGCGCGATGCTGGTTGAAGCCATCCAGGGGCTTGATGATATCAAGTCGATGCAGGCTGAAACGCGGTTCCAGAACCTTTGGAACCATTATAACGAGACCACGTCTGGTTCATCAATGGAGCTGCGCGATCTTGTTAACCGGTTGTCATCATTTGCACAGACAGTTCAAGGTGGAGTTTTTGCGGTTGTCGTCTTCTTCGGTGCACCAATGGTTATGGCCGGTGAATTAAGCACGGGTGTGCTTGTTGCAGCCTCTATGCTTTCTTCAAGGATGCTGGCTCCACTGGCATCGGTAACGCAAATCATCAATCGCTGGCAACAGGCGCAGGTTGCGCGCAAGGCACTTGACGGCCTGATGGCTCTTCCCGTCGATGCCCCTCAGCAAGAGCAGCGAATACATAAGCCTACCATCAGCGGTGCATTTCGCATCAAGGACGCGATATTCGGCCATAACCCGGAAACGCCCGTTCTTAAAATTGATGAGCTTACTATCGCGCCGGGCGAGCGCATCGCCATTCTGGGACGAAACGGTGCAGGTAAATCCACGCTCCTGTCTGGTCTTGCTGGTCTTTTGGAGCCCCTGACAGGGGAGATTAGAGTCGACGACATCGTTATGGGGCTCATTGATCCAACAGACGTCAGGCGTGACATTGGGTTGATGGGGCAGGGCGCTCGACTGTTTCACGGAACACTGCGCGAGAACCTTACGCTTGGCGCGCCTATGGCAACCGACGAGGATGTCCTTGGTATTCTCGAGAAAATGGGGCTGGTGGATTTTATCAATCGGCTCCCTGAAGGTTTGGATCATCTGGTTCAAGAAGGCGGGCTCGGATTATCTGGCGGACAAAAGCAAGGCCTGTTGCTCGCACGGCTCCTGCTTAGGATGCCACGTGTCCTGCTGCTGGATGAGCCAACAGCCTCCTTTGATGAAGTCTCGGAGGCGGCCGTTATTCATGTGCTTGGCCAATTGGGACGCAATGTTTCGGTGATTGTTGCGACACACCGTCCCGCAATCCTGCGTATTGTTGATCGGCTTATCGTGGTCAATAATGGTGTGATTGCAATGGACGGGCCCAAAGATAAGGTTCTCAGCCAGTTACGATCCGGAAAGGCTGCCGCATGAGCCTGCCGCTTAACACCACAGCTGAACGCGTAACCGCGCGCTCGGAAAGTCGATTTGTCTGGCTTGTATTCTTGCTGCTCGCCCTGTTCCTTGCATGGGCCTGGTTTTTTCCGCTTGTTGAAGTCTCAAGCGGCCAAGGAACCGTTGTTCCCAGTTCAAGAGAACAAATTATCCAGTCGCTCGATGGCGGGATTCTGACGCTAATTTCTGTCAAGGAAGGTGATATCGTCGAACGCGGACAGATTCTTGCACAGCTCGATCCTACTCGCACTGCGTCCAATGTTGAGGAGGCGGCTGCGAAGTTTCACGCCTCCATCGCTGCCGCCGCGCGCATGCGCGCCGAGTTGGGCGATCTGGATGAAGTAGTCTTTCCGCAAGAACTGGCTGGCGATGAATTCGCACAGTTGCGTGCCAACGAGCTCGCTCTGTTCAAATCCCGTCGTGAGAGCCTGCATGAATCCCTGTCTGGCTTGACAGAGGGCCTCGAACTTACCCAACAGGAGCTTGCAATAGCGGAAAAGCTTCAGTCCACTGGAGCGACCAGTAGGGTTGAAGTGATCAAACTGCGACGCGAAGCAGCGCAGACGAAGCTCGAAATTTCGCGATTGCGCGCCGATTTGCGGGTAAAGACAGGCGAAGAATTGCAAAAGATAAATGCCGAGGCAGAGGTGCAGGCATCGATCATGCGTGGTCGGGCGGATCAGCTTGATCGTCTGGTGTTCCGAGCACCAATGCGCGGTATTGTGAAAGACATTGCTGTTACCACAATTGGCGGTGTTATTCCGGCTGGAGGACAGCTGATGACACTCGTTCCGATGAATGATCAACTCCTCATTGAAGCGCGTATATCACCGCGTGATATCGCTTTCATTCACCCAGGACAGGACGCTCTGGTTAAGGTCTCGGCCTATGACTATGCCATTTTTGGTGGTCTTGCTGGTGAAGTTGTAACAATATCGCCAAATACTGTGCGCGATGAGGTCAAACAGGATCTGGTGTTTTATCGCGCCTATATTCGAACCCACGAAGACTTTCTGACCAACAAGGCCGGTGCCCGGTTTCCAATCGTTCCAGGCATGATTGCAACCGTCGATATTCGCACCGGCGAGAAGACAGTTTGGCAGTATCTTATCAAGCCGTTTAACCGTGCACAGGAGGCACTCCGTGAACGTTAAAGCTGTATCACCAATCAGTTCCTTACCAACACTACCAATAAACTCTATCTCGAAAATGAGGTCCGATATGATAAAATGGCTAGGTGCGCGCGCCACATTCCTGCAACTCTCCACAGTTGCCCTTGCAATATTTTATCTTTCACCCGCTCAAGCTCGTGATACTCTCAATGAGGTTGATCCTCGCGCGGGCTTTTCCTCGGTATCAAAAGTATATTCCGATATGGACAAGCGTTATGTTCGTATCGGCATGCCGCGCGACCTCGCGCAAGTTCGTCGCATTTCGGTCGGTCAGTCACAGGAGGCGCTACAGGCGGTATTAGGGCGCGCTGCTCATCGCAACAGCGATGGATCACTGGAATTTAATCTTTCGCTGCCGCTTGTCGGTCGTGACCGTTTAATTTGTCAATATCGCGTTTATTTTGACGGCACAGGTAAGGTATCGCACGCAGCATGGCGGCGTCCACAATGCGCTGATTTGGTCGCAGGAAAAAGAAACTGAAGTCCAAATGATGCCTTTTCAAGCTCCCCTGAAAAAAATCCGTCAAGCGGCAATGTTCATTACTAGCGGTATCCTGCTTTCAGGATGCGTTGGTTTACCTGCAGCCGATGGCACGGAAGCGATTATTATCGAGAAGGCATCTGTCATGCCGGCTTTGACGCCTGTCAAAGGTGCAAAGATAGATGCAGTCGCTCGCAATGGGCTTCTCATCAATCCATCTGTGCGCGAAGCCGCAAGCGTGATTTCCGCAAGTGCGGATCAGGTAAGAGTACAACGGGCCGCACTTTTCCCAGGTCTTTCTGTTGCTGCTGGAGCTGGCGTCGGTTCTGGAAGCACTGGAAAACCTGGTGTGGACCTCACTGGTTCGCAGCTACTGTTTGATGGCGGTAACTCCAAGCGTGCCGTAAAGTTGGCTGATTTTGATCTTCAGATCAATTACATTGCATTCCAGAAAACGGTAGACGATTCGCTTCTGGAAATTTTAAAAATTTATGCCGACGTGCAGATGAAGAGCGAGTTGCTCGACGTCTACAAAAGCCAGCTCAAAGCTCTTACCGAGCTAGACAAACTCGTTGCAGAACGCGCTACAAACGGGGCTGTTTCATCAAGCGACCACCTAGAAACTCGCAAGCGAGTGCAATCGGCTGCATTTCTTGCAAATGATACCCAACTCGAACTCGGCGAGGCAAGGGACCGTCTGACATTATTGACAGGCACGCCGCAAGGCGGACGGGTCGTTATATCTACCCAGTCTTGTAAGGGACGAGGCGAAACCGACGATATGCGTATGATCCGTCTGTCACAGGCTCGTGCCCAAGTCGCCCTGGAAAAGGCTGAAAAGGAAGTCACTCCACGTATTGCACTGCAGCCTGTTGTCGGTGGAGAACTCGGCGTGAACAAACTACCGCTGGGGCTAAACGTTGATGTCCGGTCTGATTTTTTGCAGGGCGGTGCGCTTACAGCAAGAGCAAATGTCGCGCGAAACAATTTAGCTGGAACTGAAGCCAAGCTCGCATTTGTGCAACTGCAAGACAATTTGAAAGAGACTGCGCTCGCGCGTAGTCTTGCGGCTGGTGAGATGAAATCGACAATGCTCAAAAAGCAGATCGAATTGCTTAAAAAGACGAGAGTGCTTTATCGAGAGCAATACTTTGACATGGGTACACGCCAACTTTCTGATTTGCTTGATAATGAAGAAGAGTATTATGGTCGGCAGGCTGAGCTTGCGAAGCTCCGCACCGAAATGAGTTTAACCCAAGTGCAATGCGCCATCCGAAATCGTAGCTTGCGCGAAGAACTTAAGATCAACGGCAACAGTATTCACGGTTATCCCTTGTCATCAGAATTGATTTAGGAAACAGATACCTAGATTGAACCCGTGGCAGTTGATTGCCGCTGAGAACTGACGGAATGGACGCTCCCTCCCAACGGCATCGCAATGTGCCATAGTGATGTTTGCAGCAACGTCACTCAGACGAGAGAGCCTCCATGAAGGAAGTTAGCATTGTCGGCCTCGATTGTGATTAAGCATGGAATAAGGACCCCATTTAAGGGGTTATCGGCATCCAAACGGGACCCCTTATTTAAAGGGTAACATGACCTTCGATTTCAATCGGAGGTTTTCTATTG
>NZ_JBDJNE010000034.1:0-13202 GCF_039674265.1 Brucella sp. TWI559
CGAAGAATGAAGATAATTCCACTCAAGACACGTCTGTCATCAACGCGTGGTCGTCCATGGCTCTTGGGAAAAAAGGGGCGAAGGCGTGACATCTGTCCTTCGCTCAGCCAGCAAAGATTGCTTATCGATCAGTCTCCTCAAGCGAAACTGAATCAGCTCTTCATGCTCAAATCAATGGGGCCTGTGCCTAGAGCAAATCTTATGCTTGAGTTCTGTAAATTGGCAGAACGCATGCGAAAAATAAACGGCCTACGCTTTGTCGTGTGGGAAAACGTACCAGGAGTAATGTCAGATGAAAAAGAAGAAACCGCGTTCGGATGTCTCTTGGGAGCCCTTGCCAGATCAGATCGGCAAATACAGCCTCCAGGGAAAGTATGGGGAACTTCAGGTTTTGTGTTTCGACCCGAAGGGCATTTTGCGGGAGCAGTATCGTGGAGAGTTCTCGACGCACAATTTTTCCAAGTTCCACAGCGAAGGGAATGAGAGTTCGTTGTCGCAGATTTTGATGACAGACACGGAGATTCTGGAGCCGTACTTTTTAACAAAGTCAGCGAAAACAGGCTTACTCAATCGAGCGGCAAAAAGGAACAAGAAATTGAAGCCGGAGCTTCTGAAGGCACTTTCAGAGTAAACGAAGACGCAGAACTCATTCATCCAAAAACTGTTGGTACCCTTTTGGCTTCCGGTGCTGGCATGTCTCGTATGGCTGGCATAGGCTCAGAATTAGATTTCGTCATCGTGCAAAAAATCAATGGAAAGAGAATTTCACGCCGATTACACCCAATTGAATGTGAACGGCTTCAGGGGTTTCCTGACGATTGGACGAACGTAAAATTTAAAGGCAAGCCAGCTTTAGATGCTGATAGGTACCGCACAATTGGCAATTCGATGGCAGTTCCTTGCATGAGATTTATAGGCATCGGGCTAGCAGAATATGTCAGCGGTAAAATTAAAAAAGCCGCCTAAAACCTCTTCCTTAATTTATTGTTTTTGACAACCTGTAGCTGTTTTAGTGCAACTTCATTTGCTATGAAACCCAAAGCATTAAAGGGCATGGGATCAAAATGGCTAAATCACTAGAAGCGCACGATAAACTGTTAATCGACATTTTCAGCGACGACTATCAGTTCGAAATTCCAGATTATCAGAGACCATATTCGTGGACGACCGATCAAGCTGGTGAATTGCTATCCGATCTTCTGACTGCAATGAAAGACTTCAAGGCAGAAGGCAATGAAGATGCCTTCTATTTCTTGGGCAGCGTGGTTCTTATTAAAGCTGACCGCAATCCTATTGCACAAGTAGTCGATGGTCAGCAGCGTTTAAGCACCCTTACAATTTTGTTTGCAGCTCTCAGGGCATTGATACCAGATCGTGCGGATGCAATTACAACTTTCCTTTACACAAAAGGCAGGGGTGTCAGAAGAAACACGCCACACGCTTACCGTCTAAAAGCTTTTCAAGATGATGCTGACTTTTTCAGAGACAACATTCAAGAACCAGGTGGTATTGAACGATTAGCGCATTCAAATGAGAAGCTTGCAGATTCCAGAAAGAATATGCGCGACAACGCTATTCATTTTCTGAAAGAGCTTTCTGAGCTCGATATGCAACAGCGTGAAGACCTGTTCGAGTTCATAGCTGAAAACTGCTCAATGGTTGTCATCTCTACACCAAACTTTGAATCAGCTTACCGAATTTTCAGTGTCCTAAACAATCGCGGTCTAGCACTGTTTCCAAGTGACATCCTTAAAGCTGAAATTCTTGGCAAAATCAGAAAGAAGTTCAGCGAAGACAAGAGCAATGAATATGCGAAAAAATGGACGAAGATCGAAAAGGGTCTCACACGAAACGGTTTTGTAGACCTGCTCGGCCATATTCGAATGCTCTACGCAAAGAAGAAGCAGTCAACAATTCTAAGCAAAGAGTTCTCTGAATTTGTTGGCTCAAAATACGAAGCCGAGGATTTGATTGATAAGGTCATAATTCCTTACGCGGAAATTTATGGTTATCTGAAACACCAGAATTTTGCTGCCACAGCTGGTGCTGAAGAAGTCAATGAACAGGCCAGTCATCTTGATGCCGTAGACTGGAAGGATTGGGTTGCCCCTGCCCTTCTATATTTCAACAAATTCAAAGCTCAGCCTGCACTGGTAGCTGAGTTTCTGAAACGCCTTGAACGTATCTCGTATTACCTATTGATCACAAAAGCTGGCTTCAACACCCGCATTGAGGCGTTCAAAGCTATCATATCAGACATCGAAAAAGATGATTTTGATGGTGATTGCTCAAATCTTGCAAGTCTCCAGCTTGATGAAAACCAAAAACGTGATTTCAGGAATGCTCTAAATGGCGACATCTACAGACGACTACCGAGAGCGCGAACCGCTCTCATACTGCGTCTTGAGAATCTGATGACTGATAAATCGGTAAAAGTTGAATACCGAAACTACAGCATTGAGCACGTTCTGCCGCAGACTCCAGCTGAAGACAGCATTTGGCTTACCAATTTCCCTGACCGCGATCATCGAGAAGAATGGACGCAACGTCTGGCAAACTTAGTTCCTCTTCACAGCAAGAAAAACCCTGCTGCTTCTAATTATGACTTCGAGACAAAGAAGAACGTCTATTTTGCTGGCAGGGACGATACGATCTCGCCTTTCGTCCTTACTCAGGATGTCAGGAACGTAGCTGAATGGACACCTGAAGTGCTTGCGGATAGGCAGACCAGACTCCTCAACAAGCTCTACAAGCATTGGGAACTGAACTGATATCATACAGGGGGAGTTTCGACTCCCCCTTCTCTCCCCTCCCCTGCCCTCTTCAGAATTCAGCGCATTGAAAACATTGATATAAATTCTCAGTCTCTATCTCATATAAACAGCCGATCAGAATTAATGGGAACGCTAGATGCCGAAATTGAAATTTACTAAAGCCTACATCATATCAGCAGCAACAATTTTTCTTGTACTTTCAATGCAGCAGGCAACAGCATCCAGCGATGATGCATGGGATGATTTTCGACACGATGTCGAACAGGCATGCAATAAGGCAGCTGGTGATATGATGAAAATCGAAACCATTAAAGTCGACCCATATGGCTCCGAGAGTTATGGATATGCAATCATCAATGGTTTTGAACAAGGCAACAAAGATCCGCAGCAAGTCGTCTGTGTGTTCGATAAGAAGACCAAGGCCGTCGAAGTCAGTGGGTTTTTTGACAAATAATTGCCTGTCCAGCAGTCTTCAGATCATCAAGCTCTTCAGAGGTGAAGGGCTTTCCATTTTGAATATCACAGCCATTCCAACACCGTTCGATCAGCGGACGTAAACAGTTTCAAAAAACCCAATTTCCCCTTCTCTTAATTTCTTTGTTTTGTCCGCTGACAAAAAATAGCTTTTATTCATAAAATACAATAAGATAGCGTTTCAATCAGTTTAAAATTCTGAAATTGTCGCGTTAACCATTCATTAACTTTAAACTTCTTGCAGAACCATAGGAATCAGGGATAATAACAGTTACGTGAGCAAGTTCGCTCTAAAATCGTTATTTTGGAAATCTGACACTTATGAACGAGATCTCGCTCAAAAAGCCGAAAGCCACGCTTAAGTTCGAAAAACACATCCTGGATCAGGGTGATCAGATTTCGAAGAAGCTGCATTTGCTTAGCGTTCAGAATTTCCCCGATACTGGAAAAAAGACACTACGTCCGTTTTCGCTTGCAGAAGCCTCTCAGTATATTGGTGTCAGTCAAAGCCACCTAAAGAAGCTACACCTTGAAGGCAAAGGTCCCTCCCCCGAAACTTCGTCATCAGGTCGGCGCTCATACACTGCTGAGCAGATGCAGGAATTGAGAGAATATCTCGATCAAAATGGTCGCTCGGATTCCAGAAATTATGTCCCGCATAGAAAGCCAAATGAACACCTGCAGGTGATTGCAGTTGTGAACTTTAAAGGCGGCTCAGGCAAGACGACTACAACGGCTCATCTCGCCCAATATCTCGCGCTCACTGGTCATCGTGTACTTGCTATCGATCTCGATCCGCAAGCTTCATTATCATCACTACACGGCTTCCAACCTGAACTAGATCAGGTGCCATCAATCTACGATGCGATCCGCTACGATGATGAACGCAAACCTATTTCTGAGATCATTCAGGAAACAAACTTTCCAGGTCTCGACATCGTACCAGCCAACCTTGAATTGCAGGAATTCGAATACGATACCCCACTGGCAATGAGTGATCGGAACTCGAATGCTGGTAAGTCATTCTTCACACGTATCTCGTCAGCACTCGAAGAAGTCGATGATCAGTATGATATCGTTGTTATCGATTGCCCTCCTCAACTTGGCTACCTGACAATTACAGCTCTGACAGCTGCTACGGCGGTTCTGATCACCATTCACCCACAGATGCTCGATGTCATGTCTATGGGGCAGTTTCTGCTGATGCTTGGAAACATCCTGGAGCCAATTCGTGCTGCAGGCGCTGAAGTCAATCTTGAATGGTATCGATATCTAGTCACACGATACGAACCTACAGATCAACCTCAGGCGCAGATGGTAGCGTTTCTACAAACACTGTTTGGTGAATTCATTCTGAAAAATCAGATGGTGAAATCAACTGCTGTTTCAGATGCAGGCATCACCAAACAGACACTCTACGAAGTCGAAAAGAGCTCGATGACACGCTCAACATATGAGCGAGCAATTGAATCCTTGGATGCAGTGAATTCAGAAATCGAAGCTCTTATCCATGAATCATGGGATCGATAATTTGTCTGCTGACAAAATCAGCGTTTTCTCACGTTAAATCAGTGAGATAGATGATACGGAGATGAAAATGGCTAGAAAAAATCTATTAGCTGGTCTGAATGACATTCAAGATGACGCGTCTACAGCAAGTTATCGAGTAACTGGAGCGTCGAAGTCGATGATCCGCTCAGTTAACGAACTAGCACGACAGGCTGACGCTTTTTTAGAAGGTGAACAGGTTGTTGATCTTGATCCTGATCTCATCGATGTATCATTTGTAGCTGACCGTCTTGGTACTAATGACGATGAATTCCAAGAACTTTTAGAGGCCATTAAGGAACGCGGTCAGGATAGCCCAATCTTAGTTCGTCCGCATCCGTCTGAAGATGGGCGCTATATGATCGTCTTTGGTCATCGCCGTGTACGAGTTGCTCGTGAACTTGGACGGAAGGTGAGGGCGGTCGTTAAAGCCCTTGATGACAAAACTCACGTTATTGCACAGGGACAGGAAAACTCTGCGCGAGCAAATCTGAGTTTCATTGAGAAAGCTATCTTTGCAAAGAACCTTGAAAGCCTCGGTTATGATCGGGAAACGATCTCATCAGCTTTAGCAGCAAATGCAGCCGCTATCTCGAAAATGGTATCGGTAACTTCCCGTATACCTTCAGATGTCATTACCAGTATCGGCGCTGCACCATCTGTAGGTCGCGAACGCTGGATTGAGCTGAGCTTGCTGGCTGATAGAAAATCGAATGAGATCACCGAGATTATAGCATCTGATGAGTATCAGTCTCTAAGCAGTGATGACCGCTTCTCCAAGATTTTCGATACCATCAATTCAAAAGGCAAAGCTGTAAAAAAAGAACGAGTAGCATCACCGGTTAAATCCTGGAGATCTCCCGACAATACAGTTAGCATTTCGATGAATCAGAAACCAAAGAAGACAACAATCGAATTGACGAGCATAAGAGCTGGTAAGTTTGGGAATTGGTTGTCTGAAAATTTCGACAAGCTGTTCAATGAATTTGAGCAGTCAGAAAACAAAACTGGAGACTAAACCGCAAAAGAAAAGCCCTCACAAACCGAAGTCTGAGAGAGCTGATCCGTAATCCTAGCAAATTACGAATCGCATTTCTCAGAATCTTTGTCAAGAATTGAAACATCATTTTTGATGTGTGGGACTCTTTTGCCTAAATTTAGAGGGCAAAGAAATGCAAATTCTGAGTTCTGTCACGTCAGCATTACGCAGTCGAATGACAACACGCGTCTCGACACCTAAGCCGTCAGGCGAGGGAGGCATCAAGAAATGGGAATTGTACAAGCATCTGTGTATCGCTAAGTCTGAATTCGGCCTGAACGACCGATGCCTTACCGTTCTGAATTCCTTGCTGTCATTCCTATCTGATGACGTGATCACAACGAAATCGAAGTTTGTTGTATTTCCATCCAACAAACTGATTTCTCAACGTGCTCACATGATGCCTGAATCTACCCTCAGGAGACATCTCACGTCTCTTATTCAGGCTGGCATTATCTCACGCAAAGACAGCCCAAATTGCAAACGCTATGCTCACAAGAGCAGGGAAGGGGAGGTCGAGATTGCCTATGGTTTTGATCTCAGCCCATTCTTTGCTCAGGCATCAGTTATTAAATCTGGTGCAGAAGCCATCCTTGACGAACAACGGGCTGTAAAGCGTCTACGAGACGAAATCACCGTTACACGCAGGGAGATCACTAAAACCCTTCAGGATGCTTCTGACAGCCTTTGTGTGCGTTTCAATGACATCGTGAATGCAATCCCCCGCAAGGCTTCTCTGGCTGAATTGACGGCGATTAAGGCCAATCTCGATGCCATTATCTCTGATTTAGCTATCACACTAAAAAATAATGAGAATGCTGAAGAAATGAGCACCAATGGTGCTCATATTGAGCGGCATATAGAGTCACTTTCAGAATCCCATTTAGAAGAACAAAAAGATTTCTTAGATTTGAAAGAGACGGCATCTGAGCCAGTGCATCAGAAATCAGATGTATCGAAAGCTGAAATCGTTTCATTAGATTTAGTTCTTCGAGCTTGTCCTGATATCAGTGCTTATTCACCAGCTGGCATCAGGAGTTGGAGAGACCTCACAGATGTTTCAAAGCTGGTTTCTGGCTTCCTTGGGATTTCTGAAGCTGCTTATCGTGATGCTGTTCGTATTTGGGGCATTGAGAGCGCATCGGCGGTTATTGCTGGTATCTTGCAGAAATCGAGTGAGATCGCTTGTGCGGGTGGATATCTGAGGTCTCTGGTAGGGAAGGCTAGGGCAGGGGGCTTTTCAATCTCTGAGATGCTGATGAATAGCTTGAGAAGTCGGGTTTATCAGTGAAGTTGAATTTGCATTGAGCTTGCTAAGCATGATCTAAAGTGTAGGCTGATCAACATCACTGGACAAATAAGGGGTAGCATATGTCTGATATCATCAAAACCGAAGTCGAACACATCAAAGCTAAGATTGAAGAAATTAAAACCAAAATTCATGCTCGCTCTGAACAGCCAGATCATGAACGGGAACAAGAAGATGCAGCAATACGTATGCAGCTGAATGATATGGTCGGCCAAATTAATGCAATTCTTCCGCATTGATAAAATTGCCGATATCGCAATAGCAGGGGCAAATTCCGAAGCGAAATAATCCATCACAGTAATCAAACAAAGAGCCCATTTCGCTTTCATTAACTTTTAGTTAACTATAATTTTCAACCAGTTATCAGACACAAAAAAGGCAGCCAAAGCCCCCTGAATTAAAGCGATTGTCAACTAATTATCGGAAGAGAGACATGATCGACTGTGGTGACTGGTTAGCGATAGAGAGAGCCTGGACTGCAAGCTATTTCTACCCGAATAGATGTAAGATATGTTTCTTCATTAACAGAAATAAGCAGTAATAATAATATACTGAATGCAATTGATATATTTATTCAGTAAAACGAATTAATACTGTTGACTCTTGCTATCAATTAGACAACAATTGTAAATGAAACTTAGCGGTGTCATCATATATATTTTCCTAAATTTAATAGAGAGCTTTCGAGTTCTCTATTTTTTTGAACAAAGCAGACTTTTAAATAGAGCACTTTCTCTCTAAAACTAAAGCTGTACCAGACACTCTATGCAATATATCAATTTGCTCGTATCCGAGGTGCGCAGCCAGTTTAAGAGATGGCAAATTATTCTCAGCTATAAGACATGCGGTTGATATCGGATTATTTAAATCTTGCCATCTATGAACAGCTATTCCTGCTTCTTTAGCATATCCGAGACCATGAAAATTTGAATTCAGCAGCCACGTTACTTCAATTGATGTCTTCGTGTGAATACCTAAGTTGCGTTCAAATTTAGCAAAACCAATTTTTCCGACGAATGCGGAAGTTGCTTTCTCAACAATGATATATTGACCAAAGTCTTCAACTGCCCAATGACCTACGTCTCGTAAGAATCTAGCCCAAGATTCTGAGCGTTTTAATACGCCGCCGATATGTGCCGTAACAGATGGATCGCTAAACATTTCAGCATATGCTTCAAAATCAGATGCGATTGGCTTTCTTAAAATCAGTCGCGAACTTTCAATCACACCATCCTCCTCGCAATAGCGTCAAGCTAGCTAAGAAATATACAATTAACATCAAAAAAGCAGAGCTGAAAAACCCTGCTTTCTCCTTCTTTAATGTTGATTTCCACGTAGAAGTGAGCCGGAATTTTCACCAAGAACTGAGCCACCATTCATTATGGATTTCGGCTTATGCTTAGGTCAAGTCATTGGATTTTTCCTTTGTCTTGTTGAGCTGCTGCTGCAGAACTTGCTTTGAATCTGAAGCTGTCGTCTCCAGTTTCCAGGATATGACAGCGGTGCGTCAGTCGATCGAGAAGTGCGGTCGTCATCTTTGCATCGCCAAAGATGCTGGCCCATTCGCTGAAGCTGAGATTGGTCGTGATGATAACACTGGTGCGCTCATAGAGCTTGCTGAGCAGGTGGAATAGAAGTGCTCCCCCTGACGCACTAAATGGCAGATATCCAAGTTCGTCCAGGATCACCAAATCCAGCCGTGTTAAGTTCTTAGCAATCTGGCCTGCCTTACCCTTGGCCTTTTCCAGTTCAAGTGCGTTGACGAGCTCAATGGTTGAGAAGAAGCGAACCTTGCGCCGATAATGTTCGATAGCATGAACACCGATGGCTGTTGCGGCATGGGTCTTTCCTGTTCCCGGTCCGCCAATCAGCACGATATTCTGCGCCTCATTGAGGAACTCACAGCGATGTAGCTGTCGTAAGCTTGCTTCAATGATCTCGCTGGCTGCGAAGTCAAATGCCGAGAGGTCTTTATAAGCAGGGAAGCGTGCTGCTTTCATGTGGTAGGCTACGGAACGAACTTCTCGTTGGGCCAGCTCAGTTTTGAGCAGTTGAGACAGGATCGGAACCGCAGCTTCAAAAGCGGGCGCACCCTGCTCGATGAGGTCAGTAACCGCCTGTGCCATACCATGTATCTTCAAACTGCGAAGCATGATGACATAGCCCCACTGGCAGGATCATGACGCATGACGGCCTCCCGTTAGCTGCACGCGTAGATCATCATACCGCTCAACGTTGGCTTTAGGCTCGTGCTTTAAGTTCAATGCCTGCGGAGTGTCGAGGTCCGGTCCGTTGCTTGTCTTGCCATCAATCAGTCGATGCAACAGATTGAGCACATGAGTTTTGGTTGCGACACCTTCGCAAAGAGCGAGTTCCACAGCCGTAAGCACGGCCTGCTCATCGTGTTGCAATACCAATGCCAGTATATCAGCCATCTCGCGATCTCCGCCGGGGCGACGAAGCATAATGTCCTGTAACTGTTTGAACGCTATTGGTAATTGAGCAAAGGGCGCGCCATTGCGCAAGGCACCTGGTTTGCGCTGGATCACTGCCAGATAATGATGCCAGTCATAAATTGTGCGTGCAGGCATTCTGTGTGATCGGTCAATGATACGTGGATGTTCACATAAGAATTGCCCTTCTGCGACGATGACAAGTCGATCAGGATAGATCCGCAGACTTACCCGACGGTTCGCAAATGATGCTGGTACACTGTAGCGATTACGCTCAAAGTTAATCAGGCAGGTCGGGGAAACACGCTTGCTTTGCTCAACAAAGCCGTCAAATGCCACTGGCATTGGCATCAGTGATGATTGTTCGTCTGCCCAAACATCCGCAATTGATCCGCTAAGAGTGCCATGCGGTATCTCATTCCAAAGCTCAATACAACGCTGTTCCAGCCACCCATTAAGTGCATTCAGATCGGGAAAGCTGGGTATTGGTTGCCACAAGCGCGGTCGAGCATCTTGCACATTCTTCTCCACCTGCCCCGCCCGGCCCTTCGCTCTCGCTCCAGGCGTTCAGCAGGAAAACATTTCGCTGGACTGTTTTCTCATCTGCTTCACCCCATCCAGCAGCAGGGTTGCAGAACTCTGGCGCGAAGACATAGTGGTTCGCCATGGCAAGAAAGCGCATGTTGATATGCCGCTCTTTGCCACGGCCAACCCGGTCAACTGCCGTCTTCATATTATCGTATATACCGCGTTCGGGCACACCACCCAGAACGCGCAACCCGTGCCAATGGGCATCAAACAACATCTCATGGGTCTGAAGCAGATAAGCCCTGACCACAAATGCTCGACTGTGAGACAACTTAAAATGTGCAACCTGTAACTTGGTGCGTTCTCCACCCAGCACAGCAAAATCCTCGCTCCAATCAAACTGAAAAGCTTCACCCGCGCGAAAAGTCAGCGGAATGAAGGTTCCGCGCCCGCTTGTCTGCTGCTCCTGTTGGCGATCTGCACGCCAGTTCCTAGCAAAGGCTGCAACCCGGCCATAAGATCCGTCAAAACCAAGAGCGACCAGATCAGCATGAAGTTGCTTCAGATTACGGCGTTGTTTCCGCGATTTACTTGCTTCATTTTTAGCCACACTGCAAGCCTGTCTGCGTAACGATCAAGCTTGCTGGGTCGATCCGGTGTCGCAAATTTAGGCTCAATCGTACCCGAGGAAACATGCTTTGTAACAGTGTTGCGTGAAAGACCAGTCCGCCGTGCAATCTCACGAATCGACAGCTTGTCCCGCAAAAACATGCGGCGAATGATGTTCAAAAGTCCCATGTGGATCACTCCGTTGTCCTCCGCTGCACAAAACAGTGGAGGCTGGGTCACATGGCTCAGTTCTCAATGGAAATTACCCGCAATTCCGGCTCACTTCTACGTGGAAATCAACACCTGTGAATCTCGATAAGCTGCTGGCTCGATTGCTGAGGAGTAAGCATAAACTGCTGGAAGCTCTTGAGTGCCATGAAATCCATTTGCACACCAACGTTTCCGAGAATGATCTTCGCAATTGCGTCACCAAGCGAAAAATCTCCGGTGGCACTATGAGCGGGGACGGCCGTGTCGCCCGCGACACCGTGCTGGCCTTATGAAGAAGTGCAAAAAGCTTGGCCTATACCTCTGGCCTTATCTCGGCGATCGGCTTGGCGTGCCGCTCAACAGCTAGCGACCCCCAAATCGCAAGCCTGATTATCGAAGAAGTATGATCCTACTTACTAACAAAGCCAGCTTTGATAAGAGGATTACCTACCCTGCTTTTGTCGGGGCCTCATCCAAAATATGTCTATAAGTTAACCGCACAAATACGGCGAAACGTTCCTCTGAGTATCGTCATGCGTAAGCATGGCTTCATCAGACATTCAATTTCTGTCTCTGACAAACGTGCCTTCTTAAAATGCTATTGGAAGCAATTTTCTGTCAAAGACGGGATTATAATGGATTACGATGAGGCGTGCAATTGCCCGGTAAGATGGCACTGTCACCAAATCTCACCCGCTCACCCGATAGCAAGTAACTGGGGGATATTTGATGGCGGTTCTTTTTTTGATAAGAAGTCAAGATTCTTGGCGACTACTCCTCCTCAAGAGCAATATCAGCCATTGTTCCCAAAATTAGCATTGAACGCCTAACTGGTAGAAATAATGTCTGGCCATTCCTGTGCTCCGTGAAGTACGCGGAGGATACGAACTGCCGATTGCGTTACAGCATAAGCCACGACGTACGGAGTACCGTTTATCACCAATTCCCTAGTCCCGGCAATTCTGCCAACCCTACCACTCCCCGGAAAATCAATTAGTCGACGAGCAGCCTCGACGATCCGTTCGTCGACCATGATTGCAGATAAGGGATTATCCGCCTCAATGAAAGTGAAGATAGCGTCTCGATCAGATAACGCAAATGCGGACCAAATGAGCTTCACGGCTTGAGCGCCACTGCTTTAACGCGCGCTGCCGCCCGTCGTCTTTCAAAATGAGCCGTAACTTCATCATCCGGTACGTCGGGTCGCGTGTCGTGAAGCGCTTCAAGAACCTTGCTGCGAAACCAAGCATCGTGCGCTTCGCTGCCTGATATAAGTTCGAGCGGCAATGCCCCCTCGTTTGCCGTCCGGGTGAGTAAGATACGAACAACGTCCGACACCGTAAGACCCATACCTTCAAGCACCGCAGAGGCACGATCTCTAACTTCGGCATCAATACGAGTTTGAACGAGTGCATTAGAAGCCATAAGTTTCTCCCACTTAAAGTTCAATTGTAATGCATATGAATTACACAGTCTATAGAAGATTTCTGTGCTCGCCAAGCTGCTGCGTGTTTTGCATTGGAAGGTTACTAACCAATTTCCCTCGCCTTTGCCAGGTGTGCTGATTGCTGGTCAGAAACATCGGTTCCTTTAAAGCGGGCATGAACATGCGGATCTGAAAACGGGGCGAATTGGTGGCACCAACTGATCCGTTAAATGCGCTTTCCGGAAGGTTTTGACGTAGAGTCAAGAACATGAAGATCGGCATCAAGCCAGACGCACACCGATGTCCTGTTATCCAAAGTAAGAGTCAAAAAGATACCCCTAGGCTCAGGACTCATAGCCAGAACAGGACGGTAGCGGCGAGGGCTATGGTGGAGAGGAAGACGGTCGGGCAGCGGTCGTAGCGGGTGGCGACCCGCCGCCAGTCCTTTAGCCTGCCGAACATGATCTCGATGCGGTTGCGCCGTTTGTATCTGCGCTTGTCGTAGCGGACGGGCTCGGTTCGGGATTTTCGGCCAGGGATGCAGGGCGTGATGCCCTTGGCCTGCAAGGCGTCCCGGAACCAATCGGCGTCGTAGCCCCGGTCTCCCAGCAGCCACTGGGCTCGGGGCAGACTGTCCAGAACAACAATCTCGTGGCTCCAGTCGAACTGGTAAGCTTCGCCCGGTGCGTAATAAAGTGGTACATAGGCTTCCGCCGTCACGGCCCCACGCTCTTTTGTCCATGAGCGTGCATAACGCCGGACCGTATCATAGCCACCCGCGTAACCCAGATCGCGTAAATCTTCGAATATCCGGATCAGCGTCAGGCGTTCG
>NZ_JBDJNE010000035.1:0-13075 GCF_039674265.1 Brucella sp. TWI559
AAAACGCCGCTTGAACCACCAGGCCAAAGCGGCTTAAATCAACCCCCAAACCGAGCCGGAAACTCCAATCTTCAAAAGCACAAATAGTCTCAAATCATTCGACGACGGACAATCTGCTCGGTACTCGTCCTTCGAACAAGCCCCTGTATGCCCCAGCCACGGAACTTAAATTATCGCATTGCGTTAAAAGACGGGTGGAGATGCCCGCTTTGAATCGGATCACTGGCCAATTCTCAGATTTTTCCGAGAACTTAGCGGCCTTTGGGGCTTCAACTATCTATTCGACAATTCATGAGAGGAGAAGTACCATGGCAAAGGAAAAGACCCTTGAGGACCTGTTCCACGACACTCTCAAGGACATCTATTACGCCGAGCGCAAGATCCTGAAGGCTTTGCCGAAGATGAAACGTGCGGCGCAGTCCGAAGACCTGAAGGCTGCTTTCGAGAAGCATCGCGAAGAGACGGAAGTTCATGTCGAACGGCTTGTCCAGGTGTTCGAGATCATGGGCAAGGCAGCGAGAGGCAAAACCTGCGACGCGATCGAAGGGATCATCGCCGAAGGCGAGGAGATCATGGAGGAGTTCAAGGATACAGCGGCGCTCGATGCCGGTCTGATCTCGTCCGCGCAGGCGGTCGAGCACTATGAAATCACCCGATACGGAACTTTGAAGCGGTGGGCAAAAGAACTCGGCATGACCGATGTCGCCAAGCTTCTCGATCAGACGCTTCAGGAAGAGTCCAAAACGGACAGCGATCTGACGAAACTTGCGGATGCTTCGGCCAACCAACGCGCTAAAGCGGCCTAATCATGAAGCAAGGGTGCCACTCGGCACCCTTTCCAATTTGTATAGAGATCACATAACGGACGGGAGCCAGCTATGTCAGCCACCGACAAAGCCGCAAATGTGCAAAAATCACTCAAGTTTCATGACCAAAAGCTCGAAGCCGGCCCAGGCGGAGATCTTCATCAGATTGCCGGCGACAAGACACCGGTCATGACCACGGCCCAGGGCGGACCGGTTTCAGATGACCTCAATACGCTCAAGGTTGGCGCGCGCGGACCGACGCTTATCGAGGATTTCCATTTTCGGGAAAAGATATTTCACTTCGACCACGAACGTATTCCCGAACGCGTCGTCCATGCCCGAGGCTATGGCGCGCATGGCTATTTCGAGACGACAGCATCACTCAGCGAATATACGCGCGCGGACATTTTCCAACGGGTTGGCGAGAAGACGCCAGTCTTCGTCCGTTTTTCCACGGTCGCCGGATCGAAGGGTTCGTTCGACCTCGCCCGGGACGTCCGGGGCTTCGCTGTCAAGATTTACACCAAGGAAGGCAACTGGGATCTTGTCGGCAATAACATTCCAGTCTTCTTCATTCAGGACGCCATCCGGTTTCCGGATATGGTCCATGCCGTCAAGGAGGAGCCGGATCGGGCATTCCCGCAGGCCCAGTCGGCACATGACAATTTTTGGGACTTCATCAGCCTGACACCAGAATCCATGCACATGATCATGTGGATCATGTCGGACCGCGCCATACCGCGCTCCTTCCGTTTCATGGAAGGATTTGGCGTCCATACTTTCCGCTTCGTGAATGACAGGGATAAGTCGACCTTTGTCAAATTCATCTGGAAGCCGAAACTTGGCCTCCAATCCGTCGTATGGAACGAAGCGGTCAAGATCAATGGCGCCGACCCCGATTTCCATCGGCGCGATCTCTGGAATGCCATCCAGGCGGGTGACTTTCCGGAATGGGAACTGTGCGTGCAACTCTTTGATCAGGATTTTGCCGACAGCTTCGACTTCGATGTGCTGGACCCGACCAAGCTGATCCCGGAAGAAATCATAAAGCCCATGCCGGTTGGGCGGCTGGTGCTGGATCGGATGCCGGATAATTTCTTTGCCGAGACTGAACAGGTCGCGTTCATGACGCAGAACGTTCCCCCGGGCATCGACTTCTCCAACGATCCCCTGCTGCAGGGCCGCAACTTCTCCTATCTCGACACGCAGTTGAAAAGACTGGGCAGCCCCAATTTCACACATATCCCGATCAATGCGCCGAAGTGTCCGTTCCACCATCTCCAGCAGGACGGCCATATGGCGATGCGCAATCCTGTCGGACGAGCAAATTACCAGCCTAATTCCTGGGGCGAAGGACCGAGGCCGGATCCCAAGCGCGGGTTCGGGTCGTTTGCAGCGCAGGAAGACGGACAGAAAGTTCGCCTTAGACCGGAGAGCTTCGCCGACCATTACAGCCAGGCGCGTCAGTTCTATCTGAGCCAGACCGCTGTGGAACAGAAGCATATTGCGATGGCCCTGACCTTCGAACTGTCGAAGGTGGAAACACCTGTGATCCGCGAGCGTGTTGTATCTCATCTGCTGAATATCGATGCCAACCTTGCGGAAACGGTCGCCGGCAAGCTCGGCATCCGCAAGATGCCGAAGGCTGCGGATGCGATGGTCCCCGTGCGCGACGATCTTGCTCCGTCTCCTGCACTCAGCATCATTGAGAACGGACCCGGCAGCTTCAAGGGCAGAAAGATCGGCGTGCTTGTCGCCAATGGCACTGATGCGCAGGTGCTCAAGGGTATCCGGAACGCCGCGGAGAAAGAAGGCGCAATGGTGGAACTGGTTGCGCCGTCGGTCGGAGGTTTCCAAGCATCCAGCGGCGACTGGATAGAGGCCGACCATATGATTGACGGTGGTCCATCCGTATTGTTTGATGCTGTAGCCCTTGTGTTATCTGAAGAAGCGGCCAACCGGCTTATCGGCGAGTGCGCGGCAAGAGACTTTGTTGCAGACGCTTTTGCCCACTGCAAGTTCATTGGCTTTACCGCAGGCGCAATGCCGCTGCTCGCCAAGGCCGGTATCGAGCCCGAAATGGACGAAGGGATGATCCCGCTCGACAATGCGAGGGCGGCCACCGATTTCGTCGCGTCTTGCCGTAAGCTCCGCTTATGGGCGCGTGAAGATACCGTCAAGCTCTGATCTCGCAGCATACAATTGATGTGAAGAGATGTTCGAAGTGCAAACACAAGCGGCCCGGCCCAGCCGGGCCGTTTACCGCGCGTATTGGAATGTGGAGAAATTGGTAATCGCCCATGAAGAACATTGCTATCGTCGGCACCGGTCCGACCGGGATCTACACTTTCTTTTCGCTGCTCAAATTCGCAGAGCCAATGTCCATCTCGATTTACGAGAAGGAAGATGAAGCTGGCGTAGGCATGCCTTATAATGACGATGAGAACAGCCGCATGATGCTTGCCAACATCGCCAGCATCGAGATACCGCCGGTTACCTCTACCTATCTGGACTGGCTGCGCGAGCAGGACGAGACGCGTCTCGCTCGATACCGGGTCGACAAGGAAGGTCTTCACGATCGACAATTCCTGCCCCGCATTCTGCTGGGCGAATATTTCCGGGATCAGTTTCTGGCTCTTGTCGAGGCAGCGCGTCGAAAAGGCTTTGAAGTCGAAGTGCACGAATCCTGCGAGGTCACGGATATCGAAGCCACGGCCGATGGCGTCAAACTCTGGACTGAGGGGAAGCTCCATTCGAAACTCCTCGATCTCGTCGTCATCGCCACCGGCCACGTCTGGCCCGACGACGACGAAGCAACGCGCAGTTATTTTCCCAGCCCCTGGTCTGGACTGATCGAAGCCAGGATACCAGCGTGTAAAGTGGGCATTATGGGGACATCGCTCAGCGCCATCGACGCAGCAATGGCGGTCATTGCCCAACATGGAAGCTTTATCGAGGAAGATTACAACAAACTACGCTTCGACCTTGACCCGGACAGTAAAGGTCTGGCGATAACGCTTATGTCCCGTTCAGGCATCCTGCCAGAAGCGGATTTTTATTGCCCGATTCCTTACCAGCCCTTGCAGATTGCCACGGAGCAGGCGATCAACAGGGAGATCGAGAGCGGTGCCAGTGGCTTGCTTGACAGGATATTTGCCTTGGTCGCGCGCGAAATCGAAGACGCCGATCCGGCCTGGAGCGAGCGTGTTTCGCTTTCGAAGCTCGACGCTGACAGCTTCGCTGACACCTACTTTTCCGACCGGCAAAACCATGATGCGTTCCGCTGGGCAGAATACAATCTCAAAGAAGTCGAGCGCAACAAGCGGGAGAAGCATACCGTACCCTGGCGCTATGCGATCCTTCGTTTACACGAGGTGGTGCAAGAGATTATCCCGCATCTCAATGAAGAGGACCGCGAGCGGTTCGATACAGGACTCTGCAAGGTCTTCGTCGACAACTATGCTGCAATCCCGTCGGAATCGATCCGCAGGCTACTGGCGCTGTGCAAGGCCGGCCTGATAGACGTCCTCGAACTTGGGCACGATTACGACATGGATGTTAGGGATGACCACATCCTCATCACCGTCGGTGACAACAGATGGACGTTCGACGTGTTCATCGACGCCCGAGGCCAGAAGCCGCTCAAGACGAAGGATTTGCCGTTTCCGTCACTTCGCCGGCAACTCGTTTCGGTCGGAGAGGATATTCCGGACGTCTCAGACGACTACACGCTGCTGGCACCGGAAGTTGCATGTGGCAAGATTGCGTTCGGCGCGCTGCCGTATCTGATGCACGATCAACCCTTCGTGCAGGGAATTACGGCAAGTGCTGAAATCGGCGAAGCTATATCCAAATGTACGGCGGTACGTCCAAAACGAACACGCAGGAAACTGGCATTCATAGACTTCTAGAGACCGCACGCAACAACGCGAATGTGCTGCCGTCTATCTTATTCGGTCACGGGCTTATGAAATTCGCATAGTTCTCAATTTAGTCGGTCTCGGCCCGCGAGGCAAATTCGAACCGCAACTGTGTGATGTGCACGCACGCTCAGATCTGTGGGCTGCTTCTCTTATGTTTCCTGGCCTTTGAATAGCATCCAGTTTCCTTGCGGCTCTGATTACGCCGACAGTTAAGCACACCGGGTCGCGGCTCTCAGGAGCCCGTCTATGAACTTGCAACAACCGAGATCACTTCGAGAGGTAAAATTTTCCTTTTAGCTGAGAAATCCAGTGAGAAGCCTCTGCGGTCCGATGGCAAAATTCTGCGGTCAATTTGACCAGTAGAGGAACGAACAATGTCGAATATTAATGACCAACTGATTACGGAGCTCAGAACCGTACTGACCAGTCAGCAATACAGCCCGACAGTAGCCGGGAATTACTGCGCCTATGCTCGCGGATTTCTTGATTATATTTTACGGCGGAATATCCCGGTCACGAATGTGAGCGAAGCGCAAGTGACGCAATATCTGCGTGATGCGATCGCGATGTTCCGGAGACGTCACGGTCGCTCCCCGGGACCATACCGGCATTCAATCCCACGTTCCGGAATTCATGCATTGCTGTGGCTGGCGCAAGGTGAGTGGCCACCAGCTCCAAAAGCAACGTGCGCCGCAGATGCATTGCGCTTTGCCATCTGCGACGATTACAAGACCTGGCTGCGCGAGGAACGAGGCCTTGCTGCAGCCAGCATCGACGAGTTGATGTGGGAAGGCCGGAACTTCCTGGCCTGGCAGCTCGATAGGCATGTACCAGACAGTCTGATGACGATGACCGTCAACGACATCGACCGTTACATGGACACACGCAGCCATCATCAGACGCGCCGGTCCGTGAAGGATGTGGCGGAGCGCCTTCGCTCGATGCTGCGCTATCTCCATCGAACAGGGCGCGTCGTCATGGAATTATCGCCGCATGTCATCGCCCCCTTGCTCTATGCGTATGAAGGTGTGCCATCGATCCTTAAGCCCGATCAGGTCACGGCGGTTTTGCAGTCCTCGGGGGAGGATAAGACGCCGACGGGCCTGCGGGATCATGCCATCCTGCAGTTGGTGGCGACCTATGGCTTGAGATCGGGCGAAATCTGCAACCTGCGGGTCGAGGATATCGACTAGCGGGCGGAAGTGATCCGCATCAGGCACACCAAGACCCGGGCCAACTCTTCCTGCCATTGATGGCGCCGGTGGGTGAGGCCGTGCTCGCCTATCTGTAGACGGGGCGGCCTGTCACAGATGCTCGCGAGATCTTTGTCCAAACACGCGCGCCTTATCGTAAGCTCGGCATGCTGGCCAATATGGTGCGGCGGCGGCTTACGACTGCCGGGATCACGCCGACTGGTAAAAGCGGCTCCCATATCTTCCGCCATGCACGTGCCGTCGAAATGATGCCCGCCGCCGTGCCGCAAAAGGTGATCGGCGACCTGCTAGGGCATCGCTCTACGGAGTTCCACAGCTCCCTATCTGAAGCTCGCCACCGAGGATCTTCGGGCCATCGCGCTCGACGTGCCGGGACGGGAGGTGCGGTCATGACGAACTGGCCCGATCCTGAGCGTGAATTGATCGCGCGGTACGTGGCAGGCATCAACCTGCGCACCACGAACAGCCCCATCTACTACAGGCAAGCGCTCGATATCTTCCAGGATGTTGCCGAGCACCATGCCAAGCTCGACAAGGACATGCTGGTGGCATGGTTGCATGTATCGCCGGGCCGTTGGGCCTCGACGACACGGCTGCATCGCACCCGGATCATCGACCGGTTCCTCGATCATCTTGAGAAAATCGGAGCGATCGAACACAATCCCGTCGCCGTGCTGCGTGAAGTTTGCAACATCAAACAGTGCATGCCGGTATGGCGGGCGCTGGCCTCCCGCGATCCGGACAGCGCACTTGTCGAACTATGCCAGCCCAGGCTGTTTGGCAGCGTACTGGGCAACATGATGGTCGAGCACGTCAGGATGATGCGCAACCGAGGTTACAGATACACTTCGCAAGCGATGCGGCTATGGCGGCTCGACCGCTTCCTTCAGCTAAACCCGGAGCTTCAGGACCAGCCGCTCGAGGTGATGCTTGAACACTGGTCCGCGGCGAAGCGAAATCGCCTTGATCTTGGTGACGTGGACTTCCAAGGCGGCACGATCACGATCCGCCAAACCAAGTTCTACAAGACCAGGATACTGCCGCTGCCCGACAGTGTAATGGTAGAACTTCGATCATATACGGAAGCGCGACGCCGCGCCAGTGGGTTCCTTGATCTGCGCTCCGGCCTGTTCTGGCAAGAACGGCGTGGTGACCGCTATACGAAGCAGGCCGTCGCCTGGCTGCTTGTTGACGTCATACGCCGGGCTGAAGCCGCCTCGGGGGCGAACTGGACCTCGCCTGCACGATCTGCGGCATTCGATGGTCGTGAACCGGATCCTCGAATGGTACGAGGCAGGCATCAAGCCGCAGGATCGTCTGCCGTTCCTTGCGAACTATCTCGGCCATGGGACATCAACTCGACCCTGGTCTACATCACCGTCACGCAGGACTTGCTGCATCACGCCAATGAGCGGTTCCGCGTGCTGGGCGCGCCACGCCTCAATATCGGGCAGGAGGTGCGGGCATGAGCAAGAACAATCAGTTCCCGTGGCTGATGCGCGCGTTCCTCTACGAATGGCTGGTCGAGTAGTGCAATGCCTCCATCCATACGGTCCGGTCGTATCGCGATGTCTGGCGACTCTTCCTCCGGTTCGTCGCAAAGCGCTCAGGCAAGAAGGTGGCGATGATCACGCTGGCGGATCTGACCGCCGGAGAGGTCATTGCGTTCCTCGGTCACGCCGAACACGAACGCGGCGGCAAGATCGGCACGCGAAACTGCCGGCTTGCAGCGATACGCAGCTTCTTCAACTTCGTTGCAACCAAGGATCCCGGATTGATCGCCCAGTGCGTCGAAATCCTTAACATCCCGATTAAGCGCGGTCCGGTGTCGGAACCTGCTATCTGGACCCGGCGGAAGTGACCGCTATCCTGGCTCAGCCTGATCGTTCGACATCCCAAGGTGCGCGCGATCACGCCTTGCTCTCGTTCCTCTACAACAGCGGCGCGCGAATACAGGAACCGCTCGATCTGTGCCCCTTGCGGTCCGGTTCGACAGTCCGAGCTGCGTGCGCCTCACCGGAAAGGGTCGAAAAGAACGTATCTGCCCGCTCTGGCCAGAAACCGTGATATTGTTGCAGAAACTGCTCGAACCGCAACCACGGGCGCCAAGCCAGAGGCTGTTCGTTAACCGCTATGGCGAACCGCTCAGCGCATCGGGGGTCCGGTTCAAGCTTGCCGCCTGGAAGGCAGCGGCCGAAACCTCACCAAGCCTGCGCGACAAGCATGTGACGCCCCACGCCTTCCGGCATGCAACCGCCGTGCATCTCATATCGGCGGGCATCGACGTCACGGTCCTCCGTAGCTGGCTCGGTCATGTGAACCTCGAGACAACCAACCACTACGCCAGAGCTAACCTCGAAACAAAGCGCAAGGCATTGGAAAAGGTCGGTGCTCCCGAAACACCCACCCGCCAGCCCTCGTGGAAACGCGATACGAGCGTTCTCGCCTGGCTCGACACGCTCTGAAATAATGCGGAGGAAGGTGGCCAGAAACCCCGAACTTTAGGCAATCTGGTCGCCTTCCTCCGCATTACGGGCTGCTGCGGATAATTGACCGTATTGAAAAATGATAAACGCGCAATCATTCAGGCAGCAAGTCTTGCCGAGAAGGCCACAACCTTCTTGCACAGCCAGCAACCGCAATCGGACAACGTCGCCGAGGAAATTCCTGTTGCCGCTTGGGAGGCGCGGGATGCAGCCTAAAAACTGAAATTAAACCTTGCTTATAATACGGCAATGCCGTATAATGTAGACATGCAAACGATCGTTCAAACATCAATCTTTCTCATGCAAGCAAAGCGTTGCGGTTTATCTGACGATGAATTGCAGGAGATTTTATCAGCCATTGCGTCAGACCCCGTAGCGGGTGCGCTAATGGCTGGTACAGGTGGCGCTAGAAAGTTGCGTCATGCCCGTGAAGGGCAAGGAAAGAGCGGAGGATTCCGCACAATTCATTATTTCGGCGGTGACGATATTCCCCTTTTTGCACTCTCAATTTACGGCAAAAATGAAAAAGGAAATCTCACAAAAGCCGAGCGAAACGAACTCGCTGCAATTCTGCCAAAGCTGGCAGAAGCCTATAGAAAGGTGAACAAATGACATTTGCAAAAGAGCTTATCCAAAGTGCAAACGAGGCTCTGGCAATTGCCGAAGGTCGCGTAGAACCCGCCGCAGTATTTGTTCCGGAAACAATTGACGTTGCAGCCATTCGCAAAAGCCAAAATCTTTCACAGACAGCATTTGCCAAACGATACGGCCTCTCAGCTGGTACAATCAGAGATTGGGAACAAAAACGCCGTCAGCCAGATCGCGCCGCAATGTTGTTTTTGAAAGTCATTCAGCAAGCGCCCGACACAGTGGCACAGGCTATTCGTGCCTGAGTAGATACTTTTCAAATTCTTTGAAGGGCAACGCGCAGGATAGCACCAAAACATAGAGCAGATCGTGATTTGTCCCGCTATCATGCCGATAGAACCGAACGGGCATGCGAGCTAAAGCCCGCATTCTTGCCTGCCTTGCTTCTGCTGGACAGGGAAATTTTGGTGATTGCGAGCCGGACTAGATATTAAGGTGACTTTCGCGCCACGCGCTGCATAAGCGTAAGCGCGAATTTCTCGGCACATTCCCATCCTGCTTGCAGCGGGATTTAACCCGTCGAGGCGTTCTATCTTGTATTCGGAACAAGTAGATCCGCACAGCGCCCGTGGGGCAGCTTGGGCTCCAAAAAAATTTAAGAGCACGAAACGGATTGTTGTAACTTCGACTTGCTGGAAGTTTAGACGCTGGTTTTCAGGAGGTCCGAATGGCACAGATCAAGTTTCTTCCGCTTCCAACTGACAACGTGAGTGGTTTGCGCAAAGGTGCACGCGATGCATACGATTGTGCACCCGAGCACGTATTATCTGATGGAGCAGGTAACCCTTGCCGTCATTGTCTTAATTTCATTCCCAAAGGTTCCGGGATGATGATATTGGCTTATCGACCATTTGACCATGCCCAGCCCTATGCAGAAACAGGGCCCATCTTCTTGTGTGCCGACGAGTGCGCGCCGTGGTCAGGGATAGAAGTTCCTCCAATACTAAGCAGCCCAGACTATCTGCTCAAAGGCTACACAGCGGATCAACGCATCCGATACGGCACTGGAAGGATTGTAGCTAAGAACGACATTGTAGCCTACGCATCCGAACTTTTGGATCACGACAACATCAGCTTCGTCGATGTTCGATCAGCGCGGAACACTGCTTTCAGGTTCGTATTGTTCGTGCAGATTGATACGCTGTGGCAGCTTAGGACTAGCGCGTCTCTTAGTGGTCACCGTTAGGCACTTATGTAGTTCCAAGGTAATAGATCCTCGATATTAGCGTCTTGGGATCGCTGCGGAAGTTCGGTGAGGACGTGCTTAAGCCATGCAAATGGTTCAACGCCGCATGCACGACAGGTCAGCATGAGGCTGTATACGATGGCGCTGGGCCGCGCTCCGTCTATGGTATCGGTGAAGAGCCAAGATTTCCTGCCGGTGGCAAAAATCCTGATATCGCGTTCTAGCAAATTATTGTCGATCGGCATGTTGCCGTCTTCGGTGTAACGCGTCAGATATAGCCATTGATTGACGGTATAAGAGACCGCATCCTCAAGCTTGCTCTCCGGCAAGACCTTCGGAGCTATCTTGTCGAGCCATGCCTTGAGGGCATTCAGAACCGGAATGCTGTGCTGTTGACGAAAGCGACGAATGCAGTCTGCCTGCGTTTCACCGTCATCCGGGCTTTCATCGCGAGCCTGTTTTTCAATCCGGTAAAGCTGCTCGAAGAACTTCAGCGCCTGCTCTGGCCGTCCGCCGCCTTTCTTTCTGGCGCGCAGCGCTTCGACAAACCGCCGCCGCGAATGCGCCATGCAACCAATATGTGTTGCACCTTTCAGGGTGCGCCATGCCGTGTAACCGTCGCTCATCAATATGCCGCGATAGTTTCCAAGAAAGGCCTGCGGATATTGCTGCCCCCGACCGGGCTGATAATCGAGCAGTACGATAAGTTCGGCACTGTCTTCGCCGCTGCGATAAGCCCACATGTAGGACGTGCTGGTAGCAGCCTTGTCCTTTTCCTTCAGAACCTGAACCGTCGTCTCATCACCATGAATGAGAGGCTGTGATCGCAGCCGCAGTTTCAGAGCATCATAGAGGCGGGAAAGATGTGTTTCGCTAGAACCGATCACCCAATGACCCAGAGCCCCACGGCTGACAGGGACGCCAGCACGCTCGAAGGCTTTCGCCAGACGATAAAACGGTGTGCCATCGACATATTTGTGAACGAGCGCAAAAGCCAGCGTAGAGGCCGTGGCAATGCTGCCCGGCAAGGGCTGTGCAGGCATCGGGGCGATGACGATGGGCGTTTTGATGCCGGTGCGATCACAGTTGCGGCACGCATATTTGGCCCGGGCATTCTGCAGAACCTTGGCCTTCACCTTGATGTGAAGCTGCTCGGTGACCAGTTCACCCATGCGATGCATCGGATGACTGCAGCACGGACAAATCTTCTGATCGTCGGGAAGGTCATATTCCACACGCTCGCGCGGCAGAGTGGAAGGCAGTGGTTTGCGACCGCGCTTTTTACCTTGCCACGCTTCGGTCTCCGGCAATCCCGTGTCGGGTAATTCAATGGTGTCAGCGAGCTCTTCGTCTGTATCTGCCTCAAGGGTAGTCTGCTCAGCTTCGTTGAAGACACGATCGACACGCTTTTCGCTGTGCGGTGCAAAACGATGTAACCGTGCGAGCGCCAGTTCTTCCTCAAGTGTGAAGACCCGTTCATGCAGTTTCTGGTTTTCCGCCTGCAACGCTGCTATCTGCGCCATCAGATCTGCGACGGTGGGTTGGCCTGCTCGATTCATCCCAATGCTTGAATCGAACACAGTCAGCGACGTCAATAAATTAATTCACGGGTTTTTATATTTATGCGCCGGGCTTAAACCCCTTATCCGGCAATTCTATATTGTCGAACCGGATGACGAACCATCGCATCGATATCAATGCCATCAAGCAACCAGTGCAATTGCTCCGTTGTAAGCTGCATGATTGTGTCCTGACGCTGCGGCCAACGGAATTTGTCGTCAGTCAACCGCTTTAACAAAAGCACAAAGCCTGATCGGTCGAAGAACAAAACCTTCATCCGGTCACGACGACGGTTGCAAAAAGCAAAAATCGCTGGCGCAAACGGGTCCAGATCCATCTCTTCCTGAACCAGAACCGCAAGACTGTTTATCCCGCCCCGGAAGTCGATGGGGTCGCGGTGCAGATAGACCTGCATGTCAGAGGTAAGTCTAAACATCGCTTACAGCTCCAATGACCGCCGTCAGTGCCCGCACATCGTCACATTCCAGAGACAGCTTCACGCCATTGGGTAAAGTCACGTTCAGTTTTGCCACTGAGGAGAACACTGCGATTTCAGCAGATGCTGGCTTCATCCTGCCAGAATTACGGGTCCCCAGTTCCGCCGCACACGGCCCATCACCTCTTATCACAATATCGTTTGCAGCAGCCTCGATCCGAACCGGTATAAATGCCGACCCTAAAGATGGCGAAGGCTGCAAGACCTCAATTTCTGCTTCCTTGTGCTTACGCACCCATTTGCGCACAAGGTTGGTATTAATCCCGTGATCAATGGCAACACGCGATAAAGAAGCGCCGGGTTCAAGGGCCAAGGCAACAACTTGCTTCTTCCATTCGCGATCATAGTGATGGTTCCCTTGTCGGTCCACAAACAGCACATGTGGCTTCGCTCCGTCCGCTCCCATAATTTCCATCGGTGTCCACCCTTTTAATCGGTGGACACCCTTTGCACCACTCCCTTCGGCCAGTGAAGGTGCGTGGAAATGAGCGCTTACGCATAAGCGATAGAGTAAATTGCTATAGAACAAGCGCATCGAGCGTTTGTCCTATGGCCCGAGGGGAGCCCCGTAGCCCCTCCCCTCAAACTCCCCTCCCGCCCTTTGATATTACTGGGGTCGGTTCCGGCTGGGGGCGAAATGACACTTGGACTTCCCCTTCAAAAGTGGAGGGCTTCTGTTAAATAAAAGTGACAGGAGAGTTAGAATTGAAGCAGCGAGAATTTACAGAAGAGTTCAAACGCGAAGCCGTTCGTATT
>NZ_JBDJNE010000036.1:0-12864 GCF_039674265.1 Brucella sp. TWI559
AGCGCTCAGGGATTTCAGACCATGACGATCCTGTGCGGAAGCGCCATAGAATGCCATTGAGTACCATGCGATCATCGACGCGGGGTACACCACGAGGTTTGCATGGCAACAACGGCGCAATAATCGACCATTCGCGTTCTGTAAGTTCATAGCGGCGACGTGACATCAAAGACCTCCAAATCCGAGACCTTTGAATCACTAATCCATTCAAATAGCTAGACTATTTATGAGTGCGCGGCCTAGTAGGTTATGCGAATAATGACAGTATCCGTGTAGACGCCAGCTGGTGGCGTCGCCTGCGGTAAAACACGCCCGTAAACGGGTATTAGCGTCGAAGTTCCTGTGCCAGCCGCACTATAGGTTTGCCCACTTGCATCCCCCCATGGCTGAAGATGCTGGCTGTCTTTATACAAGCCGTAAGCCACACTGTTGTTTCCATTTTTCATAAGTCGTGCGGTAGGTGAAACGCCACCTGTTTCTAAAGCGACAGAATAATTCGTAGTTTGTGTGCAGGAAAGATGAACTGCTCCCTGCGCAACGACATTATCTTTCAGAAGGCCATGCGTACCAAAATTAATATTATTTGGTGCCAGAATATTGCACTTCGGGCTGACAGTCGCTTGAACAGTAAAGTTGGCACTCGTAGACAATGTAGCACCAAGTGAGCTGCAACCAAGCAAACTTCCCAAAGAACCATAGCGTATCTGGGTACCTGCAGCTCCGCTAAAGGCACTGATATATTGACCAGGTGTCAGATTTTGTTGACCTGGAACAGATGCATAAATGGGCCAGCTTTGTGTCACAGTACCCACTTGTGCCGTCATACGAAATAAGGGGGCATCACCAAACAGAAGACCGCCTGTATAACCTCCCCACGGCACTTGCCTATTGGCGTCAGAGTATATCTGATATTGAAGGCTACCGCCTGGGCCTGTAAGCAGGCGCGTGCCAGTTGTTGCACCACCTGACCCATCACCCACACCGGGACAAACGGCTATACCGAGAAGCAGGTTTCCTAAGTCGAGCGCGGTCACCGAGCAAGTCATGGTCAACAACCCTTGTGTAGTTGTTGCCGTACTTCCCAAAGTATCAACTGTACCAAAATTAATAGGACTTGATATTGTCGCTGTGCAGCTCAAAGCTTCCGAGTGGCTGGCAGAGAACGTCGACCATGATATTCCGAGTAGAACAATCATACAGATTTTCACAAAAAGTTTTATTGGCATACCACGTTCTCCAAAGTGACCTGATGGCCTTTGACTGCATGAAACGAAAAATCTGCGCGACAAGTCGCATTACCGTCAACGCTATCTGGAAGTTCGATTTCAACACTATTGCTGGCAGTTAGTCCGCGGACGTAGCTTTGCCCATCATAGCCCACAACAAACGACTCGTCTGATGCCACAAGTCGACCCTTAGCCCCGACGGGTATAGCCGCACCATCTGAACGGACAAACGTCACCAGAGCTGTAGCCTTGTCGGGCTGAATTCCAAAACGAACGACAACCCCAGCTTTTTCTGCGGGTGTTACCTCCGTTCGTGTGGCGGGGATATCAACATCGACTGGCAGGTTGCTTGGATCGATCTCAATAAGATTTTTTTGCAATGACAGCAGATCAGGCACAAGGAGCTTACCGTTTCGACCTGTCCTGCCGGCTGATCGGTTGTGAACCGTTACGGGCACATCTGGTGCACCGGCATCTACGACGGCAAAGGCATCGAAAATACGATCTGATAGAAATACGCCACCTCCGGCAGAAGCGATAGCTCCTGAGACTTCTAAAGTGCCGCCGCTCCCGGCATCGTATTGACGACCTGTCGCTTCCAGCCGTGCAACCGGGGTTCGTACTGTGACGCCCGCCTGCCTCTCATTGAAGTATCCTTCTGAGCTCTGAAGGCGCCATCCAACGCTCCATGGATCTCGCCCAAGCGGATAACTATAATCAGTTAAAAGGCGAGTGCCCTGATCTGTCGTTTCTACACCCGAGGAGACAGAGCCACCGCCTAGCGGCATTGAAAGGCCGACAAACATTCCAAATGAACCAGATTGGGCTACATCCATGTAGCCATTCGCATAAAGCGTACTTTTCCCGACAAACGGGCGGCTATACGATAGACCTAGGATACTTGAACTTTGCCCGTCAAAATCCTTGAGATAAGCAAAGTTCAGATTAAGCGTAGAGCCGTCGCGAAACATTGGTGGTGATAGCGTTACCTGATCGATAGAGCGGGGATTTTGAATGGTGGTTAACTCAGAAAGGTTCTTGGTCCTCGAAGTGATAGAAGCAATATCGTTGTAATCGCCTATGATTTTTTGGGTACTGGCGAAAAATCGCCAGTCATAAAATGACGCTTCCAATGAACCGCCAACACGGTATCCGATAACACCATCGGCATGGCTTGCAGCGGCATTCATCGATACGATGCCAAATGAGCCAACATTAAAAAGCGCAGCGGCCCCACCTGAAATCAGCCCGGCACCGCCTTCTGCATGGGCTTCCAGCGTCAGGCGTTGCGTAAGCCCATAACGTATGCTGCCAGAACCGACAAAACGATCATCATACTTGTCTGTTCTCAATCCAAAATCGCGGCGCGCAAAACCACCCTCAAAGCTGAAGTCGAACAGGCCTTTCGTCAACATGCGCGACGAAACGTAGAAAGGCATTTCTTTAATTGTTTCACGGCCAAACTGATCTGTAACAATCACCTGTACGGTGCCAGGTCCACTGACAAATGGGACTCCTGTCACCTGAAACGGGCCAGTACTAACTTCCCCAGTAAAACGTCGCAGATTGTTTGCATAGACTTCGACCGTTGATGGGACTGCTGCACTGCCGGTCAACTCCGGCATCGGCATAGTGACTAGGTCGGGACGAAGATTAAAACTTCTGCGGATCTGCACGCCGCCGAGCCGTACTGGGCGTGTCCATGACAAACCGCCAGTAATGATATCTCCCGCTGCATACGTCATTAAGCGCTCAGGATCAGAATAACTCCAGCTTGAGGCCAACCGTCTAGAAGCATAGGTCTCATTGGGAGCTGACGTAACAATAAAGCCACTTTCTACAAGACCAAACGCGGAGAACGCCCGGGCATCAAACGAGGCCGAAAGGCCCTGATATTGGGGCGAACCAAACTTATTATCGCTAGAGAAATTGCCAAAGACTGAATAATTGAGGAGCCCACCAAGATCGCGCGTAAGTTTTAACGCTTCGACATTCTGCGAAGTATCACCAATTTTTCGTGGAACACGCGCATCATCTGTCGCATCGAAATAGATAGATTGGGTAGCATGGTCCACGCGGTAGGTAACGTCTTTTAAATCTTCCAGCGCAACATACTTATCTGATTGTTTGATAACTTCCCCGGCTTGAAGCCCAACACCGTTCAGCTGATCGGCAGGCATAGAAAAAGTCCCATCCAAAGATTTACGAACGACTGCGACCATTTCGGTGGAAGCACCATTAACATAAACTTCAAGATAGAGATCTTGAGTTGAAATCTCGGCGCTAGCATCGCCTTGAGTTATCTCTGGGGACGCCGATACAACAGGCCAAGTCCAGAGTGAAGTAAACAAGCAAATGAAACTAGCCACCCGAACTAATCGAGACGCTGGCACGGATTGGTCCCTTGTCATCTTCTGCTGTCAAAGTGAATTTACGCCCCTGAACGGCAAGACCGGCAGGAATAGCGAAGACCCATTTTTTTGTGCGGCCACCCAAAACATAGCCAGCTAGGCCGTCAATGCGCGCGACTCCTTTTCCATTATGATCTTTCAGAAGAAGCTGACTAACTTTGAGACGGTCAGCACCAGTATTCTGAGCTGACAATATCAATTGCCGCCCGTTAGATGATGCGGTCCATTTTACTTTCGCACCTGATACTGATGTATCGTTAAAAAAGACCGGAAGTGACTGCCTGACGAGAAAACGAACACCACTTCGCGTTGCGTTCGTAGCTGTTGGAAGCTCATCTACCAACAATCTGTAGGTCTCTTGCCCAGATTTTGCCTTTGCTATCCGCACAACCCTGACTGATTGCTGTGCACCCGGCGCCAATTTCACCATCGGCGGGCTTGCAACAACTTCTTTGGTTGGCAGATATACATCTTCTCCACCCCTCTGGTCCCATTTAAAGACGCGCAACTGAACATTAATTGGCACCCTCCCATCATTACGAATAGTTACAAGACCAGCCCCGGCCGGCGCTGTTAAACTCAGTCCAACCGGAGTGACATGTAGGTTAGTTGCAAAACTAACTTGAATGCAGACAACAGAGGACAGCAGCGCCACGACGAGCGCATGAATAAGCCATTTCATATTCATAATATGCTTCCGTTAATACATGCGTATTCGACGCAATGACGCTCCGAAGATTGAAAACCGCGTTATCAAAGACAACCACTAAATGCGCCAAACTCAATACAGGGTGCGGCGCCTCAATAAGTCAATGTGACTTGAACCGTATCCTGATAAACACCGGCTGAAGGTGTATCCTGAGCCGGAACACGCCCATAAACATTCAACGTTTGTGACGCCCCAGTTCCCGTCCCTGAATAACCATTCGTCGCCGATCCCCAGAGCAAAGTATGTTGCGCATCGCGATAAAGTGAATATTCTACTGTTTCAGTACCACCCGACTTGGTCATAAGACGCATTGCTTCAGTGGCGCCCGTCCCCAAACCTTCATCCAAAGCAAGCGCAAAACTAGCGCCCTTTGTACACGTTACAGTAATTTCGCCTGCTTGCGTTTTTTCTGTCGCAAGCAAACCTGTTGTTCCAAAATTTACCCCAGCAATAGTATCTAGTGAGCATTCATTTTGAATGGTTATTTCAACACTTAGATTACCATTGATATTGGTTTGAGCTATTACGGCTGCGGGATATAAAGGAAAACATATTAACACCGCGCCAAGACCAATTTTGCATAAAATTGCACTTTTTTGCACGAAATTATCCACCTCCTCTAATAAAAATTCTATTAGACCAGCATGCTAATAAAATTATACAACAATAACAAAATGTCAATATTTTTCATAAAAATAAATGATAAATATTATAAGTATTAAATTAACTTATGATTTTTAAGATACTGCACGGTTATATTTCTAATACAAAATTCGAAAATCAATTATGGAAAATTAAAATAACTAAAGTAGTTAGATAGTGATTTGTGATTTTCAATTTATTTTCGAGTCCCATAAAATTTAAGATAGTATATAAGATATAAATATTATCTTGAAAATTATCTTTTTATGTCGTTGAATCTAGAAAATGTCGTTTTTCAATTTCCAATGAAATATAAAAATTATTTCCTCATGCATCTATGAAATCATTTTATTTAAATATAATATAAATAGAAATAACTACCTTTCACGAAGCGATTCACTCGCTCTATTAAAAGGCTTGATCAGATATTCGAAGACAGTCTTAGCGCCGGTATGAATATCAACCGTGGCAATCATACCCGGGACGATTGGAAAACGCTGTTCATTCTTGTTTATGAGCGCATCGGTCTCAGTCTTGATAAACACACGATAGTAATATTCCTCAGGCTTGATTTCGTCCTGAATAGTATCGGCAGAAATACTAACGACCTTGCCTTCCAACGCTCCATAGATGGCATAATCATAAGCCGTGATTTTTACAGTCGCCCGCTGATCCGGGTGAATATACGCAATATCGCGCGGCAGAACCCGCGTTTCGATTAGCAATTGTTCATCAAGTGGAACGATCACCATCAGCTTGCCATTTGGCGGCACAACACCGCCAATGGTTGCGACTTCAATATTCTTGACGATACCCCGCACAGGCGAGCGTAGCGTCATACGTGCTAGTGAATCGGAACGGCCGCGGATAACAGATGAAAGCGAATCTACTTCGGCATTTGCCTTGGCGAGTTCCTCACGTGCTCGGACGATATAATCAGATTTTATCTCAGTTTCTTTGAGCTGAAGCTCAACCAGTTGCCGTTTCAGGCGGATCACTTCAACATTGCTCGCCGCACCCATTCTAGTCAACGACTGACTGATATTCAGCTCATCCTGCACCAGTTCTTTTGATTCAGAGATCCATTGCAGCGCCTCTTTCAAGCTTTGCTTGCGCGCTTCAAAAAGCCTTGTTTCCGAGGCGACAAGCGCAGGAAACATCTCCAGTTCCAGTGAAAACTGTAGCTCCGTCTGACTGACTTCGGCGTTGAGGCGTGCCGAGCTTGCAAGTGCAGCGCGGTATTTTGCGGAACTTTCCTGCACGCTCGACTCTGTCACTGTTGGATCAAGCTGGGCCAGTATCTGCCCCGGCTCGACCACATCGTCCTGGCGCACCATCAGCTTGGCAACTACACCACCTTCCAGCGACTGAATAACCTGTTCCTGAGATGCCGGCACGACCTTGCCGGTTCCTGTTGAAACCTCGTCCAGCAAAGCCACATAGGACCAACCGATAAGTACTGCAAAAAAGATGAAGACCAGCCGCACGAAGCGTTTCGACCGCTTAAGCTGCTGTCCCTGTTCGCTTCCATTAACCCAGGCACCAAAGTCTCCGCCCACGGCCGCCATTTAATTCTCTCCGGGTTATAATGTCTTTGTTGGTTCCACCTTGCTCATGCCACGCAGGGTTTGAAGCCCACGTTCCTTGCTGTCGTCCAAGACAACCTGACCATTCTCAATCACAATGAGACGCTGCACCAATTCAAGAACACGCATGCGGTGTGTTGCGATAATCACCGTGCGTCTAGCTCTCCACTTGGCAAACTGCTCGATAAAGTGGCGTTCTGTAGCCTCGTCCATTGTCGATGTGGGTTCATCAAGCAGGACCACCGATGGGTCACGGATAAGAAGCCGCGCCAGAAGAATTGCTTGCTTCTGGCCACCGGAAAGACCGCCGCCCCCTTCATGCACCAAGTGTTCCAGCCCCTTCGGCAGCTTACGCACAAAACTATCAGCACCGACCATAGCCAACACGCGCTGAATTTCAGCATCCGATGCACCCGGTGCGCCCATGGTGATGTTTTCACGCAGCGATCCAAAGAACAGCCGCGAGTTCTGCGTCAGCAACCCAACATCACGTCTAACATCTGCGGGATCAATTTGCGGCAGAGAAAAATCATCCAGTAAAACCTCGCCGTCAGATGCATCGAGCAATCCCGACAACGCCATCAGAAGCGTTGATTTGCCGGTGCCGTTGCGACCAAGAACAGCAATGCATTCGCCCTGCTCAACTCGAAGGTCTTTGACCAGCAACACTGGCGGCGAACTCTCATCACCGTAACGAAACAGCGCACCTTTAAACTGGTAAGCCCCGTTGATTTTTGGGCAATGAATCCGGGTTTCGGTGTCAGGATGATCAACTGGCATCTGCATGAGTTGATCAAGGCCTTTTTTGGCGATACGGGCATGTTGCAAGCGGCCAAGAATTTGCGAGAGCTGCCCCATAGGTGCAAGCATCCGTGAACCGAGAATCGATGCACCAACCAGTGCGCCAGTGGTCATGTCGCCTGCAATAATCAGCGGAGCACCGGCAAAGACCGTCAAAGCATAAACACCGCCTTGCAGATTCTGTGTCCAGACGCTGAGACTGTTTGTGAGCGCACGCAATCTGATCTGCGCTTCGCCTGTTACGGCGTTAAAGTAGTTCCACTGCTGCTGAAAACGATCCTCCGCCTGAAGACCTTTTATATCTTCGATCCCCTGCACGGCTTCCACCAGCATGGCATTGCGCAGCGAGGCTTCGCGCATGGCCTGGTTGGCATAAACCCGCAGACGCCGCTGCAAAAAAAGTCCCGGTATAATCAGCGCAATCAAAGCACCCAGCGGAATGACAACCATCCAGCCAGCAAGGAACCAGTAAATGACCAGAAACATGAAGAAAAAAGGCAGATCGGCAAGGGCTGAAACAGTTGTTGACGTCAGCAGTTCACGCACTTGCTCCGTATCACGAAGCTGGGCGATGAAAGAGCCGGTTGATGTTGGTCTCGCGCGATTTTTAACGCGCAGTGCATGACCAAAAACCACATCTGACATTTGCAAATCAGACTGTTTGCCCAGCACATCGATGATGCCCATACGTGCACGCCGCATAAGAAAATCAAACAGAAGGGCCAGCAAAACACCACTGAACAGAACGTAAAGCGTATTGAAAGATTGTGCAGGTACAACGCGATCATAAACCTGCATGGAAAAGAGAATACCCGCAAGCCCAAGAGCATTGGCGATCAGCGATGCCACCAGCACATGGCCGTAAGACCCCATATCGCGAAACAGAATGCGTCGCAGCCAGTTCTCTTCAAAAGGTTTTATATAGGCATCGACACGCGCATCAGGAACAGTTTTGGAGGGGCGCGCGAGAATAATCTTTTCGGTCTCAGCCAGAAGCACATCAAGCTTGAAAGGCTGCTGCAAACCTTGCTCGCCAATCATCCAGACACTGGCTTCCCGATCTTTCGAAAGGGTGTCTACGACAGCGAGCTGCCCGTCAATAAGCTTAAGAACAAAGGGCAAGTGCCACGTCGAGAGTGAGATCGTCGCCGGATCGACAAACCTTATTCCCAAGCCTACGTGTCGCGCAATAGAGCTGATCTTTGAATTTTCATCTGTGCTGATGCTTGCAGCTGCCGCAATCTTAGCGCCCTGCTCCGATATGGGAATGCGATAATGCTGAGCGACATGGCCAAGCGCTTCAAGCCACTCATCTGCATCAAAGTTTTCCGCCGGCTTCTTCAACTGTTCAGTGGGTTCATTCAAAACAGGACCATCAAAGCCCGGAGGATTTTCGTCATGCCTCATAGACTACCTCCGCCTGTCCGCAACATGGATGCATTAAGACCAAAACTCTGGCGCATCTTTCCGGAACTGTAGAGACAATTGATATCCAGACGGCGGATGTCATGAACCGTGTTGGCTGTCTGGAACCGTGCTTCATGCAGTTCCTGTTCGGCATTCAGCAGATCAAGCAGCGTTCTTGTGCCAAGCTCTACATATTGCTCCCGATAAAGATCTCGGGTTTTCACCATCATGTCGGCACGTGATTGGAGCGAACCCATAAGCCGGCTCAACGTGCCGATCTGGCTGCGCGACTCCATAAGATTGCGCTGAACATCGAAGCGCACTGTGCTGATTGCCGCCTCAGCCGATTGCAAGGCATAAGCGGCTGCGCGTTTGCGTGCGCCTGTCTGCCCGCCGTTGTAGAGGCTAGAGGATACATTCACGCCGACTGAGTATTCAGGCTGCCGGTCGTTGCTACGTGTATCATCGCGCGAGGCGTTGAGATCATAGCCGGTCGTTGCCTCCAGCGAAACTGTCGGCAAGCCATCAGCTCGGCTCGCTGCAAGCTGCGCTTTGGCTTCCTCGCGTGCAGCTTGTGCCTCAAGCATCGCTGGCACCTGCTCCCAATCAGGAGCGGTTATGCTACAGGAATTTTCCAGCCATGACGGCACGGATGACACCGGGTGGGGTGACCCACCACCAATGAGTGCGGAAAGTGCGACCTGCCAGCGGCTCAACTCCGATTGATATTGGAGTTGAGTTGCGAGCGCCGATTCAACACGCGCGTCTGCCTGTACCTTATCAGACATGGTACTCGCGCCTTTATCGGTCCGTTCTTTCACAAGACCCGCAATTTTTTTAACGCCATCGACCTGTGCCTGTGCATAGGACGATAGAGTACGGTATCGCTGCACTTCAACGATTGCATTAGCGGTATCGCGTGCAAGATTGTCAACCGTGAGAAGCAAACGCGCATGGTTGATGGCCTTGCCCGCACGCTCCGTCTCGACCGCACTCGATACTTTGCCAAAATCATAAAGCATCTGCGACGCACCAACATTAAACTGCGGCCGCCATCCATTTGAGTTGCTACTCTGATAGCCGGAATTCACCCCTGCTTGTAGCTTAGGATAATAACCCGCCAGTGCTGCGCGTACGCGTTCATCCGCCGCCAAAATTCTTCCAGACGCTTCATCAACGGCAGGGTGCCAGCCAAGCGCCCGCCGAACAGCGGTTTCCATCGTGAGGGAACCACCATCCGGCAACTTGGGCGCAGACTTGGGAGAGGCGGTATTCGTAACAACACTCCTGTCAACGGCTGGTACGGGGGCAGAACCAGCACTTGACAGGAGCCACGGAACTTCAGTCTTCTTTGACTGAGCAAGGTTGTCATTGCTCAAAGCAAGATTGTTTGCAGACATTTGGCACGCAGCCAAAAGGCATGAAATCAATGATATTGTCGCGAAACGTCTTAAAATCTGGAGTTTTCGCATCGAGTATCCGTTATGACCGGCACAGGCCGATATTTCATGATGACCCTCGCCGCCGTAGCCTCGACGGCGAAGGGAAATCTCGGCGGATCAGACCGCGTGTGTCAGGTGGAGATCATCCTCAAGGGCAAGCGGATCGGGCACAAGATGACTGAGCGGATCTTCGAATGTATCTGGATTTTCGCCCACATCAGCGCTGTTACCATTCGTCGTGGAAGCTGAAACAAAACTGTCTTGATCAAAGGTTTGGTCTTCCCCGAATAGTAATGTGAGATCACCGCTACCGTCATCAAACAATACACTTTCCGTCAGACTGTTTTCAGCAGTATTTTCATCAGAGGAACCGACCTCTTTGACTTCAGCAAAATCACCAATCGGAACGACATCACTCTCAGTGTGATCTGCTCCGTCTGCGTCACCACTTCCATCATTGGGTACAGTATAAGCAGCCAGCAGATTGTCGTCCGTCTGACTATCGGTATCAGCGTTCTGTTCAACCGCAGCTACGATGTCGTCATACACAGCGTCTTCTGCAAAGCGAGCAACTGATATGTCGTTCCATTCTTGGATCTCGACAGTAAGGTCTGCTGTCGTTTCGTGACCGTTTGGCAGCACGATCTTATAAGTAAAACTTTCCGACGCTTCACGATCGGCATAGCTCAGATTTGAGTGTGGTTGATAATTATAAGAACCATTACTGTAGATCGTCAGATCACCGTATGTCCCGGTAACAACCGTTCCGGTTGCAAGAACATTTATGAATCCCGTAGAATCCTGAACCTGCAATTTTGCAGTGACTGGCAGAGCACCATCATTGTCGAACAGATTGCCAGTCGTGCCAGAGTTGCTCTGTTTAATGAATTGATCGGTATAGGTAACATTGACATCAGTAATAACACTGACAGCACCCGCTAAGCCGCTCAATGTAGCATGGACCCGATAAGTTCCGGGGATTAGATCAAGGCTGCCAATGTCAATAACTTTCGCAGGCCCCAAAAGACCAACGAAAATTGAGTAGCTTTTATCGATATTCACGTCTACCCAGTTACCATTTTCCAGGCGCTGAATGGCAACCGTACCGTTCGCGACGGCAGCTGTTGTCATATTGACGGTCACAGTTCCGGTAGCATCCATGTTGCTTCCGATAATGAACTCATCGCTGTTAGTCTCAGCATTTCCACCAAGAATGGCTATCAAAGGCTGGGTCTGATTAACGAAAGCGTTATCCACTACATTGGCCCAGATTATGCCAGCCGTATCGGTATCGTCAGTTGCGGCGAAACTATATGTCGCATCGTCTTCGAAGTTATTGTTATCCCAAACCAGACCCTGACCATCGCTATCAATTCTGATGTTCAACTCTGCTGTGGTGTTCGTATCCGTCAGCGGATCATATTTGGTGTAGGTGAACTGGTCGACTTTGCCGATGCTCTCCAATGTTCCATTCGGCGTGTACGTGTAAGAACCGTCCTGATGGATTACCAGATTGCCATACTGACCCACAATTGGTGTTCCTTGCGCTCCGGCTGCAACCTCATATGGCACACCGCCAACAGTAACACTGGTTACAATATGGCCTGAGCTTATAGCTGCTCCATCGTTAGCAAGGACATTGCCCTCAACGTCTTCAACCTGAACACCGGAAGGCTCAAGATAATCGAGATCCGTTCCTGAAACCTGAAGATTGCCAACGAGCCCAACACTCAACAAACTTTGTGAAGCGGCAAAGGCACGATAGGTACCCTCGCCCAAAAGCGCACTCGCTTGTGCAGTGTTACCAAGCAGTGTCAGGTTCAGCAGTGTCGCATCACCATTACCATCAACGGATGACCACGTGCCATCCGGCATCAGCTTCTGAACAACAATTGTCGTGTTTGAAGCGACGTCCACACCTATCAGCTGGGAGTAGCTGAACTGCAGATTCTGTTGATGACCTTGTGCAACCAAAAAGTTGCTGGATGGAACACTCAACACCGTTACATCCGCACCAAGCAGCCCAACCAGTAGGACATAACTTGCATTCGGATGGGTAACATCGGTTTCGGTCGGCAAAATGCTCACTTCTGCGGTCACATTGTCCACGATCGGAGCCGTGCTGGCTGGATCAATCAATGGAGCAGTTGCAGAGGCAGATTCAGAGACGTTTTCCGCCGCATCCTCAAGCGTCGCCGATAGCTGACCACCGCCGCGTTGCGGCGGGTTGAGGGCAATCTGGAAATTGCCGTCGCTGTCAACATTGCCCTCGCCGACAATATTATCATCGGCATCACGAATAACAACTTTTGTCTCCGGCTCGCCCTTACCACTGATGCTATTACCGTCTGGGCTGACGCTCAGGTCTGTAGGTGCGGCGGGCGCCAGCGTATCCGGCACTGTTGCAGCGCTTGCTTCCGACTGATTGCCCGCCTCATCCGTCTGGGTAACCAGCAAATTATGACCATTGCTTTGCGCAAGTTCATATGTTGCAGAACCTCCCACTCCCAGCGGAACCGTTGCAATAATGCTGCCATCAGCATTGTAGATCGTCGCTGTCCCACCCGGCTCCCCGGTGATCGTCAGCGTCACACCGTCAGAGCCGACTGTAACCGTTGGTGCATCCGGATCAAGCGTATC
>NZ_JBDJNE010000037.1:0-12105 GCF_039674265.1 Brucella sp. TWI559
GTTCTGTAAGTTCATAGCGGCGACGTGACATCAAAGACCTCCAAATCCGAAACCTTTGAATCACTAATCCATTCAAATAGCTAGACTATTTATGAGTGCACGACCTAGAACATTTCCTGTTTTGATTGAATCATTGGAAATGCTCTATCGGTTTGTTTCCACGCATTATCCCACGCAAAACCGCTTCGCGCTTTTGCTGGAAATGCGCGAGTAGAGCGGGTGGGGCTGTGTTCAATCTTGACGTTATAGCAGTTTGAAGCGGCCAGCGCCTGATTGAGAGCGTCAGTGGCGTCCTTGACTTTCACGCTGGTATATAGTTCCAGGTGATGACGTATCGCGAGCAGTTATCCAAAATGGTGGAGAGATAGAACCATCCTAATCCTAACAATCTTCATATAGTGAAGACTGTGTGCCCATCTCATTTGGTCGGATGGCTTAGCCTTAAATTCATCGTCGACCTTAATGGCAATATAGGCAGGTGACGGAATCCGATTCCGCGCTTTCAGCAAGCGTTTTTCCGGCGGGGCGTGAGCGAGGGCTTCTGTCAGGCCATGACTTTCACGGCGTTGCAGCTATCTTGATGACATATTCAGCCAATGCTTTCTGCCGCATCTCCGCTCCCTTTCATGGTGCTAAGATGATCTGAAAAACCTCTCTTCTCAATGAGCGCAGTTGTGTCTCAAAGGTATTGATCCTGGATATGATCACTCCTTGCTGTAGGCTTGTCCTTTTCAGGCAATGGCGCTCCTGATGGACAGAGCGCTCGCCGAGAGGACCTTTTTTGTAGAGTAGAGTAAGGCTGAAAGCTGAAACAACATACCGCTGTATTCGGCGCACTTCAGAGAGTGCCCCACTGAGCATCATGGCGAGCCGTTCTGGCAGGATCAGATGGGCGCTTTGAATATGTTACCGCCAAGTTGACGCTCGATTTCGCTGATGGCCATTTGTGCCCGCACGGAATTGCCAGCCTCATCAAGCGGCGGCGAAAATGCAGCAACGGCCAATTTACCGGGAATGACCGCGACCAAACCGCCGCCGACACCACTTTTTGCAGGCAAACCAACGGAATATGCCCAGTCACCGGAAGATGTATATAGGCCTTCCATCATCATTTCTGCGAGCAATGGCGCGACATGCTCTTGCTGAACGACACGCTTTCTGGTGATTGGATTGATGCCGCCAGCGGCAAGCGTCGCGCCCATGGTTGCGAGATCAACACAACTGACAAGCGTTGAGCATTGCCTCGTATAGACATCCACGGCGCGCATAGGATCGCTATAGCACGTTCCTGCGCTGTAAAGCAGCCAGGCAATAGCCCGGTTGTGAAAATTCGTCTCCTGCTCCGATTGATTAACCTCATCGCTCAGATGAATGTCGCGCCCGGCGAATTGGCTTTGCATGTCGAGAATATTTGTCCAGCATTGTTCGGCATCATCACCGGGAACAAGACTCGCAGCAGCGATCGCGCCGGCATTGACCAGTGGTGACAATGGCTTTCCTTCATGCATTTCGAGTGCCTGCACCGAATTGAAAGGCATACCGGTGGGGCTGTCGCCAAGCTTTTCTTTAACGGCCTTTGCGCCGATGTTTTCCATTACCAGAGCGAGTGTAAAAACCTTGGAAATGGATTCCAGTGCGAACTGATAATCGGCATCTCCATGTTTGAATACCTGGCCATCAGAAGTTACGATGGCGATGCCAAACAGTTCACTGGGAACCTTAGCCAGAAAAGGAATGTAATCGGCATTTTTCCCACCAGATGTTTGCTTTGCATTTTCATAAGCGGAAACAATATTATCTTGAAGATTTGACGACAAAATGAACCCCCTGAAAACAATATTTTCATATGGCAATAGTAATTTACGCACAGGAAATCTTATGTGACAATAGCCAATATAACAATTTTCTAATCAAATTAACTAATTTATTATTATTGTATAATTTATGTTGACAGATTGCTTGTCCATAAGCAACGAATTGAGCGGTAATATATCTTGGTATTATCCGTAGATGGAGGGCGAGGCATGTCTAAGAAATCTATTTCCGCAAAATACAACAGCTTGGACGATGTATACGCGTCATTAGAATTATCTGCTTCTTTGCCTAAGACGAAATTTCCCAACGAAGAGCGTGATCCGCGGAATGTGTTTGCCGCCGTTCGCGATGAATTGATGCTGGATGGCAATTCACGTCAGAATCTTGCAACCTTTTGTCAGACATGGGTTGACGAGGAAATTCGCCAGCTTATGGATTTGTCGATCGATAAGAACATGATTGACAAGGATGAGTATCCGCAGACAGCCGAGATCGAAGCGCGTTGCGTGCACATGATCGCTGACTTGTGGAATTCGCCAGACGCAGAAAATACGCTTGGTTGCTCGACGACTGGCTCATCGGAAGCTGCAATGCTGGGTGGACTTGCGCTTAAATGGCAATGGCGCAAGAAGCGTGCAGCCGAGGGTAAGTCGACGGATAAGCCAAACATGATTTGTGGTCCGGTGCAGATTTGCTGGCATAAATTTGCCCGGTATTTTGATGTCGAGTTGCGCGAGATTCCGCTTGAAGGTGATCGTCTGATCATGAGCCCGGAAGAAGTGCTCAAGCGCGTCGACGAGAATACGATTGGCGTTGTGCCGACCATGGGTGTCACGTTTACTTGCCAGTATGAACCAGTGAAGGCTGTCCATGATGCGCTGGATCAGCTTCAGAAGGAAACTGGGCTGGACATTCCAATCCATGTGGATGGTGCCAGCGGTGGTTTCCTTGCACCATTCTGTGCGCCGGATATCGAATGGGACTTCCGCCTTCCGCGTGTAAAATCGATCAATACGTCAGGTCACAAATTTGGTCTGGCTCCGCTTGGTGCAGGCTGGGTTGTATGGCGTGAGGCTTCTGATCTGCCGGAAGAGCTGATCTTTAATGTCAATTATCTTGGTGGCAATATGCCAACATTCGCATTGAACTTCTCTCGCCCCGGCGGACAGATTATTGCGCAATATTATAATTTCCTGCGTCTGGGGCGCGAAGGCTATGCGAAAATTCACGACGCTTGCTATGAAACAGCGCAATATCTGGCAGCTGAGATCGCAAAGATCGGCCCGTTTGAAATGATCTTTGATGGCGACAGCCAACAGGGCATTCCGGCGTTGGCATGGAAGTTGAAAGAAGGCCAGGCAATCGGTGGTTATACTCTTTATGATGTTGCCGACCGTTTGCGCAGCCGTGGCTGGCAGGTGCCAGCTTATTCGATGCCTGCACACCGCGAAGATCTCGTGGTTCAGCGTATTCTGGTGCGCCATGGCGTGAGCCGTGACTTGGGAGGTCTCTTGATCGAAGATCTCAAGCGCAGCCTTGAATATTTTGAAAAGCACCCGGTCAGTAACCCGCTATCGGCGGAAGAAGCGGGCGGCTTTAATCATAGCTAAAGCACATCCTGAAAAGTGGGAACCAGCTTTCGATACACGGTGTGCGCTCGTACAAAATGATAAAGCGCTCGATGACAGCATCAGACTGCCGAACACAGGGAGCAGCGCGTGGCGTATACGCGCTGTTCTGAGGGAGTGAAGGCGGAGCTGCACGCGAGTTTCACTGTGTGCTCCACGTTCATTTGAATATTCGCAACTTGTTCGTGAGATTGATGTGCGATCAGTCTCATGAGCGTCTCTACACTCAGGAGAATTGTCATGGCGAATACAAAGGCCGCAATCCCGGCTAAACAATTATCAATGATCGGTTTTTTTGCTATTACCGCCTCAATGGTGATGGCAGTATATGAGTATCCAACATTTGCGACGTCTGGTTTTAGTCTTGTCTTCTTCCTGCTGCTTGGTGGCATCTTATGGTTCATTCCCGTTGGTCTTTGTGCTGCTGAAATGGCGACCGTCGAGGGTTGGGAGGAGGGGGGTGTCTTTGCTTGGGTTTCCAACACGCTCGGTGAGCGATGGGGCTTTGCAGCAATCTCATTCTGCTATCTTGAAATTGCCATCGGCTTTATCCCGATGCTTTATTTTGTGCTGGGCGCGCTGTCTTATATTTTGAGTTGGCCTGCACTCAATTCCGACCCGGTTACAAAAACAATCGCCGCCCTGATTATTCTCTGGGCGCTTGCTTTCACCCAATTGGGTGGCACAAAATACACTGCGATCATCGCCAAAGTCGGTTTTTTCGCTGGTATTTTGCTGCCAGCATTCATCCTCACGGCTTTGGCCATTGCTTATCTAGCCAGCGGCGCGCCGTTGCAGATTGAAATGTCCGCCCAGACATTCTTCCCAGACTTTACGAAGATCGGTACGCTTGTCGTCTTTGTGGCATTTATTTTGAGCTATATGGGTGTTGAAGCATCCGCGACGCACGTCAATGAAATGAAGAATCCGGGTCGTGATTATCCGATGGCCATGTTCCTGCTTATGGCGGCTGCAATCATTCTCAGTTCTATCGGAGGGCTATCTGTTGCGGCAACTATTCCATCCAATGACATTAATCTTTCATCGGGTGTGGTGCAAACTTTCAGTGCGCTGGTCGCGCATTTCGGTCCCGGATTTGAGTGGACTGTGCGTATCATAGCTGCATTGCTTCTGCTTGGTGTTCTGGCTGAAATCGCCGCCTGGATTGTCGGGCCGTCGCGTGGCATGTATGTCACCGCACAAAAGGGCATTTTGCCGACCGCCTTCGCCAAGGTGAACAAGAACGGTGTTCCCGTCGCGCTCGTTGTGGCTCAACTCGTCCTGACATCTGTTGCAATCATTGTGCTCACCAATACAGGTGGCGGCAGCAATATGTCATTCCTGATCGCGCTTGCACTGACTGTGGTCATTTATTTGTGTACCTATTTTCTGCTGTTCCTTGGTTATATGCAGCTGATTTTGAAGCAGCCCGAACTCAAGCGCACCTATCGTATACCCGGCAGCAATGGTTTCAAAATCGCTGTCGCCTCTGTTGGGTTTCTCGTGTCGTTGCTCGCCTTCTTCGTGTCGTTTTATCCACCGACTTCTATCGGCGGGGAGAGTGCAGATGAAACATATGTTATGTTACTTGTGATCAGCTTTCTTGTTGTGCTGGTTATTCCGTTCATTGTTTATGCACTCCATGACAAGCGCGGGAAATCGACGGGGATGAAGATGGTGCATATCAAGTTGCATAATGCGCCGGATGGGCATTTCTTCATGCATCCACGTGCGCGGCCAACGCACCATATCGTTCCAGATATGGATACAGCAAAAAGCCAGAAATAGTATCGTAAAGCTTTTGGGCTCATTCCAATACTATGACGGTCCGTGAAAAAGCATCCCGAAAACTGGAAACTGTTTTCGGGATGCGAATTAATCAAGTTTTTCATTGCCGGATTTTTTTCCCGATAATTCATTGATAGTTATAGCTCTGGCGGTTATTCCTTTCATGAAGGTTTCTGCGAAGCAGAACATTAAAAATCAGCGTCTAAGGGGAGTAAAAAGTGTCTTTTATCTCAACAGTCGTTCCATTTCTTTCGGACGTGTCAACCTATCAGATCCCCCACGATGTATGGTTTGCATGTACGGCTCTTTTGTTCCGCGATGCTGGTGGTGGTGCCTATGCAGGACGTACGATGGAACTGTCGATGGAGCTGCCATACGTGGTCGCCAGTATCCCGAAAGGCCACCAGTTCTCATCAGTGGTTGATGGTCACGATCCTTTGGAGTTTCAGAGCAAATACGGGATTTTTGCGATTGCTGTTCCAAATGGAAGCATTGCTGATCTCAAAATTGTCGAGGGTCTGAATGAAGCCGGTCTGACTTTCAGCGTGCTTGCTTTCGCAGGTGCATCAGGGCCTGCCGATAATGCGGCCAAGACAAAAGCAATGCTTGCGGCAATTGATCTTGGCGCATGGACACTGGCGCAGTTCGCGACAGCCGCTGAAGTAAAAGCAGCATTGACTGAAAACACAGTGATTTTGACGTCACTCGTACCGTTACACGGTGCAAAAACGCCTTTCCATTTTGTGGTGCATGATCGCACTGGCAAATCGATCGTCATTGAGTTTTCGAGTGATCGTCAGAATGTGTATGACAACCCTGTCGGGGTGATGACCAACGGGCCCGAGTTCACATGGCATTTGACCAACCTTAACAATTATACGTTCCTGAATAATCTTGATCAGTCGACAGGGAAGTTTGGGGACTTGCAGGTTTCGCAGCCGGATTCAGGGATTGCAACGGCTGGATTGCCGGCTTCCAGTACATCCGTGGGACGTTTTGTGCGCGCTGCTTATTATTCAACCTTTGCAGAAAAAACTGCGCCAGAAAAAGCAATCCGTGCGCTTGGCCATATCATGAATAACTTTGATCGTCCGCGCGGCATCACCATTGACCCTCCGCAGTCGGGTGGACTGGATATTGAAGGTTTCTCAGCGACAGGTGGTCAGGAATACAAAACCGAATATACGTCATGGACGGTGCTAGGCGATCTGACCAACAATGACTTCTATGTGCGCACATATGATGCAATCAATTTTATCAAGTTTGATCTGAATCGGCTTTTTGCGCAGGGGGACCTTAAGGTTGCGCCACTGGATAAAATCTCATCAATAGACACGCTTGATGCAACGGATATGCTGCTCAAGTAGCATTATCAATCAGATTACCGATTAATCATCGGCATTAATCGGTAGCGCAAACAATAGAGCGCCGTTCCGGCTCAATCCGCTTGGCGCTCTTGGAGCATTTTCTGCTTTGATTGAATCATTGGAAATGCTCTATCTTTTTGTTTTCACGCATTATCCCGCACAAACCGCTTCGCGCTTTTGCTGGAAATGCTCTCAATCCGCTCTACGACGATAAAAACGAAGTGTTGTAATTCATGGCATATCAACCGGCGCAATGGTTACGCAATCTGGCTCAGATTTCGCCCGCGCCTTATTGGCCGTGGCGACATTCGCTGCGATTGACTTTGCTAACCACTGTGCCGATGAGCATCGGCTTTTTGACTGGGCATGTTGTGCCGGCAATGCTCGTTTGTCTGGGTGGCCTGCTTACGGGCATAAGTGAAAAGAACGATCCTTACCTTGCCCGGTTTCGCCGCATGCTTATCACGACCCCTATGGGGATGAGCGGTTATCTCATGGGTTCGCTGATCGGCGGTCACGGTATTGCGACAATTGCAGGTGTTGTGGTGGTTGCGTTGCTGTCGGGCTTGATCAGTGGCTATGGCGCAGCGGTTTCGGCTGGTGCTCTTCAAATGCTCGTTATGACCATTGTGGCGGCACATGTTCATTCGACAGCGTCAGTCTGGCTGATGCCATCGCTTTTTGCCAGCGGCGCAGCCTTTGCCGCCACTTTGCTTGCAGTCGAAGCACTTGTGAGTCCCAAGAGACCGGAGCGTGAGATCGTATCAGGCCTGCTTGACGCACTGGCTAATCTTGCACGGACCCTCATCCAGGCAAGGCCAGGTGACACCAGTGTTGAAACGGCTATTCGCGATGTCCATAATGCGCAGTCAAAAGCATATGCAGCCCTGATGCATAATCAGCTTCAGGCGGATGGGCGTTCGGTTGCCAGAGACTGGAGCGCGAATATTCTTTCCATAACGGATCGGATCGCCGCTCTTTTAAGTGCATCCTCCGACAACGCCACTCTATTGAAATACGTTGCGGATCGATTGGAATTTCTGGCGAAAGCGATCATGTATAAGGCCGCGCCGAACCCGATGCAGATTGATAGTCAGAACAATAATCCGCTGATGTATAATGTCTCGCAGTTATCCGACATTATATGGTCACCTAAGCAATCTGCCCAATCACTTTCTCTGCTGCATTTATTTTCGCTTGATCGCTCTAAGCCGGGTTTCAGTTTTTCCCGATTGAAGGCTCGATTGCTGCTGGGGCCTGAAGTTGTGGGTGCTGCGATCCGGCTTGCAATCTGCATGTTGATCGCCATGGTGGCTGAGTTTACAGCGCCCGGTTATCGCTCTTATTGGATACCGCTTTCCGTGGCCGTTATTCTAAAACCGGATTTTGGATCGGTTTTTGTGCGGGCGGTGCAGCGAAGTGCAGGGACATTTATTGGCGTATTGATTGCAACGGCAATCTTTATGATCTTGCCGAAGAATTTTTATCTGGTTTTTGTGATCGCAATTCTGAGCGCTGTTATGCCGTGGGCGGCGCTTAAAGGGTATGCTTTGCAATGCACTTTCCTGACACCGCTGATACTTATCCTGATGGATTTGATCGTGGCGGGCCCGACTGTCAATTATGGGGTCCAGCGTCTTACCGATACAGTACTTGGCGCGGGCATAGTTCTGGTTTTTGGTTATCTCATTTGGCCAAAATCGATAGATAAATCAATTAAGTCCAACTTCTCCAAAGCTCTTGTGATGATTGCGGATTATCTGCGCTGTACCGCTTTGAATTCAACGGATACAGCTGATGCCGCGCCTCAAATTTTTGATCAAAGCGCGATAAAACGGCATGCCGCTTACAGCGCATTGTCCAATTTGCGCGTTCAACTTCAGCGTTCAACCTCAGAACCTCCGCCTGCGAGTACGGAAGCGCTGGCATGGTTGCCGGCAATTGCCACTGCCGACAGAATATGCGAGTGCGTTACCAATTACGCTCTTGTCAGTGACAGTGGCGATAGAACATCAGATTCTGAAATCGCCAGTGAGTTAGCAGATATGCTGGTGGGGATTGCCAATCCAAAGGATGACGAGGTCAGTCAATGGGATGAGCTTGATAAGCTTCATCAACGTATACATGACGGCGGTGTAGATAAATCTTTGGTCGATCTGTATGAAAATTTACTGAAAATAAAAGGCATATAGGGACGCCAGAAGAGTTTGATCAATCTTTAAGGCTAAAATGCCGTGAGCATTGAGTGCAGACCCAGTGGGTGCGGATAAAACCTGTACCAGTTTTATGGCGCAGGGCCATGGCTGTTCCGGTATTGGGTTGGGCTGGAAGAGCGAAGTGATATCTTGATGTCCTCCGCGTGGCGGTGCCTCAAGAGGTTGTCTCGGTTCAGGCCAAGACGACTGATTGGTTTTTTGATTTTGGACTGCCACATGGGCGATGCCAATTGTGTATGGTTCCAGACTGGAAGATGGCTTTCTTGGTGATCTGACGTTTCATATGCGTGGGCATAGACCCATTCGCGCAAAGCGGTTTTGATGAAGCGCTCGGCCTTCGTTTTTCTTTGCGGGGCCCTGGCAATGCTGCCTTTAGGAAGGCGGTGGCGGTCTCAGTCATCTCTTCTCGACGCAAAGACGTCAGTCGGACACTCATTGTGAATGTTCATTCGGAGTGAACCTGGAAAACTGAGGTCTGGTAACTCCGGTGTCCTAAATCTGCTCTGAATGGACGACCTCCTGAAAACTCACAGCTAGGCGCATTTTTGTGGTCGGGGCGTTTGGGCAGAGGCTGACGGGACTTATCAGATCTGGTAGGTGACTAGCAGCCAGTTCAAGCTAAACTTACAGTAAAAGCGCCGACTTTAGATGCCGAATCCATGGGAATCCTTAAACCGATTCCCCATCCAATGGACGCGCTTTGCATTTTTTACGCGAAACATAATCTTATTGACCGTTTCTGAATCCGGCAGAACGACTTTTGGGCTAAATAGCATTCTTTTAAGAATAAAATAACAATAAATCTGATTTATTCTGTCGACCTAAATTAGATTTTAATAATAAATATCCCAATTTTTTGCCATATATTGACATTGAAAGTCCGTGTTATACACTTCTGTACTGAGAATATGCTATATTTACTTATATTGTATTTAATGTCGATGGCCAGCTAAAGGGGCGATAATCTGCGTTAACAGGCTTTGAACTGCTCACCCATCTCTCTGGTGGCGCATTGCCTGTTTTGATGACTCTCGACTGGTTTCAAGCTGAATGACTATTTATGCCCGTGGGTTGCCTGGCGGGTGGGAGACTTATTTGATGACGAAGTCCGATTTTTATCACCAGCCCGTGCGTGCAATGTTGCTCTCCAGTGTCGCCGTCGGAGCTTTGCTGTTTGCAATTCCGGTAAACGCTGCAGATCGCTGTGAGGCAGGCAGCTTTTATTGCGAGGTCAGCAGAGCTTCCGCCAGCGCCACCATTGTTACAGACACATGGAATGGCACGACCGACACTGACTGGTTCACGGGATCAAATTGGACTTCAGGAAATGTGCCAACAGCCGGGAGGGCGATAATCAGCGGAACCACGGCCGCCACAGCCCCAATCATTGAAGGAAAAACCGCAACATCTGACTATTTGACCATTGGCAGCGGTGAGGGCACAACTCTCAAGACAGGGAGCCTGACCATAAAAAATGGCGGGCAACTGAAGCTGAATGGCGATGGCGACAATAACACTTACAGTTACGTATCAGGCGATAATCCGACTTTAACCGTAACAGGCAAGAGTTCGAAACTGACATCCGACAACGCCACTTTGGTAATCGGCAGTGATACTGACCCACTTACAGGTAATGGCACTATCAATGTCCTTGATAGCGCTGCCGTCGACCTTGCTGGTCTTTCAGGTGGTTCTGACAGCAGCGGCTCGTCGAAGCCTTCAAATGTAAATGTGAACGATGCTACGCTTATTTTAAATAATTTAAATTTTGGATACGGAAATATAACTTCAAATATTGATGTAACCAATCACGGAGTACTCGTTGTAACAAAAAGTGGAAAAATATTAAATACTTCGGTTACTGTAAGTGGAAGCGGATCACAGATAAGTTTTATGGGCGGTGTTTTTGAACAAATATCAACCGATCAAAACGCAACAATAAATGTTCTTGAAGGAGCTATATTTAAAATCAACAATACGGAGCATGACTATATTGTCGGAGGAACAACAACTGTTGACGGCAAAGAATCTGAATTCAAAAATCTGTCCAATCTTCACAAAATTATTTTTGGGAACTCCGGAAACTCATCCAACAGCGTTTTAACTGTTTCCAACTACGGCACATTTCATACAGAAGCCCCTCTGCAATTAGGCAACCCCGCTGGCCGGAAGATCTCCACATCAAATGGGACGCTGAACGTTGGAGCCGCAGCAGACGCTCAAGCCACTGCGCCAGGTATTGTGAAGGCGACTAACGGTATAATAATGACCGCTGGCGCGACCATCAATTTCAATCATACCGATACAAGCTACGAGTTCGGCTCTGCAATGCGCGATGCCGACCCACAGTTTACCGGCGTTATCAATCAGATATCCGGCACGACCATATTGACAGCCGACAGCAGTTTCACAGGTGCAGTCAACATTACGGGAGGGGTTCTGCAATTCGGTGCTAATAGTAAAGCAGGCAGTCTGGCAAGCAACAATATCAGCACAGGCATCGACGGTGCACAAAAAGGGACATTGGCTTTCAGTCGATCAGACGTCTATACATATGAGGGGATCATTTCCGGCACTGGAAATGTCAAGAGTGTCGGCTCAGGCACAACAGTTTTGTTCAAAGATAACAAGTATTCCGGTGGGGCCGTATTCTCGAGTGGTACACTTTCGGTGAATTCTGAGAATAAGTTGGGCGATGCGTCCGGCAAACTTACGTTTGACGGCGGCATATTGCAGATCACCGGGACATATATGAACACTACAAGCCGCAACATTGAATGGGACGCAGGTGGCGGCGGATTTGACATCGACGAAACGCCCAACACGTTCACGCTCAATCAGAACTTGGGAGCAGGCGGTGCGCTGACAAAGCTCGGTGATGGCACACTGGTTTTGTCTGGCACCAACCTCTATAAGGGTGGCACCAACCTCAATGCGGGTACATTGTCGGTTTCGTCAGACAGCAATCTTGGCGATGCGTCTGGTGCATTGCGTTTCGATGGTGGCACGCTGCTGGTTACTGCCGATATGACTTCTGCACGTGCAGTGACACTGACCTCTGCCGGTGGCACGGTTTCGGTTGGTGATACCAAGACTGTTACGCTCACACATTTTATTGGGAATGCCGGTCTTGCCAAAGGCGCTTTCACCAAAGCGGGTAATGGTACGCTGATCACAACAGCTTCCAATAGCTATACGGGCGGCACGACGGTTTCCGGCGGCATTCTGCAGCTGGGTGACGGCACCACGGATGGTTCAATCATGGGCGATATTGCGCTTGATGGTGGCAAT
>NZ_JBDJNE010000038.1:0-9686 GCF_039674265.1 Brucella sp. TWI559
AATAATATCATGACCCGAATAGTTCAAAAAATAGCGCGGGGTGGAGCAGCCCGGTAGCTCGTCAGGCTCATAACCTGAAGGCCGCAGGTTCAAATCCTGCCCCCGCAACCAACGATAACTGCACTTGCACCAAGCCCTTCTTAACGAAGGGCTTTTTTGCGTTTAAGCCTTCGCGCATCCTAACCATAAGAACGGCCAGAAGTGCCTTCTCCTTCAAGAAGCGGAGGGGCTTCCTGCCGCAGGCGAAGGTCAGGCGTTGGTGGTGAAGCACAGCAATGCGCTCGCATCGGTGGGTACGCCTACCGAAAGATGAAATAGCCTTGTCGCATCGTTCGCTGTCGTTTTTCAGGCTGTTGTAGACTAGGTGTGCTCCGAAAGCAGTTTCCCGGCGATCTCCATAGCCTCTTCGCGCGATGAGGCGAGCTGCAGCGGATAGCCCCAGAACTTGGCGAAGGCGGCACCGAAGGGCTTGAATGCGAGACGCTTGGCGGCGCTCGGCTCGATCACGATCATCGCCAGAACCAGCGCTCTAAGTTCGGCCTTATGCTTCTTCATCCAAAGCGACGTGCGCTTTTTTTCTTCATGACTGTGCTCGTGGTCTTCGACCGGTGTTGAATCCGTAATGAGAACAAAAGGTGTGCCACGCTTCAGATTTGCTTCCAACGCCTCGAAGTCCTCGTCGTGATCGTGGTCTGGGCCCTGATCGTAACTCATCCAGACGATGGGAAAGTTTGCACTGTCCAAAGGCATGTATTGTCTCCTTGCCGGGATGGATGCATTAACTCGGACGGATGCGCCGCCCCTGAGATGGCCAGCGCGACCGCGCCCGGAAGCGTGACTGCCAGCAGCTCCAAGGCAAAGAGACAGCTGATCGCCGTATTTCCCTTGACTATGAAAAGCAATAGGTCGGTCTGCCAGAGGTGTCATTGCGCAATCGTGACATAATATTTTTCGATCCCGCCAAGATGAAAACGCGCGACGCAGATCTTAAGAGACGGGTTCTTCTCCCAGACTGTAGGCTTGATCCATGAGATATCGCGCCGGGGGTTTCCCTAGCGCCTTTCGGAACATCGTCACAAAACTGCTCGCACTTTCATATCCGAGATCTATCGCGACATTTTGAACGGTTTCGCCGTCACCAAGTCGTTGAAGGGCCAGGACAACATGCAGCTGGCGTCGCCAACGACCAAAGCTCATTCCCGTTTCTGCAAGCAGTGACCGGCTCAAGGTGCGTTCACTTAATCCAATTCTGGCTGCCCATTGGGCGAGCGTCGCTTTGTCCATCGGGTGTTTGAGAAGCAAGTCTGCAAGCTGCCGAAGGGGAGCAGATTTGGGCATAGGAAACGAGAGCTTCATTTCTTGCGCCGCCTCAAACTCATCCAACAGGACAGCCAGGATGCGAAAATCGGCGTCGAAGAATGGCGCATCAACAGGCAACTGCGCGCACCTAATAATCAATTCCCGCAAAAGGGGCGAGACGGAAAGTGTTGCGCACGACCTTGGCTGCTTGGTGATCAATTCGGGTTCTAAAAAGACAGCATAACATTCAATATTGCCTGACATGCGTCCCGAATGCACTTTCCCTGCGGGCATCCAGAGCGCAGAATGGGGAGGGACAATCCACACACCATCGTCTGCTTCGCAAGTCACCATTCCTTTGAGGTTAATCAGAAGCGATGCCTTTCTGTGAGCGTGTTGCCCCTTCTCCCAGTAGGAAATGGCTTTTTTGGCGCCTACGGCAACGAGAGGTTTCTCCACCGTGTCAGGATCAATGTCGTTCTCGAATTCTTCCAGAATGGGCATTGAAACCTCTTCGTCATCTTCCACAAGTCTTGGCACAGATGCTTACGCCAGCCAAGCGCTGCTATAGTGCCTTAGACAGATTTTGAAACTCCTGTGCCCGGGACACGGCCTTGGCTTACAGAAACAACCTTGCTTCCGACGTAACCCGCAGCGCTGAACATTTCATAACGCTCGCCAAACAGGTTGCGCCCGAAGCCGTAAATTTCGAAATCTCCGCCAGTGTTTTTCCAGCCAACCCTCGTATTGACGACGTGATAGGCGTCAAGGTCGAAGGTGGCCTGCACGTCGTCAGGGCGAGAGCTTTTAAATTGATAATCGACGGCGGCATTGAACGAACCGGGTAGCCGGTGGATTTGGGTTCCTAATTCCTCAAGGCGTTGGAAGACATGCGACTGCTGATCCTTAGGTGTTTGACTTGAACACTAAATCGGACGCCGGCACCAAATCTGGCGCGTTTACCAATCGACACACTATTGTGTCAGCACTTAAGTTTAAATTGACCAGGCTTTTAGTATTTTGCGCAATGTCGAGAGGCTCTGATAGCCCGCTTCCAATCCTGCAACAGCGAGTGGTGCGCCCTCTGCGCAGCGACGCATGACATGCGAGACCCGCAATCGCTGCCGCCATTCGATGAAGCTCATGCCTGTTTCAGATCGAAACTTGCGCGTCATCGTCCGGCGGCTCATACCGACTTTATCAGCCCAATCATCGATGGTGAGATTATTGCCCGGATCATCAAGCAAATCCCGGCAGAATTTGCGCAGCGGTTTTTCAGAAGGCAGCGGAACCGTATATGGCTGTGGACCGGCATTGCGAATTTCATCGAGAATAAGCGCTGAAAGATGGTGTCCTCTGCCGCTTTCATCGTAGAGAACCGGTTCATTTGCAAGCGCCTGGATGCTCGCATCAAGCAGCGCTGAAACTTTCAGAATTCTTGTTGGACCCCAGAAGCCCCGTAAAACGCGTTCCTCCAGATAGACAGAGTGCATTCTGGTTTCTCCGAACGTATGAACCGCATGCGGGAGGTCAGGGGCAATGAGAATTGCGTAGCCGCTGGGCAGCATGAACGCCCCTTCTTCCGTCATTGCCGTCATATAGCCGCTGTTTCCTAACAGAAGCTGCCCGCGTCGATGGCTGTGCCATCCGAAGTTTGTACTCGTCGTGTATTCACGCCGCATCACAGCCAGAGGTCGGTCGATGTCCTGGTAATCAATGGCATACTTCGGTTGCATTCTATCTTCCATTTGGCCCAATTTGACTTAAAAAGTCATATTTGATGGAAATTGCAGAATTTTGACCCGATTGCAACCGAGTTTGGCCTGACTCAACAGGTCATGATGAATATATTCTCATCCGCAACGCATTGATATGCATGCGTAATTTAGAATTATTCTGAACTCTACGATTGCGCAACAACAAAATTGATAGCCAAAGCCTGCAGTCGTTATCGTCAGCGGGACATATGTCGTTCGTTTGATGAACGACCAGGAGAACTGAATTGAATACCAGTGGCGTCGCTGCCCGCGAACGAAATCCAAATCACAACACAGATTGTTTCTCAGGACAGGCGTTATTCAAGGCGATACTGCTTTCGGGCGTGGCTGCACTTGCAGTGGCCAAGCCGACGATGGCTCAGGAAGCTGGGACTATCCAACTCAAAACCATTGAGGTCCAGACTGGCGATGGCACTGGCCCGCGTACGCCTGTGAAGGGATACATTTCTAACTATAGCCGCGCCGCCACCAAGAGTGACGTTGCTCTTCGTGAAGTCCCGCAATCAATCTCTGTTGTAACCCGCGATAATATGGATGACAGAGCCGTTCAGTCGGTGAGTGAGGCGATGCTTTACAGCGCCAATGTGAATGCGCAGCGTTACGGCGCCGATGTTCGATCTGATTATTTCACCGTCCGCGGTTTCCCTGCAGATCTTTATCTTGATGGTTTGCGCATTCCCCAGATTGCGAGCCAGCCGGGTGGCTATTCCGGTTTCGTTGTTGAGCCTTATTCGCTTGAAAGCGTAGAAATTCTTCGCGGCCCAAGCTCTGCACTTTTTGGGCAGAGCAATGTAGGTGGCATCGTGAATATGGTTAGTAAAGCGCCGCAAGTTGAAGCGGCTCACGAGATTTATTTACGTGGCGGAAGCTTTGAGCGCAAAGAACTAGGTTTTGATACGACCGGCGCGATTAATAATGATCCACGATTTACATATCGTCTCAATGGCATGTTCCGTGACAGTAACACTTATTACAAGTTCGGCAAAAATAATCGTTTTGCTATTAATCCAAGCTTCGCGTGGCGCCCCGATACGGATACGAGTCTGATTGTATCGGGCGGTTATCTCAAGGACGATATGGGGCAGGCAGGCGTCATCATTCCTGCTTACGGGAGTGTTCTGCCAAGTCCAACGGGGAAGACTATTTCACGTCATTTTTCAGATGGCGATCCACGCAATGCCGTGTATAAGAAGGAGACTGGCTACGTAGGATATGCGTTTGAGCATCGCTTCAACGATACTTTCACGGTCCGCCAGAACTTCCGATATTCGCACATGAAAACCGATTATCGCAATTTATTTACAGGTGTTTTGCCGACGAGCGGTTGGAATGGTTACACTATTCCGCGCACCAATTATCTCGCGCAGCCAAAACTAGACGCACTCGGGTTTGATACGCAATTGGAATCGCGTTTCGATACCGGCCCAATGTCTCACACATTGCTTATTGGTGTAGATCAACAGTGGCAGAGATTGGACAACTATACAGCGTCTGCGCGTGGTCCTTCTCAAGACTTGTTCAACCCAACTTATGATCAGGATGTTGCAAGCCTTTCGCCTACGAACCGCCTGCTTCAAAAGCAGTACCAGACGGGCATATATGTACAGGACCAGATTGAAGCGGGTAATTTCCGTTTAACGTTTGGTGGTCGTAAGGACTTTGTGCGTATTGATTCAGAGCAGACGGCACTTTCAACCGGGCGCATTGTGGATTACGAGCAAAATCCCAATAAATTTACGGGGCGCGTCGGTGTCGCATATCTGTTCGATTCAGGTTTTGTACCTTATGCACTATATTCGACATCGTTCTTGCCAGTGCTTACACTTTCCGACACGCCTTTGAAGCCAACAACAGGTACGTTGAAGGAAGTCGGTCTGAAATACGCACCGGAAGGCGAGGACTATTCGGTAACGCTCTCGGCATTTGAAGCCGAACAGCAAAATGTCGTCAATCGTATCTCCGGCATTTATTATCAAACCGATGAAGTGCGTGTTCGTGGTGTTGAACTTGAAGGAACAGCACGCTTGTGGAACCGGTTGAACCTGACTGGCGCACTGAGCTTCCAGGATCCGGAAGTGAGTGAAAGCCAGAATCCGGCTCAGATCGGCAAACTGCCTTATACTGTTCCAAAGAACCAGCAGTCACTTTTTGTCAGTTACGACATGCCCTTGCCAAACAGCATCAACGGTAATCTGGTTGTTGGTGGTGGCGTGCGGCGTATCGGTAAGACGGCGGGCGACACGCTCAACACGTTCTACGTGCCATCCTACACACTTGTTGACGCGTTCCTGCGTTACGATCTCGGTAACTATCGCTTGCAGGTCAATGCCTATAATCTTGGCGATAAGAAATATGTGGCAGGGTGTAATTCAACAAGCCAGTGCTATTTTGGCCAAGGCCGTTCCGTTATGGCAACGACGAGTGTTCGATGGTAGCAGCGTTATCCCGTCGCGGGCTTTTAGTGGGGGCGGCTTTGGCCGCCCTCGCGCGCGCTGTCGCTGCACAAACGCCCCGCAAAATAGTTTGCCTCGAGTGGGCAGAGACAGAAATGGTTCTTTCACTGGGGCTTGTTCCGTCAGGAGTTGCTGATCTCGCTGGCTATAGGCAATGGGTGCGTATCGACAACGAAGCGCTTGTTGGCTCCGTTGACGTGGGTGGACGTCAGCAACCCAGCCTTGAAGCCCTGATGCGCCTCAAGCCGGATCTGATTGTGACCTCTGCATTGCGTCATGCAACGATTGCGGCCCGATTGGACGCAATCGCACCGACCCTTCTCCTGGATGCAGGCTCCAATGCTCCAGATTTCTACGAAGCTGCAAAACGCGATCTTTCAACTGTTGCAACAGCCACCGATCGCGCGGCGATCGGAGAGGCCGAATGGCAGTCATTTGAACGGAAACTGGTTGCCGTTCAAAAAAGAAACCGCGATGCCGCCAAGCTGGTTGTTGCGCAGCCGTTACCTGGGGTCGCCAGGTTGCGTATTTTCACGTCCAATTCTCTAATCATGAGGACACTTGCGAAAGCCGGGTTCTCCGCCGGCGCCGACCTCGGCAATCAACCCTATGGCTTTACGACAATTGGGCTTGAAGAGTTGGCCTCGCTAAGCGTCGATACAAAACTGCTGGTGCTCGGTGAAGCAGTGCCGATTGAGCTCAGTCAAAGCGCCATCTGGCCTGTTCTGCCGATGGTGGCTGCCAAACAGGTCTATGCGATCGGTGGCGATATTTGGCCATTCGGATCCACAAGATCAATGTTGCGCCTCGTTGAAAAAGCGACCAGTGCCCTCGCAGTCTGACAGACATCATCTGATGATATCGGCGTATTAACGCGATTGTTTTCGCATCAAGATAATAAACAACGGGGTCCCAATGAAGGCCGTGACTATGCCTGCCGGGATTTCGTGTGGCGCAATTATGGAGCGTCCTATCGTATCTGCCAAAACAGTCAGAATCGCGCCTATCAGTGCTGTGACTGGCAAGAGATGCCGGTAGCGCGCACCGCAAAATAAACGCGCAGCATGTGGTGCAATCAACCCTACAAATCCGACGGCGCCGACCGCAGCCACGGCGCCCGCAACTGAAAAGGCGGCGAGCGCCATCGCCAAAATTCTCGTCGAGACGGGATTAACTCCCAGCGATTGGGCGCCGTCTTGCCCCAGCGCCAGGATGTCGAGCCGCTTTGCAAGCACCATTGCCACCAGTAGAAGGATGAGCCAGGGTGCGAGTGCTTCAACATCCTGCCAACTGCGCGCATGGGTTGATCCTGCAAGCCAGGAAAGCGCTTCAGCAACTTGCAGTTTGGCTTCAATGACCACAATCGTGCTCAGCGCTGACAGACTTGCTGCAATCGCCAGTCCGGTCAAGGCAATGCTTGCTGGTGACAAACGGCGCCCGAGTACCGATATCAAGATAACGACGCTACTGGTGCCCAGGGCTGCGAACAAAGCAAAGAGCGGGCCCCCTGGAACAAAGCCTGTCAGGAGTGCAAGCAAACTGGCGAGCGCGGCCCCTTGCGCAAGCCCAAGAGTTTCGGGCCCCGATAACGGGTTTCGGGTAACGGCCTGAAGCAACAAACCTGCGATGGCCAATAATGCGCCTGCGCCACCCGCGATGAAAACCCGAGGCATGCGCAGCGCATACACAATGTTCCAATCGATTTGCCTGCCGGCTGTGCCGTCGCCAAACGTGAGCCCTGCCAAGACTGCTGCAGATAACACCAGCAAGAGGGTCCCATAAAGCGTGGGCTTTCGCGCAAACAGCACGCTCCCCAACAAGACATTGGCGCGGGCGCCTGCCTCAGTCTTTACCTTGCGAAGGACCACGATCAAAACCGGCGCTGCAAGACAAGCCGCGAGAATTCCGGTCGGAACAACCCGGCCTTCCTTGCTCAACGCTTGCGCGATAACGTCGGCGCCCAACAAGGCGACCGCACCCCAAATGCAAGCCGCTGGCAACAAAACACGATGTTTGATTAAACCAGTTGCCCGCAAGAAATTAGGGACGGCAAGGCCGATAAAGCCAATCGGTCCAGCAATGGAGACAGCTGCTCCAGCCAGCACGACGCAGACCAAAAGTCCAATGATGGCTGTGGCCTTTCCCAGACCGAGGCTCGATGCAATATCGTTGCCCAAATTCATGATATCCAACTGTCTGCCAAGCATAATCAGCAGCACAATGCAGGCGAAAACCAGTGGAGCGAGCGATACAATCTTGCTCCAACCGGTCTGATCCAGAATGCCGGAAGACCAGAGAATAATTCCGGATGCACGGTCGTCTGCGGTCAGAATGATTGCAGAGGTGAGTGCTGAAAACGCCAGACTGACAGCGACCCCCGCCAGTGCCAGCCTGACCGGTTGCGCGCGCAATCCACCGCCCACCGACAAACAAACCAAGCCACCGATCGCGCCGCCGAGAATGGTCGCTGCGAAACCGGGGAAGGCAAATGGCAACAACAGGCTCGATATGACGAGAGCAAGTTGTGCGCCGCTTGTCACAGCCAGAATATCAGGCGCGGCGAGAGGATTGCGCAGGATCGTCTGCATGATGGTACCGGCGGCGGCGAGCGCCGCTCCGACAAGGATGGCTGCCAAAACCCGCGGGAGCCGGATCGTTTCGATGATAATCTGAGCGACCGATTGCGGTCTTGAGGGGGCCAGCAGCAGATCCTGCATCGTGACCTTGCCGCTGCCAGCAATCAGGTCTGCAAAGGACAGAAGGACCAGCAACACAATTCCAAGGATGATCAGGTTTCCAGCACGCCCGAAAGCGCGCGATCCCATCGTTGTTGCAGCATTCATTCTCATTCTCTTACGGCCGATCGCGATGCTGGACCCAGCGGGGGAGGCAGAATGGGATCGGTAAAGCCGGATGCTGGGTAATATCGATGTCGAAATCAAACGCCTGTTTGAGGTGCGGCTCGGTGAATACCGTTGCAGGCTCCCCTGTTGCCATCACACGCCCTTTACGCATCAGGATCACATGATCTGCGAGTTCAATCACCTGGTTGAGATCGTGGAGTACGGCAACGATCGTCAGCGCGCGATCTCGGTTCAGCTTTTTCAACAGCGTCAACAGTTCAGACTGGTGACGAATGTCGAGAAAATTTGTCGGTTCATCGAGGAAGAGAACAGAGGGATTTTGCGCAAGTGCGAGCGCAACCCAGGCCCGTTGCCGCTCACCACCTGAGAGCGATGCCACATGCCTGTGACGCAAGTCTTGTAGACCAACCTGGGCAATTGCACCGTCAATAAATCGTTGATCCTCCGGTCCCAGCCTTGAAAACAAACGCCGGTGCGGATGTCGACCATTTTCAACCAGTTCCTCGACGGTCAGTCCAGCTGGCACTTCGGGCATCTGGCCAAGCACCGCAATCTTGCGGGCCAGATCAATGCGCCGCAGATGACGAATGTCGGTTCCTTCAAAGAACACCGATCCTTGCGAAGGCGCTTGTAGTCGCGCCATGCTCCGCAACAAAGTGCTCTTCCCCGAACCGTTCGCACCGCAGATAACGGTTATTTTTCCTGGCGCAATGGAGACGCTGACAGCAGCTAATGCCGATGCATTGTCAAAAAGGACGGACAGATCGGTGACACGAATAACTGCATCTTCCATTCTATCTCATCTTCCCTATGAGGCTACATCCATGCTTGGAATAGTCAAGACAACCGTATCAGGCAAGTGCAATAGTAGCCATTATGGCGCGCTGGTTTATGGTGCACCGGAACACTGGTGCATCGATGCACTAACGCGGCAATGAGCAACGTTTTGGTTGACGATAACAGCCTTGCCCAGCTGTGTCCTTATGGTCAGCCCCGCATCTGTGTCGGGTTCAAGTGCAGCGTCAAGACGATGAATGACGGTCATTGGCAGGATCAAGTCGCGATATTTAGGCCGGCAACGCGATCATGGACGAAGGAGAAGCCGATCACTGCATCGACCTTGCGAAGCAGGTGATCCTACGGCATCAGACTGTCGAGCGTTACCATCTCGAGAACCGTCCGTTCGGGCACAGGTTTCTTCAATATGCCCCAGTGAATGATAAACCCCTGGCTGTGGCCAGGGGTTTATTTGCAGTCTGAGGGCAGCTGAAGCTGCCCTTTTGGGTTGTCTG
>NZ_JBDJNE010000039.1:0-8111 GCF_039674265.1 Brucella sp. TWI559
TTCAGAAAACGGTTAAAAGACAAAGAGATAAAGCCGTGCATCCCGGGTCGCAAAAACCGTAAGAAGCCTATCAAGTATGACAAACGTCGATACAAGCGGCGTAATCGTATCAAAATCATGTTTGGAGACTGAAAGACTGGCGAAGAATTGCTACCCGTTATGATCGCTGCCCGGTCGTGTTCCGTGCAGCAATAGATCTCGCAGCAGCCGTTATATTCTGGCTCGGAAAGAAATGAGTCCTGAGCCTAAGGATAGTTACCCGGCTATCGTTGTAAATAGAAACGGAATATTCATTCATCTGGTGTTGCCATTTGAGGACAGTGCACAGAGCGCGAGAACGGCAGGCACGGTTTGCACGAAGGCGATCTTCCTGCTGACGGTCGCCGAACCGTAAATGCCGGCGACGGCCACGCAGATCAGGAAGAACAGCTTGAAGGCATATCCATCCGCTTGCAGGAAAAGACCGACGATAAGCCCCGCGGCGAGAAACCCATTATAATGCCCCTGATTGCCAGCCAGAACTTTGGTCTGGCTGGCAAAGTCTGGCGATAGGTTGAACGCGCGTCGGGTCTGGGGCCTGGTCCACAGGAACATTTCCAGCACGAGGATGTAGATGTGCAGTGCTGCGATCAGGGCGATGAGGATATTCGCGATCATCGGTCTTTTCCCCTGCCGCTCAAGGCTTTAACAGCACTTTGCCGGCCTTGCCGGGCGCCAGACAGGCGCACACTGCATCAGCAATCTGGTCGAGCGGGAAGACCGCCTCGACCGGCAGATCAAGCTCGCCCGTCGCGACCATCCGTAGCAATTCTCCGATCAGGGCAACGCGCTTTTGCACCGGCATGGCGGCGCTAACCTTTGAGCCCCAGAACCCTTTCACGACCGCCTGTTTGAAGATCAGATCACCCGAGGAAAGCTGCATCGGTTCGCCGGCCATGGTGCCGAACGACACGAGCAATCCGCTCTCGCCGAGCAGGTTCAGAAGATCGCCGCTGGCCCTGCCGCCGATGGAATCGACGGCTGCACGGATGAACGCCCCGCCGGTGATGGTGCGCACACGATCTTGCCAGCCATCAGTCGCCGTCGAGACTGCGTTGGCGATATTGAGGGCCGCGAGCTCCTCTATCCCGGCATCGCGGCGTACGAGATTGACCACATGCACGCCGCGTGCCGCCGCCAGTATCGCTAGCGTCTTGCCGACCGCGCCGTTTGCGGCGTTCTGAATCACCCATTCACCGCTCTTCACCTCCAGGAAATCGAGAAGCGAAATGGCGCTGAACGGCATGGCGATAAGCTGCGCTGCGGCCTCGTCGGAAATTGCGTCCGGGACGGGGACCAGCCCGGCTGCCGGAGCGAGGAAATACTCGGCCCATGTCCCGTGGACGGATGCAACGGCGACCCGCTGACCGACAGTCACGTCGGTCACTTCATCACCCAGAGCATCAATGGTGCCCACGGCTTCGGAGCCTCCAATTGCGGGTAGTTCTGGCTTGTATCCGTAGCTGCCGCGAACCGTCCAGATATCATGATTATGGATCGGCGACAGAATGGTCCTGATCCGCACCTGACCCGGTCCAGGTTGAGGAATAGAGCTTTCACCGAGGGCGAGGACGTCGGCTGGTTCGCCGAATGCGGCGTGAATTGCACTTCTCATGATGGAAAATCCTTTAGATTGTGGTGACGTGCGGGCGCACATTGATGTTGCTGCGGGTAGCGTTGGAATAGGAGCAAATCTGATGCGTCGCCTTGGCCATTTCCTGAGCGGAACCCGCATTGAGGCCGGTGATCTGCCCAATGTCGACCCCGGCGGGGCCCTTGCTTGCCGCAAGATCCAGCTTCCTGTTTTGGGCGAGTTGGTACAACGCGCTGTCGAAACACGCGGCATACCCGATAGCAAACAACTGCTTGGGGATGCGCTGGCCTTCTTGGCGCAGGGCATGGCCAGGTCGCGGGTGAGGCTGTCATCATCGAGCGCCGCGTGACCTTAGCGGCCACACGTGACTGTTACGCTGGATCTATAGAAAACCTTCATTGGTCGGCTCCTTTTTACACGGGGTTGTGTGGTGGCTCGCAGGCGAGAAGCCGCTCGGTCGCGGTCATGGCCTGTTCCATCGGGATGCGGGTTCGAGTCAGCTTTGCGAGCAGCGCAGCGCCAAGCCACATCTGATAAAGCACCTGCGCCAACGCAGCAGGGGCTGGTCCGGGTGGCAGCGAATCGTCTTCGCGTGCCTCGGTGATCAGTCTGGAAATCCGCTGAAGCAGCAGCGCTACGCCATCGCTCAGGACAGCCCGCATGGGCTCTGACAGGTCCGCGACTTCCGCCGAGAGCTTGACGACGAGGCAGTCCTCGGCCCAGCCGCCAATCACGTCACGCGCAAGCGGATCGTCAATCCAGGCTTGCCAGTAACGCATCAGGCGCTCGCGTGCTGTCACGGCTTGCAGCGACAGCAAATGGTTGAGCTGCTGACTGTAATCATCCACATAGTCCTGCAAAAGCGCGCAACCGAACGCCTCCTTGGACTGGAAGTAGTGATAGAACGAACCTTTGGGCACACCGGAAACCTTCAGAATCTCCTGAAGGCCGAGGGCGGAAAAGCCCTTTTTCAGCACGAGGCTGTAGCCGGCATCAAGGATGTTCTGCCGGGTCGTTTTAGCTTTGGGTGTCAATATCATGAGTACCATATAATATATAATAGACCGGTCGTCTAGTTGTGATGTCGGAGGTTTTTGCTCTGCCGCCAATCACGAATCGACAGCTCTCGATCTGCCAAATCGCATGGCAGATATCGTTCTACATAAATCTCCGTTACTTCGATCTGGCGAAGAACGTGAGAGCTGCGAAGGCAAAGGGTGCCTGTCGCTGACGAATGGTCTTCACGCAACTGAAATCGATTGCGAAGCGGCTACTCGAACAGCATGAGTCGCCCATGGTTTCTGTTGGTGTGCCAGGGCCTTCATTGCTTCGATTGCCTGATCATATGACGATTTCTAGCGAATGCCCGTATCGGTAGTTGCGTGCCCCCGCAACCAACGATACAACAAACCCGTAGCAGTCGCTAAGGGTTTTGTTGTTTTACTAATCTTACCAATGGCTTGCTGCTCCGTCCAGTTCAGGATCGTGCCGAGTTCGCCGCGCAGCGTTGCATCGACCTGGCCACGTTTTGCGCCAGGCTTGAGAACAATCCGTTCAATTAACTGGCGCAGGTGCTGCGAGGCAGTCTGTCGCTCATCGGAACTGTTCAGCGCTTTTGTGAGGGCTGCGACTTGCTTTGCATAGACCGCGGAAGCGCTTGGCAATATGTCAGGCATGTCATCAGTTAGATTGGTGAGCAGGGTGGTGAGTTCAGCCTTTCGCGCTTCCAATTGATCCATCTTTTGTTTCATGGACGGATGATACATGCCGTCCGCAATGGCTTCGACGATTTGTGAAACCTTGGTGCTGATTGTTTGCAGCTCCGATTGCCAGATTTTGGCGTTAACACGGTGTTCACGGTTTAACCGGTTATTCTCTTCAACAAAGCTGCGCATTGCGTCAGCGACTATCTCTGGCGTCATCATGCGGTGTTCAAGCCCAGCAAGCACACGTGTCTCCAATTCTGAACGTGCAATCGTTCCGCTGTTTGTGAAAGTGCTTTTGCTGATGAGGTTTGAGCAAATAAATCGATCAGAGCCACGAAAAGAGCAGGGACCCTGGCAAATACCGCAAGTGACGAGGCCAGACAAAAGCGATTTTGGTCTGCGGGTTCCGTTGAGTTGATTTTGCTTATGATGGTCGCGGATCGCTTCGGTGACGTTTGCGAACTGTTCAGCAATCTCGCCTTGTCGCGCACGCACCGCTTGCCAGAGTTCATCGTCGATGATCCGCAGTTCTGGAACGGCCTTTATGATCCAATCAGATTGTGGGTTGAGACGCGAGATCCGTTTGCCAGTTGATGGATCCTTGACGTAACGCAGCCGGTTCCAAATCAGGCGGCCAATATAAAGTTCATTGTTTATCAGTCCGGTACCGCGCTTCACGTGCCCCCGAATGGTCGTGTCGTTCCAGAGCTTGCCGCCAGGTCCGGGGACGCCTTCCTTGTTTAACTGTCGCGCAATTGTTCTTGGACCAATACCGCTCGCGAATTCTGAACATATCCGGCGGATGATGATTGCTTCATGCTCGACAATCGCGCGTTCCCGGCGTGATACGGCTCCATCTTCATCGAACTGTCGAACGGGGCGATAGCCATAGCATAGGCCGCCCCCAGATTTGCCGGCTCTGTTGCAAAAAAAAGATTGATTGGCAGATAATAACCTGTTCTGAGAAACAGGAGCAGGAAATGTCTGATTTCAAGTGGCGCCATTTTCGGGGTGAGATTATCCTTTTGGCAGTGAGGTGGTATTGTCGCTACGGTGTCAGCTACCGTGATCTTGAACAGATGATGGGCGAACGAGGCGTGGCAGTCGATCATTCCACGATTTATCGCCGGGTTCAAAAATATGCCCCGAAGATCGAAAAGCGTCTGCGCTGGCACTGGCGCCGGCCACAATCTACGAGTTGGCGTGTGGATGAAACCTATGTGAAGGTCCGCGGGCAATGGACTTATTTGTATAGGGCGGTTGACAAGTTCGGTAACACGATCGACTTTTATCTGTCGCCGACCCGCAATGCCAAGGCGGCCAAGCGATTTCTGGGCAAGGCGCTGAATGGTTTGAAGGATTGGGAAAAGCCAACCACTATCAACACTGACAAGGCGCCGACCTACGGCATCGCGATTGCCCAACTCAAGACCGAAGGCAAATGCCCGGAGGATCTCGTCCACCGGCAGGTTAAGTATCTGAACAACGTTGTTGAGGCGGATCATGGCAAGCTGAAACAACTGATCAAGCCGGTGCGAGGTTTCAAGACCTTGAAATCGGCCTATGCGACGATCAAGGGTTTTGAGGTCATGCGGGCGTTACGCAAGGGCCAAGCTGCTATTTTCAATCTCACCGGCGATATCCGTGGAGAAGCCCGGATTGTCGAACGAGCTTTCGGCATTGGACCGTGCGCACTCGCAGAAGTGGTGTCGCTGCTCGCGCAGAAATTCGAAGGTCAGCCCTCGTGACGGCGGAGAAAACAGGACCACCCCAACCAACTGGAATTGTTGCAACAGAGCCAGGTGGGCTGGCTCCTTCTTTCTTTCGGGGGATTGATTGCCATTGTGGTTTGGCGATCAGAAGTCGAGCAATCCCGGAATTCATTCCTGCTAGGCGTCGCTATGGCCCTTGGTGCAGCATTCTTCTATGCCCTCGCCGTAATCATCACCAAAGGGCTCAAAGGGGTCCCGCCGCATGTGATTGTCCTTGGGCAACTGACAGTTGGCACGGTCGTATTGCTGCCTTTCGCTCAAAGCCCATCGAATATTCAAAGTTTGGGGAGCTTGGTCGTGATCGGCGTCATCCACACCGGATTAATGACGACGCTTCTCTATGGCGCGATCCAGAAGATCTCCACCAGCATCGTGGGCACACTGTCGTTCATTTATCCTGTGGTGGCGATCATCGTGGATTGGATCGCATTTGGGCAACGCATGGGCTTTATGCAGGTCGCGGGTGCATTAGTAATTCTCACTTGAGCAATACGCATGAACCGGCTCCGCTTTTCCTAAAGAAGTAGCTTTAAACATATCTGCCAACCCACTTTCGGTCGGTTCAATTGCCGGCAAATCTATGCGGCGGCACAGCTTCCGAAACGGCGATGGTAGATCGGCGGAGCAACGCTGCTTCATCGATCCTTATATATATGGGCTCTACAGAGTTGACATGATCATGAGATCCATATTTATACGATGTATAAATATGGAGAATTAGATGATTACGGGTCATGTATTCATTGCGGCTAGCCTTGATGGCTTCATCGCACGCGAAAACGGCGAACTCGATTGGTTATTTCACAGCGATCAAGCTGGTGAGGACCACGGTTATGCAGATTTCATTAAAGATATCGACGTCATCGTGATGGGTCGCGGTACCTTCGAAGCTGTTCGAGCGATGGGCAATTGGCTCTATAACCGCGCCGTGCTTGTTCTGTCATCCCAGCTTTCACAGCAAGAAGTTCCTGCTGATCTTACCGGAAAGGTGCGCTTCTCAGGCAAGTCGGCGCAGGAGGCAATGGCAATGCTGGAAGCAGAAGGCTATCGTCGTGCTTATATCGATGGTGGTCGGGTAATCCAGTCGTTTCTAGAGCTTAACATGATCAGAGATATTGTGATCACTCGCGTACCAGTATTGCTGGGCGCAGGTCGCCCTTTGTTCGGTAGTCTGGGACATGACGTTTCACTCGCCCATACCAGCACCAAGTCTTTCCCTTCGGGGTTGGTCCAATCCAGTTACACAGTAAAGCAATGACTACGAGAGGTCGCGGACGACCTTCGAAAGATCAGCAAACGATTTCCCCCACGAAGATTCTGTTGGAAGCATTGCGTATACTGGATACTGAAGGGTTCGAACATTTGTCGATGCGCGTTTTGGCAGCACGTGTTGGTATCAACCCCATGACGATCTATCACCATTTCAAAGATCGTAATGGCCTGATCAAGGCAGTGGGAGATATGGTCTACTCAGACGTTTCAGCGCCAGGAAACTGTGACACTCGCATACGCATCGCTGGCCTACTCTCAGCTTATCGCGCGAAGGTCATTAAGCATCCTGCTCTTACACTCGCGATTTTCGGACAATCCGCGGTGTTTCCAGACCATGCCAAGAAGATAACTGACGATCTTGGAAACTTGCTCGGCGAGCTCGACATATCGCCGGAGCTTTCGATGCTATGGGTACATATTCTGGTGGACTTCACCCATGGTGCAGCACTCGCCCTGGCAGTTAATGGTGAAAATAACCAGCACCAATCACCAATTGACGGCGCAAAGGATAGCTATGAAAAAGGAATTGCTGAGCTATTGAAGGCTATCAACCCCTGATACTTGCAAGTCGCACATCAAACTAAAATGGACCCCTATGGCTTGAGAAAATCGACGCCATGAATCGCCTACGAATGCTTCGATAATATGTTTATCGTTGTTGCTGAAAGGATGTTTTTTCAGGCACTCGATCACTTCGCACTGATTGCGGATTTCCAAGGATTTGGATACATGGCACGATAGCCATTGCTTTGCCTTGGCCGACCGGAATCCCCTTTCGAACTCGCGGTGTCATTAAGCATGGAATATTGGCTCTGACGCACTTTCGATGATATGCCCACGCGCTAGAGTTAGGATAAGATATTGATTCTAAATAATATTCATGGAGAGCATAAACTTCACCAAGCTGGTATTGTTATAGTCTGATGCTATGTTCGAAAAATGAATAAGATCAGTATCTTGCTTGCCCTTAGGCATTGACAGTATCATCGAAAGTGCGTCAGAGCTAATATTCCACGCCTAATCACACTTCTGGGGTGAGACCGCGCAGTTCTGCTTCCATCTTATAGAGTTCGCTGATCCGTTGTACACCGTCTGCCGCAATCGGTGACGAGCCTGTGCGCGCGATTTCAATGAGACGGCGACGCGCATGGACCACTTCCTAAGCAGTTTCATCGTTGGGTTCCCCGAATATTATCTAGTGTCGCCATGGGCTTTTCGGTCTCAATGAGAGTGCCAATTATCTTGCGGTAATGCTCGAACTGATCAGTGTCTAGTTTGGCTTCCTTTCGATCGGCGAGCCACTTTTGTGCTGGTTCATAGCCGCCGAAGTGGCTTACCCAAGCGACTTTCGGCACATTGTCGAAATATTGCTCGTCGTTGATCCACACTCTGCTGTTTGTATATTCGACCTTTTCGACGACATAAGAACCGTCGATCGGGAACGAAGCGACATTGTCGCTAGGGACGCCACTGGGGGCTTTCGAGCAGGTGCAGCGCTCGCAATTTGGCTCCTTCTTTCGCGACAGCTAGGAAATGTACATCGTCTTCTGGGTACGGAATTCGGGGAACACGCTCTCAGAACAAGGCTGTCGGGCATCAGCATCTCCAGAACCGTATGTTCGGGCACAGGTTTCTTCAATATGCCCCAGTGAATGATAAACCCCTGGCTGTGGCCAGGGGTTTATTTGCAGTCTGAGGGCAGCTGAAGCTGCCCTTTTGGGTTGTCTG
>NZ_JBDJNE010000040.1:0-7756 GCF_039674265.1 Brucella sp. TWI559
TCGCGTTCTGTAAGTTCATAGCGGCGACGTGACATCAAAGACCTCCAAATCCGAAACCTTTGAATCACTAATCCATTCAAATAGCTAGACTATTTATGAGTGCACGACCTAGCAGCGATCAACGCGTTGAAGGGATGCAGACAGCCCCATCAACGAAAAACTATAGCGGGTCTGAGTGCCGCGCGCGGATGTGGCTTGCACATTTACCGTGCGCCCTGACCGCATGGCGCTGACAATACGTGCCTCATCGCCTTCATTCTGTGCCCAGGCGCGGTTTCCTTCGCTAAAGAATGGAAACTGTGCACCATCAATCATCACTTTCACTTTGCTATTAGGCTTCAGGTCATATCCCATCACAAGTTGCGGGCTATAACTCGCGCCAGTCTTGGAAATGATGATGAAATTATCGCCATGCCGGACACCTGCGGGAAGGAAACTCGACGGCACGGTTAAAGCATAGCATTTATTTCCGGGCAACTGCGTGTTTTGATAAACGCCCCAGTCCCTGAATTCGCCAATATGGCTTGTTTTAGCCGAAGCCGCGAGAGAATTCGCCACCAACCCTGCAAGCGCCAACGCAACAGTGGTTGTCATTTTATTCATTGCCTAAAACCTCCATATCCAAGAAATCACGCACCATGAAAAATTGTTTCATTGCGTTACTATTTCCTTAACAGACTCCTAAAAACTTGTTGACCGAGTGCAATCGTCACACCGAACACCCAATCCAGATGCTTACTGACGTTGTCCTTCGACAAGGCGTGCTAAAAAATTGCGGAAGGATGAGCGGAGCATAAAGCGAAATAATATGGTCCGCACTTGGTTAGGCCGCCGCTTCTGCCCTCACCGATATTCGTGACAATAAATATAATCGGCTCGTGATAGAGCCGCGCAAGACTGGCTTCAAGTCTGATGCTGTCATGGGGGATAATGGGGTATGGGCGACTCCTGCCATCACCGCATAAATCAGCTGCGCAGCCCTAACTTCGATCCAAAAGAAAAGGCTTTCTACAGATTGGAAAATAGTCGAGCTCATTGGCCAGTAAGAGGCGCAAAACGACTTTGCTTCCGCGGAAGCGATCCAGAATGAAAGGGAAACGCTCTAAAAGAGTCCCACATCGATTTCCACAAATATAGAATTTAAAGCCGCCGAAATATATTTCGGCGGCTTCTTTATTTTTAGAACTTAACATTCAAAGTTGCGTTGAAACCATTCTGCTTGGTTCCACTGCCAAACTGACCAACATAACTCAAACCAAACTTCGCGTTTTCCGTAATAGCCATATCGAATCCTGCTTCAACCAAAGCAGCATCCTTTGCTATAGCTACCCCTTCCACGGTGAAAAGGTTGCTCCCTGCAAACAGATGGGTGGATTCAGGTGATATGTCACCATAGGCGTGACGCCATCCTAACGTGCCTTTGAGGTTTGCACTCGCACCACCAAGAGGAAGTGGTGCCGATGCACGCATACCAAGCGTGGTGAATGTTGTGTTTGTATTGTTACCATCGACAGCAAGTGCGGCCGCTCCGCCTTTCTCTGTGAAGCCATCAGTGTGAAGGCGCACATGTGAGAGATTAGCAAATGGCTCAAAGGCAGCGACAGTGGTATCTATGCGATATCCCAATTCGCCAAATGCCTGCAGGGTTCTAGCATGATAGTCTGCACCGAGGCTGTCACTGAAGCCAGTGTAAGAGACTGAACGTGAAGAATCGATGCTGTGCCAAGTATGAACGAGACCAGCACGGAGGCCGATTGGGCCCCACTGATTGCCTCCATAAATGCCCAGATGCCAGTTGTCACTGTCTGCGAAAGCATTGCGGCCCTTACCATTGAGGTCCGTTTGGCTATAGCCACCAACAACACCCAAACGCCAGCCGGAGTTAAGGCCTACATCGACACCTGAAAGGAAACCACCAGTGGATGTCTTGAGTCCTCCAGCATTAGAATTTCCGTCATGCTTTACCCAGGAACCAAATCCGGATGCCCATACACCGTAGTCCAATGATGTCGACCTTACTGCATCAAACGGCTGCGGAGCACTGCCCTTTGGTGACTGCGCGAAGGACAGAACCGGGACATTTGGTGAACCAACACCTTCAAAGGCTGCACGCAGACGATTGTTAATCGCATCTGCCGTCAGGTTCGCTGTATCAATCAGACCCGTTTTGACGGACGCATGTATATCGCCCGAAAGCTGGTTGAAAGCATCGCGTGCTTCAGCTTCATCTGTCAGGAACAGAATGGAGTTGTAAAGACCCAATGCTGATCCCTCTTGAGCAAGGCTATCAAGGGCGCGCGCTGTAGAAATTTCATTTGCCGACTTTGCCACCTTTTCAAAGACAACAGGATCAACCGAATCGGCAATCACGCCAACTTTCAAATCGACCTTGTTGGCCTGATGGTCTAATGAAGTCGTCAAGAATACTGATTTTGATACGGCTTCAGAAAACGTTCCATCAATACCATTCGCGGCAGTCAGGATCGTGTATGTCTGGCCATCCTGATAGCTGACTTTGTTATCCAAAGCGAAGACGTCAACACGTCCGCCCTGAAGATTTGCCTTACCAGTGGTCTCAATACGGTCACTTGTTCCATTACCGGCGATTTCGACTTCATAAACAGAGTCAGCACCGAAGGTAACATCTCCGCCAACGGTCATGGTTCCAATAGAATTACCTGGACGAAGCGTACCATGAGCGGTCAAATCACCGTCAATATTCCAGTTGCCACCCATAATAGATGTCTGGTCAAGAACAACATTCCCAGAAACTATAATAGGAGCACCGACCGTTCCACCACCAGTTACTGATTCAGAATACAGCTCTACGTTTCCTGCAATCGATGCCCCTGTTGAATGGAAGATATATGTACTGCCTTTTGCGACGACATTCCCCCCGATTGAGGTACCTTCAGCGAAAGATAATTGAGTGCCTGATTCAGTTGTAAGATCCTGAATGCCGGAAATCTTACCGTTGAATTTTGCATTCTTTTCGACGTTTACGTGTGTCTGGCCTGAACCTTTTTGGTCAGTATCAACGATGTCTCCGCTCGCTTCAGAACCCGCCCTCAAAGTAAGGTTCATATTGGCGTCTTTACCGTCGCCTGTGCGGTCGACCTGAACAAGCACGCCGTTATTGTCAATAGCAACGGTCCCCGCTCCAAAGGATACGTTAGCAACGTCATCAGAAGATTTGAAACCTACCGATATCGTTGGCCCTTGCGCGCTTTTAAGAACGGTTCCTTCAACATTAATAGTTCCAGAGCCATCAATTTCCAACGCGGCCGCATTGTTACCTTTTGCTTCTATAGATCCGCCATTAAGCGAGACTTTTCCGCCATTCTTCACGAATACGCCCGAAGCAGAATCACCTTCTGTAACAACGTTGGTATTGGCAGCAACAATTGCACCCGCTTTAACCGCATTCACATCGTTGTTCGCGATCAAACCGAATGCATTGCTCCCGATTGTTTTAATATCCGAATCCGAAAGCGTGATTGTGGAGTAAGATTCTGCAAATACACCAAAACCATTGTCGCCAGATGTCGAGACGCTAACAGTGCCTTCGATTTTACCACCATCAATGGCGTGCAATCCAAAAGCATCATTTTTAACAGTCGTAACTTTTGCGCCATTCGTTAGTGTAATACGCGACTCATCCAAGCCATTTGGATTACTGCCATTCACACCAGCCTGAACACCATGAGCCTTCGGCCCTTCAGTTGAAACGACCGCATTAGAAATGATCGTCGAATTTTTACCAGCTAGCAAACCAAACGACCGCTCACCCTTTGTGACGACCGTTCCACCATTCAACTCAATCTGACCACCGTTATTTGCAAATGCGCCGTATGACCAATCTTTATTGGTATCAACCTTCACATCAGTGGCTACAATTTTACCGCCTACCGCGTTCAAATCGTTGTTGGCAATTAGACCATGACCGTTTTCACCATTCGTGGTGACTGAACCACCAGTTTGATTGATAGTGGAAAAAGATTCAGCGAATACACCGAAGCCATTATTCCCAAATGTCGTAATATCCGCTTGACTATGTATGGTTCCGCCGTCAATGGCATGAAGCGCGAAGGAATCTGCCCCGCCTGTCTCCACCTTAATGTTGCCGGTCAAACGGATTTCAGATTTGTCTTTCCCATCGGCATTCGAGCCTTTAGCACCAACCTGTACGCCATGAGCCTTATCACCTCCTGTGGCGATATAGATGGAACCTTGGCCAACCGTTGACATTTCAAGCACACTAGGCGCATCCACGCCTTGAGAAACCAAAACTCCCCACGCACGCTTAGAAGGCGCCGTCGTCGAAGCCTTAACTTCTAAATTTTCTTCAGACGCAATGGTTTTTGTGTTGCCTTCCCGGTGAATAATTGCCGCCGTATTTTCTACAGCCGTCAACATAGGATCTGCCTGAGCAGTTGAAGCCAAGCCCAAGACCAGCAGCATAGCTGTTGAAGCTAGCGTGGATTTTTTATTTCTCGAAAAAATAGACATATACACCCCAGATAAATTCGCCCCATTTTAGGAGATTTGGTAAAACCACTTTGATGGCCGCACCAATTCATCAATCCCAATTAATTATTAGTAGTAGCTAAATTTCATGGTGTGTTTAATAAAAGAAGTGTTTTACAGGTGACTTTTCCGCGTGCGTGGCATTTTTGTAACTATCTCACCACAAAAGCGAGAAAATTTATCTTGAAGTTTTGCATTTTCAAAGCCTAAAACTATTGCAAAAGGCAGAACCGTTATTTTCTTTAATCATGCCTCATCGGAAAAATAATCCGCAATAAGATAAAAATTTACCGACACATATATAAGAATTTTACGAAAAATTGACATCTATTAGTTTCCAAATCAGATAAATCATTCTTCAATAATTTATTTAGGATACCATGATGGCACACATGAATATTTCTGATCATTAACAATATATTATTGCCCTCATAAAGCGACGGAAAGCCTCTACTTTATTTTGGAAAAAAGTATTAAATCAAAATTATAATTAATATTATTCATATTTACCAATGGAACTACTTAATATGTTCAAAAGCTGCTGCGAAGCCCCTCAAAGAAACGTCTATCGTTTTTTCTTTCCCATCGGCAGCCCCCTCAAATCTCACGGAGATCATTTTGGCATCTTTCAAGGCATCTACGGCCTGAGGTCCAAATTCCAAGGGTACAATGCAACCCGCAGGTATGCATGTTTTGAATGCCAGGCGCGGAGCATTTGTTTGAGTCCCATCCAGGCCCAGAGAGACCCCCTTGCTCACATCGATTCCGAAGGGCAAGATCATACTTCCCGTTGCGGAAGTCCCTGATCGTATGATTTCTAATGCTATCAAACGCTGCTGGGCATTCGGTTGTCCTTCAATCTGTCCCGCCACTTGCTGAACCGCCGCACAAAGCCGCTTCCCGCTCTTCTCCTTGCACACTGCCTGCCAATCTCCATATGTTTCGGTTACGGTTTTTGGCTGTTCAGACGCTGCAAAAACAGGAAAGCTCATGGCTAAGAGAATGACAAAACTTGCTTGAGCAGATTTCAATAGATTAAACATGCTACCCCTGATGTGTTGAAGACGCCGGAGAATAACATTCTCCGGCTTCTCTCTTGTCATGATAAAGTGCCGCTTAGAATTTCCACTGCAGGCGCGCCTTGGCGCCATTATCCTGAGACCCCTTACTAAACTGTCCTGAATACGAAATGCCGACACTCAAACCATCGGTGAACTTCCGATCGAGCCCGAACTCCATAACTCCCACGTTTTCTGCAATCGGCACACCACCAGTCGAGAACCCATCCCCCCCGGCCACAAAGCTTAATGTAGCAGCAGGATTGAGATCATTGTAAGCATGACGCCAACCAGCGGAACCATACAATTTTGTTGCACCATCTTCAGACACTGCGATGCTCGCACGCAAACCAATAGTTGAGAACACGGTGCCGGAATTGTTGCTACCAGCCTTCAATGCAGCCGCCCCACCATCTTCAGTAAAGCTTCCGCTGTTCAGGTGAACATATGCCAAGTTCGCAAACGGCTCTGCCACAACGCCCATGACATCGAATTGATGCGATACTTCACCAAAAACCTGCGTGACATGATTACGGTAACTGGCGGACAACGCATCTGTATAACCCGTAAAGCCGATGGCGCGTGATGTATCAATCTCCTGCCAGCTATAGGCAGCCCCCAACTTTACATCCAGCATGCCAGCTTTGCCGCCGCCATAAACACCGACGTGGTAGCCAGCCGACTCGCCACTTGAATCCAACCATCGTGTATTGAAGTTTGAATGGCTATAACCAGCAAGTGCACCTATGCGCCATGAATTGTTAAGCGCGACATCTACACCCGCAAATCCTCCACCAATAGTGCGGTCAAGATCAGATGCACCATTGTTTGTTATATTTTCAAACCGCCCGCCAGAACCGAAGCCATGGCTCCACCATGAAATGCCATCATCTTTAATCGCTTCTTCCGCTCCAACGCCTCCCATGCTGCTGCGCAAACGTCCAAAGGCTGCTTCACGAACAAAACGGCTGTCTTCTATCGAAACAGCTTGGCCAGACGAATGAATCTCACCGCCCAATTGTGTGAATGCGCGTTTTGCCTCGTTCTCGTCGGTCAAGTAACCGATGGCCTGATAGAGCGGGTTGTTCATATCGAGAGACTGTAGAGCGCCTGCAACAGCGCTTTGATTTCTGTTCAGTCCACTCAGCTGATCAAAGGAGCGGTTCTGAGAAACGCGCAACACAACAGCATTTGGATCGCTGTAATCAGCGACCAAACCATAGAATGTTGAGATGTATGTATCACCGGTTAATGTGTAGGTGCCTGATACACCGTCTTGTGCGCTGAGTACCTTGAAAGAAGCATCAAGAGCATATCGTTCACCCGTTACATTGTCGACATTCAAGACGGCACCATCTTCAATTGTGGCACTTCCGCCAGCAATAAGGCTGTCATTCACACCCGATTGCGCGACTTCGACCTGCCAAAGTGATCCACTTTGCTGCAGGATGTTCCCGGTCGCATCCAAAGTGCCAATGCTTTGGCCAGTAGCAAGTACAGAACCCTGTTTAAGTGTTAGGTTGCCAACGTGTCCTGTTCCACCAAACACTGTGCCGTTGCCAATCTCAAAGTTGCTTTGACTTAATTGAGAGTTGGCGATCACTTCTCCCTCTTCGACATAAAATGTACCGCTAAAATCGCCGTCGCCGGAAAGTGTGAGCGTTCCTGTTCCCGCTTTCACAAAGGAACCCGAGCCAGCAAGAACATTATTCAGTTCGCCAGCCTGTTGCTGACCGAAGATGACAAGACCGTTGTTGCTAATCTGACCCGTACCAAAGCTTGATGCCGTTCCCAAAGCAACACTGTTGGCGATGTTCGTGCCACCTGCATATCGATTGTTGTTTCCAAGTTGAGTTACACCACCACCTGCAAGGATAAGGGAACCTGTGCCGGAGATGTCTCCTCCGAAATCAACTTTATCCGAACGATGAATGACAAGCGTTCCGTTATTGGCAACGTCACCACTGATCGAGCCCGCGCTAGCGCCATCGCCAACGACCAGTGTTCCGCCCTCGATTTTTGTACCACCGGTGTATCCATTGGTGTTTGTCAGTCTGACGGTGCCGCTCCCGGTTTTGGTCAGCTCTGCTGAGCCATTCAGAACGCCATCAACCTGTCCCGCGCTGACAGAGATCGCCTGTGAGGCATTGATCTCAGCATCGTTGGCGAGC
>NZ_JBDJNE010000041.1:0-7427 GCF_039674265.1 Brucella sp. TWI559
TTTGCAGCTGAAAACCTAGTCTTCCTTTCCGCGTTCGATTTGAAAAGGGCAAGAGATACAAAAAATGTCGCATCTCTAAATTGCCCATGTGTCGCATCTGTATATCGCCGTTATAGGAGTAAGTCGCATAATGTAAATTATGGAACAAGAACTCTTGAATACAAACTATTTCAGTATACGTGCCATAAAAGTCGAACGAGTTTCAATGACAGATCTAATCCTCAATAAGATCTCATGTCGAATACCCATATGATCAAACTCAGTTAGAAGTGCATCGGCTTGTTGCAAGATCTTGGATGACAATTTTGCCATATCACTTTCAAGCAGGCGTTGTGCACCACGCGTGTTTGCAACAAGGCTGTGCCAATGCTTAAGGTGTATCGTATCAGCGATGTTGCGCTCACCGATACGCATAGCCATTTGTTTTGCAAGTTTAGGATATACGGCCGTGCAGACCACATCATATAACGGTGCGAGTTCTGGTGTCTTATCCTTATAAAGTAAGGCGTAATTTTTCCCGTGTGCGTCAGCATTGCCGACGAGATAATGAAAAATCAGCATTCGTATAAAGTTTAATCGATCAAGAGCCGGCGAGTGCGATGCTGCCGAGATAAGATCAATGCAGCGCTCCGTACCAGGTCCACCTTCGTCTTCATATTTCAATTCGGGCGGGATGCTCAATGACTGACAAAAGTCCTCCTGGTGAAGTCTTGTGATAACACCGTCTGAAGATAGCTTTCGGTCGTAACGTTCAACCAGCAGGAACGAAACATTTGCCCGGGTTTGCATTTTTGCTCGTGCTGCGGGCAGCCCTAAGCGTGCAGCAAGTTTCAAACAAAATAGTTCATTCTCAACCGTACCTTCCAGCGATTGAATAACGGGTTTTAAAATATGTGTGGTCGGCAAGCCACCTTTAGCGAGCCCTATTTCTTCCCCTCGAACGCAGACGGCCAACTTATCCTGTGCCCCAGCAAGGGAAAGTCGCACGCCCTCTTCACCACCCAAAAGTGGACGCTCTCGAAGCTTCCCTATGATTTCGACGAGGCGCTCATCGTTAAGGAATTCAATACCATGGCTTTCTTCAATCGATGGTGAGTTGCCCACATCGAGCAAGGACAACGCGCCGGCACATTCACCGCCTATAATTTCGAGCAACCCAAATGAATTTCCTGAAGAAATACCCAGGGCACCCGCAAGGCGTTGCCGCGCACCCTCATCAGGCAAAAGTCCTGAAAAAAACGGTCGAACGACATTATCGTTATAAGCATTATCAGCCAGCGGCATGCTATACGATATCGCACGAGATTTTGTATCGACAAGGTAGGATTGACTATATCTAAAGTTCAATGCACCGTCAGTTTCCTGTGAAAGCGTTCCAGCTTTGATTGTGTCAAAGTAGACGTCGAGATGCTTACTCATCGCCCAATATCCCGACGTCCAGTCACTGCTATGCTTAGACCAAGAGTTGAGATGACTTGAAACGCCCGACCAATCTGACAGGTCTCTTTGCCAGCTTCAAGCTCACGAACAAAACGCACCCCTACCCCAACCAACCCAGCGAGTTGAAGCTGTGTTAGTTTCTGCGCTTTACGTTCCTCGCGGATCAGCCGACCTAATTCTGTCACGGTATCTACTGAAATCATGAACATCACCCCTATCGGGATGATTTTATAACATGATTAGGGGAATGATACTAGAAAAGAACCGATCGGGAACTTCTATGCTCATTATTATGAGCAGCATCAGTTTTAACCCCTATCGGGATTTTTCGTCATATAAAAGTGAGCGTTTGCTACGGCCTAGGCCTTCACAACCCTACTACCAGCGTCAAGCGCGATGTTGGTCCTGGCTTGCTCTAGCTGCGCGGCTTATCCAACGTGTTCAAATCAATTGACCAAAAATTAGTAGAGCAAATCAAGGGCGAAGATGCACAGAAGCAGCAAAGAATAATTGCCGAAACAACACTGGCTCAACCAACCAGCCTATAACCGCGTTTCAATTTCTGACGATGCAAGCGATCAAGTGCAGAGCAAGCCTCTTGGGCATTCTCAAATGATTGGCATTTTGATTGACCAAAACTGCCTATTCGTCCCCAGTTACGTGCTAACACCCAGATGCCAAACAGATCTGGCTGCACAGACAAGCCATAAAAACGGGCCATGTTCTGTGATGGATCTCGTCGCTGCAAATCGACGTGCCTTGAAACTGCGTTGTTCATGCAAAGGAATGTGATTCATCGCTGATATAATATCCAATGAATGTTTTGAATCATTCGGCACCAACGGATTCAAAATAGTGTTGTATCGACGTCGGTGGCATTTGCGCCGTTTAGGATTTTATATCGCACGTACAGAATAAGACGGCTCAGTTCTCGATCAACAATTTCTTCGTGAATAATAATTGTCTGTAGGCAGCTTAGTTCAACTTGAGCATTTCGATGGGCAACAGGCAGATCACATTTGTTACGCAATTGATCTTATTTTTGAATCCATTCGATGTTTCTGCGCTTGCATCTTGCTCACCTTTGCGCATAACGTCTTTGTTGAGGCAGAACGCATCTGCCTTGGAGCGTCGAAACTCCTACCAGCGGTTGGTGCTGGCCGTTACAGCACCACACTCTTTGACCTTACGGTCGGGGATCCTGTGGCGTATGCAACAGGCCTCCGGCTAAAGGCCACAGGGCCGTCTGGTACGGTTTCGACCTCCCCGATCACCAAGGGGTCAATGAGCATATGAAGCGGGGGCGTCCCGCGGATGCTCCTGGGAACCGGCTTTAAGACACGCCTCAGTCGGCATTTCAAAAGCTTGCGTTTTCTACCCCTGTCGTTAGGGCGGGAGGAAACAATGAATATTTGCATGCCATCACAAAGCGCGGAAATTCATCGCAGTACTGCGCCTTTCGATAATGTCTTTTTAAATCCAGAATTTCTGACACGACCAAGTGACACGGGGCACGACAGCCGTCATTGCTGCCAATCTGATTATTCGTGCGCAAACGAAACCACTCAGTCGTGTAGTCGACCAGAGTTGGCAAATACGATTGCAATTCGTGCCAAGGCTTATGATCCAAAGACGTTCTTAATTGTTCATTCCACCCCAGAGATAAAAAACAAGGCAATGGAAATTTGCACGCCCTGGCAGGATCTCAATGTCTATCTGCAAGGCGCACCTCCTCTTGAAAATACTGGTTAGAGCAGCAGTGAAAAGCACCTAGCCATTTAGTAGTTCCAAAAATCCGTTCCGAAGATTCCAAACGGTTGTCGAAAGAACCGAGCGACCTAACGGCTTCGTGCGTCCTTTTGAGCGCAAATAAAACAGCCAGCTTCACACCTATTTCCATGAGGTCATAATGACAACATACAAACAAACAGTTCGCTTCCTTGTCACTCTGGCTCTGCTGTTAGGCAGCATGGTCACGGCTGGATTTGCGCAAAATCTTGATGGCGTAAAACAGGTGTTGAAAGAGGGATTTAAGCCTCTGTCATTACCGATTCAAACGGATTGGGGTTCAATCAGCAGTTTCGACATTCCCCCAAAAAGGTCAAACCTGACAAAGCAGCAGTATGAGTATTTCAGACGCAATAAAATCAAGATCGAACGGCCTGCTGATCCGCTTGATGCATTTGGCTTTAAAAATTATATGATGAGCAAAGACAGCACGCAGGCATGCCGCTATCTTGTAGAACTCGCAAAATATACAGCCTGCCCACCGCTTAAAGCCGCTTTCGTCAATCCGCAAAATATCACTGAATTCATCATCGTGTCCGACGAAATTCGCTCAGGCTATATTTCTAACACGCTCGTGGAAAAAACCCTGCTGCCCGGCATCATTAAGCAGTTGCAGGAAGAGGCAAGTCAACAATCAGAAGAAGACGGCATCGTCACGACCGCCGCGCTGATCGAGCCGCCATATTTTGTGCAGCCGAAGTTTAAACCGCTCATCGCCTACACGATGCAAATGGTGTTCGCAAACGGCGTTGAGACTGCACGCTATTATGATCAAAACGTCTTTATTCTCACCAGAAATGGATATCTGGCTGTCAGTATCATCAATACCAGATTGCTGGATAAAGAGCTTTTGCTGCAATTCATCGACAACCTCATTCGGATTACTGAACCCAATAGCTACGCCAGTGCTTCAATGTTCGATTTTAACAAAGCCGACATAAGCGCTGAAGATTTCCTGATGTTTGAGTGAAGCGGTTTATCGCGTCGGTCGCGAACAGATCACGAAGATAAGCTCATCCACGAAATCACCACGCACGATTTTTCCAGCTCATAACGGCTCACAAAGCACTGCAGATGAAGCAGAAGCACCACTCTTTGAGCTTATTCCAATACGATGAGGGACTTTCAAGCATGATTATCACAGAAGACATCAAAATTGGCAGCGGTGTTTATCACTTCATGGCCATCACCGGCACGATCGTTGCAACCGATCAGCGCAGTGATACGCATGTGAGCGGCCAAACCAATGTCAGTGTCAATAACGGACGAGGCAGTGGCTCTCATTCCATTTCGTCATCCGTGAACGTCGTGCGCGATGTATGGTTTAAACAAGAGGATGGAGAAGAACATCACGTTCGCATACACCGTGATATGCCCATGCGTCCGGGACATCAGGTTGCCTTAATCGCCGTCGGTGGGCGATGCATTGAGGGAAACGCAGATACAGAACTGGTCTTCTTCAACAAGGATGCCAATAACAAAACGATATTGAGCGGCACTGCAATCCACAAACCCGTTAACATCCTTTATTGGCTGGGTTGTTTTGCACCAATCGCACTTGCGATCTTCGTTGCATGGAATTTGTTCATTGGGGCACCGGTGAACAAGTTCGGTTGGTTCGTGATAATCTTTGGCGGAGGTTTCCTCACCAATCGCGTTTGTAATTACATTCGTGGTCGCAGATTTAAAGCGATGCTCAAAGCAAGTGATGCGTTCATCCAAAGTGTGCGCACACGCATGGATGCGAATAAACAGCTTGAAAATCAGCGAGGCTGAAAAGCTAGGAACTTATGAACAATATCTCGTTCAAGCGAGTTCAAACTGATATAATCAGACCCGTACATCGAAAAACACTAAGTGTATCGATTTGATGAATGCTTTCAAAAGTTCCACGGCGGCCATGCTTGTACGTTTCTTGGCCTCCTTTTGGACTGCATCCGCACTATATCCCCTATATGCACCACCCGATAGAGACGCACTCATCATGCGGGTGGTGCAGCCCCGGCGTTTTGGGAAGAGCGTTGGGGCTTCTGTTTTCTGTCGTTACGTAGAACCTTACCTTTTAGAAATGATTCTTACGTAGATATTGAGCTTCTTTACACCTGATCTCTTGCACGTACCGAGTACAGAAAAAGATATTAAACGACCAATTTTCGAGCATAATTAATATCGTCCATATGTGTAATTTGTCTTTATCTCTTCAATAGACCATTGATGCACCTCTACTCCAGAAAATAAAAGCTGTTGTTTTTCAGCGTTTTTTGAGAAGGCAATTGTTCAAAGGTTTGAAGCACAGAGGCTATTAGCGTTTGCGCGTCAGTTGCTACGCGCAAATCGATATCGGTTGCCAAAAGACCGGAGAAAAGAACTGTTTTCCAACGAGCCCGTGAAAGAGCAACATTCATTTTTGCGATGCATTGCTCATCTTCAAGTCCCTCAATCTCAAGTGGAAGCCGACCGGTTGGCGTTAAAGCAACATTGAGCGAAACCAACACGTAATCGGCCTGCTTCCCCTGGACGTCCTCGGGTAAGCCAGTGAAAGCCAAATCACGAATTCCCGCTTTATGAAGCGCAGAGTTAATTGCATTGAGCTGTTTTTGGCCAAAAGCTACAATACCCAAAGTGCCTCTTTGTGAAGATAGCCTGCGAGCCGCGTTTACTACTGCGCGAACCTCGGCTCTGCTAACTCCACCACGCTTGTGCCCGACCGCCATATAACGCACTTCACTGCGACGACTGCCCCTGCTTTGCATTTCGAGTTCATTATCGTAACTGAATATATTTGACCACGTCAGCAGATCGCGATTAATCGCACGATAGTTTTTGCGTAGATGCAACGTAGAAAATCCCGATGCACGAGCAACGTCAAAAGCGGAGTTACGGCAGCAGATCTGCGCAGGATCGCCAAGAATGACCAGTTGGAACGGAGAATAAAACGAACTGATTTCAAAGCTGAGCCGTGAGGCATCGTCGATAATCAGAACATCCGTTAAATCATCGACCGGTCGAATGAAATCATTTTCAATGCGGGATGCGCCCGAGGCGGAAAATATACCTGCTGATCGAGGTTTCTGTTCGGGTTCAGGTTTTGGCCCAAAAATCAAATAGTGCTCTTCACGTGCCCAGCCCATGGGAATTTTATGTCTGACTTCCTCAGTCATGAATGCGTTACATCGCTTTTCAATAACATCAAGTGTGTCAGTGCCAGCCATGACCTTCACTCTTTTTCCGCTCGCCAAGCAATAATTGACTATCATCGGGATCATCTCAGTCTTGCCGCTTCCAGTCCCTCCCTCAATTATAAACGAGCGACCAGCATCAATCGTTAATAAGGCTTGTCGAAGCTCTTCATTATGAAACTTCCACAAGGTGGGATTGCAATACCTGCTAACGGAGTGCGATCCGAGCGGAACCTTAAGCTCGCCTTCGCTGACAATATCACCGACAGGATATAATGCTGCCAAATGCGACTGTGCATCATCAAGACGGCTGGTTAATGGCTGATAGTCACAGCTTTCATCTTCTCCCAATAAATATGGCTCATTAGCGACTTCAGAACTTGGTTGAACTGTCGAATTAGTTCTCGCCAAAACAGCACCCGACTTCAATGCGCTCTCAAAATATCTATCGGATATCAATCTTCGATTGTCTCGATATTGGTCATCATCGAAACGCGGAGGAACCTCCCCTGACTTCATTGCCCCTATGGAACCAAAGAAATGATAATCGATAGATCGTTTAAGGTATTGAAGATCACCAGCCTTGCCAGCGATCCTAAAATTTTCTACTTGGCTAACTCCATCGCCGAGCAGCGCATTTGTCCTGTTAAAAGTTATCTCCTTAATCCTTGCCAATTGACGGATGCAGCGACATTCGCAAGGATCAATAACCACAATCTCATCTTCATCGTCTGAAATAATATCTTCGCTAAATGAACGCGACGCGCCTTCAACATAGACGTCTCTTATGACAATGTGTTCCCTTCCATCAGTGCACATGAGCCGCTGATATTCATGCCCGTTTAAAAGATTTTTCTTGGCTTTTATCTTCGCTGGGTTCTTTTCCAGCCAAGCTATTCCTTCACGAATTGGACTTGCCCTTATTTAGTGGAGAGGTTCTGTCATTAATTTACGGTTCGCCGTCTCGAACTGCACCGGCGATTTATACCCGAGGGCAGAATGTCTTCTGATGGGATTATA
>NZ_JBDJNE010000042.1:0-7291 GCF_039674265.1 Brucella sp. TWI559
CGCTTATCTGTCTAACCAGGAGTATTCGAGTCATTATCGAGGATCGACAGAGAAAGAGCATGAGCAAATCGCGAAAAAGCTTAACAAAGTGGGCGTTGGGCTTGCCGCTCTGTCGCTCGTGCTTTTCTTTATCGGCATCGGCGCATTTTGGTTGCGCTCAATGTGAACCGGCACGGTAAAACAAGACTTAAACGAACGCTATCTGCAACAGCTACAAGCGCGAGGACGAGCATTCTCAGAAATATGCGCCTGTGCATGTCTCGCTTATTTTCGTGTTCTTTTATATTATTCGTACACTTTTATTGTTGCGGCCCATCTATTTTTCGTGTACATAAATTCATATGAAGATCGTATGGGACGAACCAAAACGCGAAGCCAATCTTGCCAAGCACGGCATGGATTTTGCATCGCTCACTATTGAGTTCTTTGAGAACTCCAAAGTACTACCAGCCAAGAATAACCGGCTTCAAGCTATTGGCCGTCTTGCAGATGGAACAATCGTTGTGATCTTCATAACCCTCGGCACAGAAGCGCTCTCAGTGATTTCAATGCGCCCTGCCCGTAAGGATGAAAGGAACCTGATCTGATGGCTATCAAATTTAGACCCAAACATGGCGATGAACACGGTTACACCAAGCAGGATTGGGATGATGTATCTGACAATCCGCGCATCACCAAATCCGATATGGCAAAGGCCAAGCCATTCAAAGACGCACTGCCAGAACTATATGAAAGCATACAGCGCTCAAGAGGAAGGCCGAAGGTCGAAAACCCAAAAGAGGCCGTAACTCTCCGCCTTGATCCTGCTATAGTAGCCAAGTTCAAGGCGAGCGGGAAGAACTGGCGTGCAAACATGCACGAAGCCCTGCGCAAAGCCGTGGGGCTTTAAACGCACGCCCGAACTACGGCTTCTTGGGCTTAAAAATATAAGCCGCTACGTGCTTTTAGCCTAATGCCATCATGAAAGTGTCAGTTGTCTTCCATTAGGGAGACACAGATTTTTCTTAAAATTTGCCCCACAAATTCCTGGGTCTTGTTCGAATCAAAAATAAACTCGGTGATAGCACTTCTAATTTATGAGGGTGCTTTCATGACTGTTAACAAGCGGATAATAAAAATTTCTATTTCATGGGTTATAGGCTCACAGAAGTGCGCCATTAATCTCCACGCAACACTTATAGCGCTCATTGCCATATATTGCTTCGTGCATAAAATTAACCCGCTATCGATGGATTTTAGTAAGATTTACGGCAACACATTTGAAACTGTGAGCTGCTTATTTGCTATGATCATTTTTAACAAAATGCTTATAGAGGCGAAGCGCAGATTTAACGAAATAGAACCCTTAGGAATTCTAATACTCACAATTGGCGGAGCTTTGATAAAAATCGGTGCGCACTTTCCAATAATTATCATTTTGCAAGCACTCGTTACAAAAGTGAAATGAAAAAGCGGCCTCAAAGCCGTTTTCTCTGTGGCGCAAATCATCACCATAACTACTTAATCACTCTTTCGGTTTACCGGGTCAAGCCCTCCAGCTTGTGATTTTTGGTGAAACATATCCCCAATGAACCGCCAGCACATCAAGGCAATCGCGCAGGTGATCAGCGGCATAGTTCTTCCGCCGTTTGTCACTGCAAATATTGTCGAGACTTAAGCCTTGCCCTGCAACTTTGCTGATCAGATCATAGCCTACGATGCCGAGCAAATCCCGGCATTGCTTAAGCTGCTGGCCTGCCTCAATCTGGCTTTCGCTTATGGTTGTGCGCGTGCAGCCGCCGTCTACAGGCTCCCTGCTATAGTCGAATGAACCTGCGCCCGATCCGCCCAAGCGTTCGTAATAATGGCAAAACCGTTTAGCCGCTTGAAGTTGAGAGGTGTTCAAATGACCGCGCGCGGCCATTGTGATAATCGCACTCTCTTTCGCGTTGTGAGGCAGCTTGACTTTACGCCGGTTGAAACTTGTCTGAGGACGCGCCGGATTAAAATCTGGATTTTCAGTGCTCAAAAACACGACTTTTTCTTTTGGTTGCCACTTCTGCGGGGTTGGTCGAGCCTGCATTTAATCCTCCTACTAAGCAGCAAATTTTATGACGTTGAACGGCTCCAGTCCTTCGGCCAGCCGCAACTCATCAACAAACGCAATAAGCTTCACCCATCCCATTCGCCTGCCGAAGCCGGGACGACCGATTTTCTTTAAAGAGTAGATAGTTTGAATGCGCCGCATGTCGTAACCACGCGCATATAGGAAATGCTGCAATGCATCATAGCCGCTTGATGCTCCACGCTCGAACCTACGAACGCCTTTTCTCGCTATATATTCGTTAATCAAAACGGCTTCTGACTTCATGTTAAATCTCTTTTTTCAAAACGTGCTTTTTGCGGGTTTCGTGGCTGCGCTCTATGAAAATCGAACTCAAAACTTCATGCTCTGGAATTGATAGAAGCTCGGAAATATCAAGCGTGTCCAAACCCTGACGAAATAATTTCAGTGGTGAGCTTGTACCGATTTCAGCTTCTCCTTTGCGGCTAGAACAGGAAAAAACTTATCCAGAACGGCAAGCCTGCGTACTTGTTGATCTGGGGTCAGCGTTCGGCACATCGCGCTTCTGGCATTTGCCAAGTCTGAATAAGCTCGACGCATTTTTTTCTCGCGACTTGCAGCCTCGCGGATAGGCCGCATGACCTTCTCACATTGCATTCTGAGAACAGGTGGACCCGCTACCAAGCGCACCCTGAATGATCTGCCGTGTTGCAGTTTCGAGAGCGAAGCGCGAAACGTCATCAAGCGCGATGTAATAGGCCGCAATATTGACTTCATCGCTACCCGAAACTTTTGTGGCTAGGACGGAAAGCAAGGTCAAGCACCTCAACATGTCCGCCTGCGTTGCCTTCGTCGTGGTATCCGGTGCGGTGGTAATCTGGCTCATCTGTCAAAACTCCTAATCGTCTCGCCTCATCACGAATTGCGTCTCCAACATTCCGGCGCTTCGGTGGCGGGTCATTTCTGCAATTGACGAACTTCGGGTCAGCCTCATCCAGCCAGCATTGGCCGGTTCCAAACCCCAAAGGCTTCCAGATCGCAGAAATCGGCAATATCGCCACGTCACTGCTTGCCATAGACGTGCAGATGAAGGCGACGGAAACGGCGCTTTCAAACCACAAGCATTCATTTGCTGAACTGCTTGATAGGCCGACCACCCTTGGCGGATACGGCATCACCGATGGCATGACGGCAACGCAAGTTGCCGCCGCCATTCAGCAAGCCGTCAGCGATTTGGTCAATGGCTCTGGCGCGGCACTCGACACGCTCAAAGAGCTTGCCGATGCACTCGGTAACGACCCGCAGTTTGCAGCAACGGTGAGCGCCGCCCTTGGATGGAGGCTCAGGGTTGACGCCGCACAGGCGTTCAGCCTTGCACAAAAAGCACAGGGACGTTCCAACCTTGATGCGCTCGGGACAGTCGACAAGGGCAAGGCCGATGGCGTTGCCAGTCTCGACAGCACAGGCAAAGTGCCAACCGGACAGTTGCCCGCGATGAATTATCTGCCTTTGACCGGTGGAAGGCTGACCGGAAGTTTACAGGTCGACAACGAGTTCATCTCTGCCGGTAGCGGTTCAAAGCGCGGCGTGTTTCGCAACACAGGCGCAGGTGACAGTTGGATTAATTTCTTCACGCGGGATCAGACTTGGTATTCCGAATTTGGACAACGGGCAAACGGTGCGGCCTACGTATGGTTGAATGGACAGGAGTTCCGCTTTCAGACCAATGGCACCTTCGTGTCCCCCGTAGATATAGTCGCAAAGGGATGGCTCTATGCCGGTGACGGCTCATCAAGATTGGAGTCCAACGGCAATGTTGTTGGCGCAGTATGGTCGAATTGGGGTTCCAGCGATGCTTATACGGCAATCTTTAACCGCATCGAAAAACGCGCTCAGGAATACGCCGATGATAGAGCCAACACTGTACGCGGTGAAGTGTGGTGGCGCGCACGGGACTGGATTGCGGCCGCTGGCGTTGGTGAAGTCGGCACATATGCGGTTTGTAAATGCATCAATGAAACGCCTGCATCCCCAGGTGACTTAATTGATGGTAGCCGTCTGCAATACTCGTCAACCGACTATGGAGCGATAGCGCAAAGTCCGACGGGCACATGGAGAATGATGGGCTATGCCAAAACATATAATTCCGCTCAACGCGTTAGTCTCTTTAAAAGGGCTTGGTAATGACTGATGAACCATTCATAACGGATAGCAATAACAGCGTCATTAAATCAGTAAAAAATCTACAATGGCGAAATGTTGAGCATACGTTACTCTCCTGTACTGTAGACTTGGAAGGTGCAGGAATAATCCCTTTTGCGACGGCTGCTCATGAGACAACGCCATATGGTCAAGAAATATGGCAGAAAGCGGTTGCCGGCGAATACGGTTCCATCAGTGAATATGTCGCCCCTTCCGCCGAGCAGAAGCGTCTTATCATGCCAGACTTGGAACGCTGGCGCGTTAATACGATCATTGATCTTGAGCCGGGCCTGCGCGAAAAAATCAATGCCGCGATTGAGGATATGGAAGAACCGAAGCGCACCATCAGCAAGAACAAACTGGCCGATGTACAGATGTTTTCACGCACAGATACACTTTTTGATTTGATCGGTGCCATGCCATCTATTGGCAAGACACCGGAAGATATCGATGCAATGTGGGAAGCAGCAATTAATTTGACTTGATCCCCATCTCTCTCCTGAACCGTCTTGACACATGTTGTCAGAAAAAGGACTCGTGTTCCGGGTATTTATTAGGCAGGGGGCGTTAACGTGAATGCTGATCGGGATGTGGCAATCTTCATTAAGTCACTTCAAGGTGGTGGAACCGAGCGCTCCACTGTTAATCTTGCAAACGCGATTGCTGCCAGCGGCACGCGGGTCGATCTGCTTGTTCTCAACGATAATGGTGTTTTTACGAAACAAGTTTCTCCACGCGTGCGATTAATCAAACTAAAAAAAGAGCCCGTTTGGAAAACTATCTGGCTGTTGCGCAAGCAACCAAAAGAACTTGTGTTTTTGTTGCTTCTATTGCTTATGCCGAGTTCACCAAAGCCTGCGGCAGTGATCCCAGGCCTTGCGCGGTATCTTTTAAAAAACAAGCCAACGGCTCTTTTAACCGCACTCGATTATGGCAACGTAGCAGCCGTCGTTGCTAGATCCGCCACCGGCGTCAGAACACGAATGGTGTTAGGTCAACGCAATCAGATGAGCCAAGACCGCCACCGCAGTGCATCATGGCGTCGTCGTTTAACTATACCGACCTTACGACATTTCTTTATGCAGGCAGACGCTATTGTTGGTGTGTCCGAGGGAGTGGCCGAGGATTTAAAGCAGACACTCCGGTTTCCTGCTGAACGTGTCCATGCAATTTACAATGCTGTTTACAATAAAAAGCTGGAAGAACAAACAAAGGAAGATGTTGATCATCTGTGGTTCAAGGATGATGCGATACCTGTGATTGTCGCTGTCGGGAAGTTGAAACCACAGAAAGACTATCCAAACCTTCTAAAAGCTTTTGCTAAGGTTCTTGAGAGCCGCACTGCTCGCTTGGTTATCCTCGGACAAGGGCCGCAGCTTGATGAACTGAAAGCACTCGCGCGAGAACTGCACATCGAAGACCATGTTTCGTTTGAAGGATTCGTTGAGAACCCCTTTAAGTATTTATCTCGGGCGTCTCTATTTGTGCTTTCCTCCCGTTATGAAGGTCTACCGGGAGTGCTAATCCAAGCGCTATCATGTGGTTGTCCGGTCGTAAGCACCAATTGCCCGAGCGGTCCATCTGAAATCTTGATGAATGGTGAGATTGGGAAACTTGTTCCAGTAGAAGATAGTGATGCACTGGGTATTGCTATACTAAATCAATTGGATACTCCGCATGATCGCGATGCGCTGATAGCTCGCGGAAAGTTTTTCTCTGAAGAAAATGCCGTAACGGCATACAAGAAAGTCTTGTTTGATCAACATGTTTCATCAACTGACGCCTTCTCACACCTTTTTCAAGCAAATAGGCATGTGGAGCAGACCAAACGCAATACAGTTGAAGTATAGACAAATCGAACCAAGGCTGGCCGATGGCGGCCAATAAATAGACGAACCGAAAGCCCGCGCTCTGCGGGCTTTTTTCATTCAACAAGCCCGGCCATCGCGCCGGGTTTTTTTGTTGCCGAAATCAGCCCGTGGCGGGGCATACCCTAAAATTAAAGGAGCGAACCCAATGTCGACACCGACTTTCGGCATGACTTTCACGCGGCCAAATGACGAACCGTTGCCGGTTCTCGGCGCAGACTTTTCAAAAATACTGCTCATCGAAACTTCAAACGATGCATCAGCTTCTGAATATCCAGAGGATACACCTGTTCGCATTTCCACAAGCAATGGCGATGCCGTTGAAGCACTTGGCACCGGCTATCTCGCCGATGCTGTCAAAGGGATCAACGCCCAGCTTACCGGACTGAATGCCGGGGCGGACGTAACCATCTTCCGCGTCAAGGAAGGGGCCGATGTTGCCGTCACATCTGCAGCGATTGCGGAATGTCTCGCGAATGTGTCCGAGATTCCCTCAGCCGTGAATGCCACGCCGCGCATTATCTGGGCTGGTCGAACAGCATGGCGTCCCGATGCTGACACCGTGAACCCTGTCGTTGCCGCCCTTCCCGCCGCATGCGAGCGTCTGCTTGCGATTGCCCCCGTCGATGTTGATGACACCTCACCCACCTTTAAGGTCGCCAACCATGAAGTGCGCCGTTACCGCCCTGCGGTTAATGGCCTCGTTGCTGAAATCAACGCGCGGCTTAACGCGACTGCTTAGGATGAGGACTCAATTACACCCATGCGATGATTGTAGAAACAAGAGCAATTGCGGCGAGATAGTTTATTGCGAGGCTATCATATCTCGTTGCAATGCGTCGCCAGTTTTTGAGCCTGCAGAAAAGCCGTTCGATGACATTTCTACGCTTGTATGCGCTATAATCTAAAGGATAGGGTTTCTTTCGTGCTAGCGAAGAGGGAATGATAGCCTTAATGCGGGCATTATTAAGCCAGTCTCGAAGACCATCAGCATCATATGCCTTGTCGGCTAACAGACGCCTGCTAGGGCGAGCGACCTCTAATAATGGAATTGCCATTTTTATGTCGGCAATGTTTCCCGGTGTTAAGCTGAACGCGACCGGTCTGCCGCAATCATCGGCCAAGCAATGGATTTTGCTTGTTCTTCCACCGCGCGACGTGCCAATCGCTTGCGTCC
>NZ_JBDJNE010000043.1:0-2500 GCF_039674265.1 Brucella sp. TWI559
TGGTTGCGGGGGCAGGATTTGAACCTGCGGCCTTCAGGTTATGAGCCTGACGAGCTACCGGGCTGCTCCACCCCGCGCTATTTTTTGAACTATTCGGGTCATGATATTATTTCCGCCGAAGAGGCGGTGAAGTGACTGTTTTGTATGATTTGAGAAGATGGTTTGATTTGTGTGCTTAGCAGACCTGGCAGCGACCTACTCTCCCGTGTCTTAAGACAAAGTACCATTGGCGCTGGAGCGTTTCACGGCCGAGTTCGGAATGGGATCGGGTGCAGCCGCTCCGCCATAACCACCAGGTCGGCGAAGAACACAAATATGAGAAGCTGATTGTCTTTCGTGCAGATATTGATTTGTTTTTTCAGGCGCTGATAAACAATAGGCACACGACTGTGTGCCGTCGCTTGTGCGACGCCCTGTCCGCAGCGAAGCAGCGTTAGCTGCGACAGCGTGAGGACAAAACAAACTATCGAACTTCGTTCGATGGATATTGTAAATGAGAGTGATCAAGTCGATCGAGCTATTAGTACCGGTAAGCTACATGCGTTGCCGCACTTCCACACCCGGCCTATCAACGTGGTAGTCTTCCACGGCTCTGATAGGGAATACTCGTTTTTAGGTGGGTTTCCCGCTTAGATGCCTTCAGCGGTTATCCCGTCCGTATATAGCTACCCTGCTATGCCGTTGGCACGACAACAGGTCCACCAGAGATACGTCCATCCCGGTCCTCTCGTACTAGGGACAGATCCTATCAATATTCCTACACCCACGGCAGATAGGGACCGAACTGTCTCACGACGTTCTGAACCCAACTCACGTACCGCTTTAAATGGCGAACAGCCATACCCTTGGGACCTGCTCCAGCCCCAGGATGCGATGAGTCGACATCGAGGTGCCAAACAACCCCGTCGATATGGACTCTTGGGGGTCATCAGCCTGTTATCCCCGGCGTACCTTTTATCCGTTGAGCGATGGCCCTTCCACGCGGGACCACCGGATCACTATGACCGACTTTCGTCTCTGCTCGACTTGTCAGTCTTGCAGTCAGGCAGGCTTATGCCATTGCACTCGACGAACGATTTCCGACCGTTCTGAGCCTACCATCGCGCGCCTCCGTTACTCTTTAGGAGGCGACCGCCCCAGTCAAACTACCCACCATACACGGTCCTGGACCCGGATAACGGGCCGCAGTTAGACATCCATATAGATAAGGGTGGTATTTCAAGGATGACTCCACCATGGCTGGCGCCACGGCTTCAAAGTCTACCACCTATCCTACACATGTCGACACGAATGCCAGTGTAAAGCTATAGTAAAGGTGCACGGGGTCTTTCCGTCTAACCGCAGGAACCCCGCATCTTCACGGGGAATTCAATTTCACTGAGTCTGCGTTGGAGACAGCGGGGAAGTCGTTACGCCATTCGTGCAGGTCGGAACTTACCCGACAAGGAATTTCGCTACCTTAGGACCGTTATAGTTACGGCCGCCGTTTACTGGGGCTTCAATTCAATGCTTGCACATCTCCTCTTAACCTTCCAGCACCGGGCAGGCGTCAGACCCTATACGTCGTCTTGCGACTTCGCAGAGCCCTGTGTTTTTGGTAAACAGTCGCTACCCCCTGGTCTGTGCCACCCTCCAATAGTTGCCTAAAGAAGGGTCACGCTTCTTCCGAAGTTACGCGTGCATTTTGCCGAGTTCCTTCAACGCAGTTCTCTCAAGCGCCTTGGTATTCTCTACCAGTCCACCAGTGTCGGTTTAGGGTACGGTCTATATGCAGGAGCTATTTCCTGGAACCGCTTCGCTGCCAGATCAATCCAATAAGACCTGACAACACACGCAATCCGTCACTACCTGCAGGCCCACGAATATTAACGTGGTTCCCATCGACTACGCCTTTCGGCCTCGCCTTAGGGGCCGGCTAACCCTGCTCAGATTAACTTTAAGCAGGAACCCTTGGACTTTCGGCGAGGGAGTCTCTCACTCCCTTTATCGTTACTCATGTCAGCATTCTCACTTCCGATACCTCCAGGATGTCTCACGACTGTCCCTTCACAGGCTTACGGAACGCTCCGCTACCACGCACATACGTGCATCCACAGCTTCGGTGTATGGCTTTAGCCCCGGTACATTTTCGGCGCAAAGACCCTTATTTAGACCAGTGAGCTGTTACGCTTTCTTTAAATGATGGCTGCTTCTAAGCCAACATCCTGGTTGTTTTGGGATCCTCACATCCTTTCCCACTTAGCCATAACTTAGGGACCTTAGATGGTGGTCAGGGTTGTTGCCCTCTTCACGACGGACGTTAGCACCCGCCGTGTGTCTGCCCAGTAGTACTCCCCGGTATTCGGAGTTTGATTAGGATCAGTAAGACGGTGAGTCCCCATAGCCCATTCAGTGCTCTACCCCCGGGGGTATTCGCTGGACGCTCTACCTAAATAGATTTCGCGGAGAACCAGCTATCTCCAAGTTTGATTGGCCTTTCACCCCTAGCCACAAGTCATCC
>NZ_JBDJNE010000044.1:0-5803 GCF_039674265.1 Brucella sp. TWI559
CCCTGCACTAAATTTAAAGTTCCGGGCCCGCGCACGCTAAACCTTGCAACCTAAAGGAGGGGTACTTTTTGGACGCCGATAAGGGGTCCCGTTTAAACGCCGATTGACAGGTCAGGGTTGCTCACCCCGCATCATGGTGACCGACAAGCTGGGTTCTTACGGTGCTGCAAATCGTGAGATCGGTCTGAGCGTTTGTGATCATCGTCAGCATAAAGGCCTGAATAATCGTGGCGAGAATTCGCACCAACCAGTCCGACGACGAGAGCGGATCATGAAGCGTTTTAAATCAGCGCGACATGTACAAAAGTTTACATCCATTCACGACCAAATTTACAACCTTCATTACTTTCCCGCAACCAATTCAGTTCAGCTAATCACCGGGAATTGCGTCAAGCCGCAACCAACATCTGGCGTGAAATCGCACGCCTATAGTTCAGACCAAAATACTATTCGCTATTCAAGAACATCCACTGTCAGGTTAAGGTTACGACGCCAAGAAAACACTTGCGACCCAGGCGCTATCCACAAATAGCGAAGCGGCTTATTTGCTGGCCGCAGCAATCTTACGATAGCGGCGCCAATTATCCTCTGGCGTAGTTGATTGCTCCGGTGGAACAGGCACAAGTGCCTTGAATGCGTATTGGCCCAGCAACATCATCCAAGTCACAAGTACAAAAGCAGACGTCAAGACTGGCATTCCGATCGGTTTTAAGAATATAGCTACAGATGCCCATAACCAAGCCGAAATCACGGCGCCAAACACTGCATAAAAGAAGCTGCTCCAAGTAAATACGAGGAATAAGCCCCCCAGAGCGATCGCAGTCAACGCAGAATTATAGCCAAACAATCCGTCACGAATGGCACCTTCGGGGGCCCCAAACAGGGCTGCAATTCCAGTACCAATGCTAGCACCAAGCAGTGCCATACCTGCGCTGATCCGAGAGTTAACTGCTATACCGATCAGCATAAGATAACCAGTAATCCAGTTATCCTGAAAGAATATCTGTGCGATAGATGTTCCTATACCCATATACCATGTTGGCACCATATAATGAACGGCATAGGAAAACTGATCTGGCGACACCGGCTTGGCCATTGGGCCAGCGTCAATTGCGTCAAACTTGAGGATTGCAAAAAGAAATAACCAGCCCACGAGTACAAACGGCATCGTTAGCGGCGCAGTTTTGTGCGTTCCAAGAACAGCGCCAAAGCTCGCAAAAACCATTGTTGAAAAAGCCGCTCCGCAAATGAGATAAACGGCCATCGCGGCAGACGGCAAAACACCAGTGCGAAAATCCGCACTGGTGTATGCAATTAAAGCAAGTGCAACAAGAGCTCCATTGAACCCAAACAAACCATCCCGCGTAAGTCCCTTGTCTGCTTTCAGGATCATAGCGGTCAATGTGCTTGCAATCACACCAACCACGCAAATGACAGCGTAGATCCATGAATTAAATAATATGGCTAGCAGAATGACCAAACCTGACCATGGATTGTTCTGAAAAACCACTTGCCCGACGCCACGCAGTGTCCAATCTACAAATCCGAGATATGGATGATCCCGCAGAGTGTATTGTTGCATATGACCTTGGTTCCCCTCGTTGCAGTCTTGATTACATCAAAACAGGAAGTATCTTTGAGCCATTGGAAGAACCTCAGCAGGCTCGCAAGTGATTAACTTTCCATCCACACGAACCTGATAGTTTTGTGGGTCAACCTCTAGCTTAGGTGTCAGGCCGTTATGGATCATGTCTTTCTTGCGTATTGTTCGTATACCATGAACAGCAACAAGCTGCTTGTTCAGCTTTAGTTTCTCGCCAATACCATCAGCCAAGGCTGCTTTTGAAACAAAGGTAACACTTGTCGATCCAAGCGCACGCCCAATGACGCCATACATTGGACGATAGTGAACTGGCTGCGGCGTCGAGATTGAAGCATTTGGATCACCCATTGGGGCCATTGCTATCATTCCGCCAATCATTACCAGGCTTGGCTTGACACCAAAGAACTCAGTTTTCCAGAGAACCAGATCTGCTCGCTTGCCAACTTCGATCGATCCAATTTCATGTGCAAATCCATGCGTAATCGCCGGATTGATCGTGTATTTGGCAATATAGCGCTTGGCTCGAAAATTGTCGTGACGACTGCTGTCCTGTTCCAGCGGGCCACGCTGTACTTTCATCTTATGTGCGGTTTGCCAGCAACGCAAAGTCGTTTCACCAATACGCCCCATTGCCTGTGAATCCGACGACATCATCGAAAACACACCAAGATCATGAAGAATATCTTCCGCAGCAATTGTCTCCCGTCGAATGCGAGACTCCGCAAATGCGACATCTTCGGGTATCTTGGGGCTAAGGTGATGGCAAACCATCAACATGTCCAGATGTTCATCGACCGTGTTAATTGTATAAGGACGCGTTGGGTTGGTCGAAGAGGGAAGAATGTTTTCTTCACTCGCCGCAGTGATGATGTCCGGCGCGTGACCTCCACCCGCACCTTCCGTATGGAAGCTGTGAATGGTTCTGCCCTTCATGGCTGCAAAAGTATCTTTTACGAACCCGCTCTCATTGAGAGTATCAGTATGGATCGCAATCTGAATGTCTTCCTCATCTGCAACAGTCAGACTGTTGTCGATGGTTGCTGGCGTTGTGCCCCAGTCTTCGTGGAGCTTGAGGCCGATCGCCCCTGCTATGATCTGCTCGCGCAACGGCTCAGACTTGCTTGCATTGCCTTTACCAAGAAAACCTACGTTAATTGGCAATGCTTCGGCTGCTTCCAGCATGCGATGAATGGCCCATGGCCCAGGCGTCACAGTTGTAGCAAGTGTTCCAACCGTCGGACCAGTCCCCCCACCTACCAATGTTGTTGTACCGCTCGCCAAAGCTTCTTCAGCCTGTTGCGGCGCAATAAAATGAATGTGGGTGTCAATCGCACCTGCGGTGAGAATCTTGCCTTCGCCGGCAATAACATCTGTTCCAGGCCCGATCACGATGTTTACACCTGGCTGGATATCAGGATTGCCCGCTTTGCCGATGCCGGAAATCCGACCGTTTTTGATTCCAACGTCAGCCTTAACGATGCCCCAATAATCCAAAATGATAACATTGGTGATGACAAGATCAGCAACTTCGGCCGCAAGACCCTGACCCTGACCCATACCGTCACGGATGACCTTGCCACCGCCAAATGTGACTTCTTCGCCGTAAATCGTATGGTCTTGTTCGATTTCGATCAGCAATTCCGTGTCTGCTAGCCGAACACGGTCGCACTTGGTTGGCCCGTAAAGATCGGCATAAGCCCTTCTTGAAATCGTCCCCATCCGTCTCTCCTAGAGCGCATCGCGAAAAGCATGAAACGCTTTTCAGTGAAGATGCGCATTAAAACTAATGATTGTGCACCAATATGATCCAGTCAGATCGAAGCACGCTCTAAAGCTTTCCCATGATCTTGGCATTAAATCCGTAGATTTCCCTCGTACCATCAATCGCGACCAGTTCAACCTCACGATCCTGTCCTGGTTCAAAGCGTATAGCCGTTCCAGCAGGAATGTTGAGGCGAAAGCCTCGCGCCTTTTCCCGATCGAATGAAAGAGCACCATTCGTTTCGAAAAAATGGTAATGAGACCCAACCTGAATGGGCCTGTCACCCGTATTCTCGACGGCCATCTTGCGGGTTTCACGACCTGCATTGAGCTCGATGGTACCTTCTTCTACAAAGAACTCACCCGGTATCAAGGTCCCCTCCTATGGAATTGGGTTATGGACGGTAACAAGCTTTGTGCCGTCGGGAAAGGTCGCTTCGACCTGTATATCGTTGATCATCTCAGGAACTCCGTCCATCACATCGTCACGCGTGAGGAGCGTTGCGCCATAGGACATGAGTTCGGCGACTGTTTTCCCATCGCGTGCGCCTTCCATTATTTCGGCAGAAATATAGGCGACGACTTCTGGATAATTGAGCTTAAGTCCCCTGGCTTTACGGCGCTCAGCAACTAAACCCGCCGTAAAGAGCAAAAGCTTGTCCTTTTCACGTGGCAGCAGTTCCATCGATCATCCTTTCCAAAGTTCACACGGCACTTTTGCTCTGTTTAAACCGCAAAAATGCAATAGACTGCTCATTTCAAGTCAGTTTATAATCTTCACCGTTAACGTGAGCGACGTATATTCAGGTTGCCCAAATACGCGGTGCAACAGACCGTTTACCGAGACCTATTTCTCTTATGACATCCCAGGCGCGACCGAATAGTGTTTTACATTCGGACATGCGTGTCCCAAGATATCGACAGACGACAACACGCTCCAGCGCGGAGACAGAGAAGACACCCAAACCGGCCTCTCCCAGCGCAGCTCGTACGCGCTCAGCCATATCCTCATTGACTGGCCCCGCATAAATCATAGTTCCCATGATCGGCCGCCCAGCAAAAGCATAAGTATCATGAAGCAGTGCCGTACCGGCGGCAAGGTCAAACCGCTCATAGTAAACAGGCACACCCTCACGCATGATAGTAACCCGCTGCCGAACGCGTCCCGCTGCGAAATCTTCTCCAGCCGCGGGGCGTCCAAAACTGAAAATCTCCCAACCCAGATACACTGAGTCTGACTTTAACGCGACCTCGGTGCTCACAGAAACCTTAGAACCGCCAAATAATATCGTCTCTTGCGGTAAGTATTCACAAACCGCTCCTCGCCCCACGTTAATTTTAACGTTTTGCACACTGTCATCACTGTCACTGCGATAAAACTTTGTCGCTCCGGGAGTGGTCACAACAGCCTTCGCACTATCATCCAAATGACAAAAAATTTCAAGCCGATCACCCCCTGCAACACCTCCTGGCGGATGCAGCAAATAGACATGTGCAGAACCATCATCTTCCGGGTAAAATGGACGTTGCACGGCGAGTGGGCCAATATGCCGTCTACGGACAAGGCGTGTGGTTGCGTCCGCGCAGGCGAACCACAACTCAAGCTCACCTTTCCATCCTGATCCGCTCATCCCCGCAAGCCTCACATTTTTATGTTGTATTCAATTTATTTCTGATCAAAATAGCTAAATGACATCAAGCTGATATTAGCAATCTAATCTGAAAATCCGGTCGTTTCAATACAGCCACCATCCTAATTTAGAAAATTAACCTATGTATTTTAGGTAGCTATACAATGTTAATCAGATATGCAACTAAACGGTTATCATAGGCGGAATTCATATGCAGCGTGTAATAAAAATTTGTTCTAATTCAAAAGAGCTTACTAATGCTGTCGCTTCGGGACAAAAGTCCATCGCGCTTAAGCATGATGAACGCCGAGTAAGGCGGAAAACCCTTATATTGGATAACAACGATAAAGTATTGATTGACCTACCAGAACCTATTTCGCTACGAAACGGTGAAGCGCTGGTTCTGGAAGATGGCTCGAAGGTCATCGTAATCGCTGCTTCTGAACCGCTTTATTCGATCACTGCGAGGAGTGCGGTACATCTTTCCGAACTAGCATGGCACATCGGAAACCGCCATTTGGCGGCGGAAATCTCGGCGGACCGCATCTTGATACTCCGTGATCACGTCATCAAGTCGATGCTCATCGGCCTAGGTGCCAGCGTAGAGGAAATTGAGGCGCCATTTGAGCCTGTCCGCGGGGCGTATCACAACTCCAGTCATAGTCACGCACACCACGATCACGATCACGATCACGATCACGATCACGATCACGATCACGATCACGATCATCACTAATTCACCACACACTATTTCTATATAAGTTTACAGTCGGGGCATTCATCATGGCATCAAAAAATGGTCCTCTCC
>NZ_JBDJNE010000045.1:0-5741 GCF_039674265.1 Brucella sp. TWI559
GCGCAGACCCTGCACTAAATTTAAAGTTCCGGGCCCGCGCACGCTAAACCTTGCAACCTAAAGGAGGGGTACTTTTTGGACGCCGATAAGGGGTCCCGTTTAAACGCCGATAGACACCAGATTTTTGACAAGAGGGCGCGAGATCAAAATGCTTGCTGAAACAGGGATCACCAAAGGAAGCCTGCGTGCAGGAAGCATGCATCTTTGCATCGACATGCAAAAACTGTTTGGAACCGGAGCGCCGTGGCATGTGCCGTGGGCCGAGGCAATTTTGCCCAACATTGTCAGTGTTTGCGAGATGTGTGCCGATAAGACAATCTTCACGCGCTTTATCCCACCGAAGTCCCCACAGGATGCCGTCGGCGCCTGGAAACGCTATTACCGCAAATGGCAGAATGTAGCGCTCGAACAGCTTGACCGCTATCTGCTTAAACTCGTTGAACCCTTGCAACGCTTCGTCCCGCCCGCCCATGTTCTGGATAAGGACGTCTACTCGCCGTGGACGCAGGGTGTACTACAGAAACTCCTCTACAAAAAACGTATTCACACCTTAATTGTCAGTGGTGCGGAAACCGATCTCTGCGTGCTTGCGACCCTTCTTGGCGCCGTGGATCGTGGCTATCGCGTTATTCTGGTGACAGATGCCGTCTGCAGCACCTCCGATTCCGGCCACCATGCGATCCTGGCTCTCTGTCAGCAAAGACTGGCAGAACAACTGGAACTTGCGTCGACGCAGGAACTGATTGCGGCGTGGTAACCCACAGCATCACCCCAATGATCGCAACGCGCATGCAATCAGATCTTGGTGGATGTTGGTGGATACCGGGCGCCTCATCGACCGAGCGCTCGCATGAGTTGATCAACGGTCTTTCATGTTATCGCAACCGCTCAAGCGTGCCAGGGCGCTGTTCCACCCAACGCACCAAGATCTGTTTTACGCATGTCCTTATCCCATCGGAGCGGGATCAGAAATCAGTCCGGTGGACAGATGTCGCCGCGAAGGCGTAATGGCATCAAACCGATTTCGCTTTTGCTATGACAGGGCCGGCTGACCCGGACTGTCAGGGGGCGGCGGCGTTTGCTCCGGCATCGGAACATCGGGCGCGGGATCGGGACGGTCGGGAATATCAGGTCCGAGCGGTTCGGGAAGAACATCTGGCTGCTGCTCAGGCACTATCGCCGGGGGAATATCGGGGATCTCCGGCGGCTGTCCGGGTCGCGGTGAATTGGAAGGATCGCTGTTGGCCTGCGAGAGGGATCGTATCGTCATGATTTTCTCCTCAGTTTTCTCAAAACCCCAACCCCTTGCCAGTTGCTTTGTTCCAAAGGAAATTAACCGCTGCCCCAGCGCCTCGCATCGCAGCATGTGCGGTGCATGGCGGTCTGTTTACGCTGCCCTTCCATGGCCAGTCTGTTGATGACGTTTCCCCCCCGGCTTCGGTCGGGCGAGCTGTGTCAGGCGTTCACCCAACACTGTTGCGTTCCGCAGACGGCATGTCGGCGCAGGTTATGTCGAGCGAAAAACACCCACAATATTCAGGGATCAATATAGCTCACCACACGCAGCTTCAGGTCGTGTTTGCGCGGATCAATCGCAAAAAACAGGGCGCCGGAGGCCTGCGCTTCCGATGCGACATAATCGAACGTCGCAGCGGCCTGTTCCGCGCCGCCCTGCTGTTGGCCCAAGGTTGCGACAACGCGCACCTGCGCGGCACTCGTTCCTGTCAGGTTGAAAACCGAGAAAGCGACGCGATAGCCATTTTCGACCGCAGTATAGCCCGTCACTTCGACACGGAAATCGGCTTTGTCTGGTTGATATTGATAGCATTGATACCCCAACCAACCGAGCAGTGTGGCAATTAGCAAAGCGGAGAGGCCACCCGCAAGCCACTCGCTCCAGTGGACTTTAACGGTCGCTGGTTCAGACTTTTTTTCGTTGATGCGCTCATTCATGTCGCTGCCTCATAAAACCAGACGGGCCGAGGCCGCACCAATCGCCGAAGGAAACGACAACACAATGATCGTCGTCACCATTTGCGCGACAGAGGCGTCATCCAGCCGTTCAAATGTCCATAATGTGTACGCACTGGTCGCAAATGCCAGTACATAGCCCGGCAGCGTGAAACGGATCAGAGAACTCCACCACGGCGCCCCGTCTTGCACGCGATGACCGCCTTTGAAATGAACGCTATAAACAAAGCCATGCATGATGGCGATCGACAGAAGCACGATCAGCGCTGTCTGACCCGGGACAATGCGATAAGCGATCAGGATCATTTCCTCGGTGGGGGCGACATTCAACCCCAAAAAAATCGCTCCCACGATCATCATGAACAATTCGTTGAAATAGCCGCTCTCTCCATCATATTCTCCAACCTCTTCATCATCCTCTTCCGTCCGCATGCCAAGTTGGCTGCGTCCCAGCAAGGCGCCAATGCTGGCCGGGACGGCTTGCAGGGCAGTCATCGCGATCCTGTGGTCTGGCGGTATTTGGGTGCTGAACAGTCCAAACAGCCAAAGGATCATTCCGCTCAGCACAATACCGAGCGCGAAGGCGATGGCCGCATCGCGCAGCGTCTGTGACCACGAGGACATACGCTCAAAACCGATGCGGTAGGCGAGCCCGGTCAGCAAGGGGATGTTCAACAGGCAGAGCAACAACAACCGCATAGGATTGGCGTAAAGACCGAGCTCCCACATTTCCATGGTCATCAGCATCGGCAGGGCAAATAACAGCGCACCGCCCAGACCGCGCGCCAGACCTGTAAAAAAATCGGGGTGGATATTGGAGGAAGGAATGGTTGACGTGGAACGCATAATTAACACCTCATCATCGCGACCAGACACATCTGAAACTTCGGCGCCTGCAACATGTTCCCGGTCGACCCTTCCTATGCATCCCATCAAGAATTCTTTGGCCAGGTGGGAGTTTTTTTGGGAACTTAACCCCTACCCCGGAGTTGGGTAAGTGTAGACATTTCATCAGTGGAGAAAAACCATGAAAATCAGCGTTTTAGCGCTTGCTGGCGCTTTCCTTGTCGCGCCGTCTTTTGCCTTTGCACAGGATAGTGGTGCCACTTCAGCGGAAACCCCGGCAGTCTCGACCCCTGACAGCAACAACCCGGATGCACCCGTCAAGGGTGCCAACAGCTTCACCGAAGATCAGGCCAAGAGCCGTATCGAAGAAGCAGGTTATAAGGATGTCACCGCTCTGAAACTCCGTGACGATGGCGTCTGGGAAGCCTCGGCGATGAAGGGCACTGAAAAGCTGGAAGTTCAGCTTGATTACCAGGGCAATGTCACCAAGAAGGCAATGTAATCTCGTCCCCCATCACAAAAAAATCTTCATGAACAAGGGAGAAGAATATGCGAACTGTAACTGGACTTTTTGATAGCTATTCCGCGGCGCAAGACACTGTTGCGCGTCTGGAGAGCGCGGGCTTCCCGTCCGACGATATTTCGATCGTCTCCCATCACAATGAAAAAGAAAGCAATGCCGGCTCTGGAGCGGGTGTTGGCGCCGGTATCGGTGCCGCCGTGGGTGGTGCTGGCGGTCTTCTCACCGGCCTCGGCATCATGGCTATTCCGGGCGTCGGCCCCGTGGTTGCTGCCGGCTGGCTCGCAGCCACCTTGGCTGGCGCTGTGGGTGGAGCCGTGGTTGGCGGTGTGGCGGGCGGCCTGATTGGTGCGCTCACCGAAAGCGGTGTGTCGGAAGACGACGCGCATGTTTACGCTGAAAGCGTGCGTCGTGGCGGTTCCTTGGTGACTGCGCGCGTCGCCGATGAACGCGCTGCGGAAGCTGATGCCATCCTGGCCGGCACCAACAGAGTTGATGTTGCGACGCGTCGCAAACTCTACACCGAGGAAGGCTGGCAGCGCTTTGACGCTGATGCTGATCCTTATACGCCCGAGGAAATCGAGCGCGAACGTAATCGTTACCTGTAAGTGAGTCAGCGGGCGAAAGCCCGCTTTTTTCCTATTGGAAGAAATGAAGTGAATTTCCATTTCTTCCTCATTCGCAAAGGAAGAGACAATGTCCCATAATCCCACCCTCCAAGATCCGCGAACCCTTTACCCCGCCCCACCCTTCCCACAACAACGTCAGGCAAGACCCGGCATTGCCGCAAAGATGCAACCTGAGCCTGATCACGGCGAAAAATCCTATCAGGGCTGCAATCGCTTGGCCCGACGACGCGCTCTGATCACTGGCGGCGATTCCGGCATTGGGCGCGCCGCAGCAATCGCTTTTGCCCGCGAGGGCGCCGATGTGGCAATATCCTATCTCCCGGAGGAAGAAGAGGACGCGCAGTCGGTCATCGCGCTCATCCGCGCTGAAGGCCGCAAAGCCGTTGCCCTGCCCGGGGATATCAGCGATGAGGGCTGGTGCCGCGATATGGTTGCTCAGGCTGCGCGCGAGCTCGACGGGCTCGACATTTTAGTGATCAATGCCGGGCGGCAGCAGTTCCGTGACGACATTTCCAAGCTGTCGAGCGCGGATTTCGACAAAACCCTGAAGACGAATCTATACGCGCTGCATTGGATGGCTCAAACCGCAGCCCCATTGCTGCCCGCCGGTGCTGCTGTGATCACGACCGCATCAATTCAGGCATACCAGCCCTCCGAGATTCTGCTCGATTATGCCACAACCAAGGCCGGAATCGTCGCCTATACCAAAGCGTTGGCCAAACAATTCATCAAAAAGGGCGTGCGTGTGAACGCAGTCGCTCCCGGACCCGTCTGGACCGTGTTGCAGCCTTCTGGTGGACAACCCGACGAGAAGGTCGTGCATTTTGGTGCAGACAGCGACTTCGGTCGACCCGGTCAACCCGTCGAACTGGCTCCCATTTACGTGTTCCTTGCTTCCAACGAGGCGAGCTTCATCAATGGAGAAGTCTATGGCGCCACCGGGGGTAGGGGCATCGGCTAAATCCCTCTCCCATGGGAATCTGGACTTCCCCTTCAAAAATGGAGGGCTTCTGTTAGACGTAAGCGCTAGTTTCGCCGCACCCGTTTTGGTGAAGATCAGGTGTTTTGGCTCTGACGATCGTCAAGTTTTTGAAGTAGCGCGTCAGCAGAAGGCCATTGGTATCGCAGCAGCTCGACAGTAGGGTTGCCCCATCGCGATACATCACGCTTCTCGATGACTGTGCCATTGAGCTTTTCGTATATGGCAACGGCATTTGTGTTTTTAGCAAATACAAGCAAATGAACTGGCAATTTTTGACGCTCGCTATCAAAAGCTGCGATCGCTTGCTTAAGAAGCGACTTCGCCACCCCACGCTTCTGATATTCCTGCGAGACGTATAGATTATGCAGATACGTACCGTGCTCCTTCTCTTCATTGAAGACGAAGCAGCAAAACCCAGCGATTTCCTGGCCCTGCATGGCTACAAAAATAAGTTGGTCGGTATTCGGCCCAACGAACCTCTTCTCCCACAGCTGTCTTTTTTCAAGCGGAAGTTCATTATCCAGATAATTTTGTGGCAAGACACCGGCGTAAGTGCTTTTGCTCATCACCACATGAAGATCGATAATCATTTCGATATCTGAGACTAATGCCCGACGATATTTCAGCATAAGATTGTAACCCGTCTAGCAACTGTATCTTTCATGGTTTCGGAAGCAGCCATTTTTGACGTTTTCTACATAGTGCGTTAGCAAGGGCAACCAATTTTCGGGCAACGGCTGTGACGATAACCTTGTGCGGTTTCCCGGCTTTTCGCAAACGATCCGCGAAGATC
>NZ_JBDJNE010000046.1:0-5363 GCF_039674265.1 Brucella sp. TWI559
AAACTTGGTCGAGCGCTTCTTTAACCGCCTCAAGCACTATCGCGGCATTGCAACACGTTACGACAAAACCCCGGCCAATTTCCTGGCTGCTGTCAAACTCATCGCTGTCCGTATCTGGTGCATCAGTTTATGAGTCTACGCCGTAGAGACTTGGCAGCGCCAGCGAGAGATTGAAAGCGCTCGTAATGATGAAAGATGGGTTGCGATGGAAGCCCGTATTGATACGCGGTTCTCTGGACTGGAAAACTCCGTCAAAGGCATCCAGTCGTCACTATCTCGCATCAACTGGATGATAATCGCTGGGCTGGTAGCAGCCTTCGTCGCCTTTGTCGTCGGTGGCGACTTGAAGTCACTTTGAGTGAAATCGGGGATCTGCGATTAATCGCAGATCCGACAATCAACCCCGCTTCTACGGGTTTTTCTGTATATTAGCCAGCAGATGGTGACCAGCTTCCGTCATCACACTCAAAGCACAAACTAGGGTCAGATGGATCACTAGTTTGGCGTTCGCATGCCTCACGTGTCACGTATGGACATTGAAACATTGAAATGTTTTTTTTAGAAAAAGTACTAAGTTCACCTTTCCCAATCTTTCGACCTAAATCGTCATGATACGATGCTTTGTTTACCAATTTTTGATTAATACCGCTTTCCGCGGATAAGGCGTAACCGGTAGAAAACAAAGCTAAAGAAGATGATATAATTAAAAATCGTCTTATCATTATTATTACCTTTCATGTGAACGATAATAATTAATTACATTTATTTATATATATCTATCCCAATAATAATTTAGAAAAAATTTGGAAATAAAAATTAATTATTAATTCATTTTTTCTCTAGCGGTCGCCTAATCCTTATTGGCAAGCTGCACATTGGTCATTCATAAATGAAAATATAAATATGCGCAGCTAAAGCAGATGGGCGGTGACATGCGTCTTGTCCGAGAGGTATTGCAGAGGATACAAGAAGAACAGAAGAAGGGTGGTTAGGTTCATGAAAGGTTCATTGAACCTAAAGAGCGCTATTTATTCGCTGCGATAATTTTATCTAACGTATTGGTATGTATGGATATCGAATGGTGGGCGTAACAGGGATTGAACCTGTGACCCCTACAATGTCAATGCAATCAGGAAGTCTTAAAACCGCGCATTTGCGCGGTTTTTGATGACAGCCCGAGGGTAAACATTTGTAGAACAGTTCACGAACAAAGGTGGTTTTGCACCCAATGTGCACCCAAATCAATAAGTCCGCTGATCAGACCGTAGGAACTAATTGACTCATGTATAAGTTTTCTAGTTCCAGACTTTCTCTCGGAGTGGTTCTCATATTGCTGGCGCTTTCCCCATGATCCCTTACAGATCAAACAGGTTGAATATACCGAAACATTTTCTCGTTGTACTTTACTAAGACCGCACATGTATCGAACAAATAATGCGGAAGCTCAAACGATTGAAACGTGCCACATTACGTTACAAGAAAATAGTAAGAAACTTCCGATCCATCATCGCAATCGCAGCTGCTTTTATCTTAATCAAATCTGTCCGCACTGCCTAGTCAGACTGTCTAGCACTTCTTTTGGGCTCGGCGTCCTGTTCTTGTTCTGGCTCATTTTCGACCTCGGCCTTTCTCATGGTAAATGCACCTGCCGTGCCTAACACTGCTCCAAATGCGGTTTTTCCGTCAGCGACTGTATTGGCTACCCACTTACCGACTTCAGGAACGGATTTGATAAGTTCTTGAAAAGCTTTGTTATCAAGCAGAGCTTCGAATGGAGATGCGTGATCACGCATGTCAATAAACCTACTGGGCTGCTCGTCTAGCCGAGTTAGTGCAGATCCAAACAATTGCTTGGCAAAGTCTCCATCTAGATCAATTGCCTCCCTTCTATACCCTTCATATGCTTTAGAGATAGAAGATTTGAAGGCATAATCCTCAGATAGCCTGAACGACTGGGTTACGTTTTTGGTTGATACCCACGCTATCCATATAGCGGCGCCAACTCCCATGAGCGCGCCGATAAAATGAAGAACCACGATTGACGTACGCACAGTAGAGCCGTCGCCCATTAACCTCATTAACTCGCTAAAGCGCCATGCACCAATCAATGATCCAAGAATCAGTGAAACTATGAGTATGCCTACCCACACCCATCCGGTTTTCTGTAGGCTACCTGAACGTTCATTAAACGCGCCTGCGAGACCAGCCGAAGTTGTTATCCGATAGGTTTCGTCGCATTTTTTTACGAGGGCATCCGCTCTATCCCTCAAGATTTCTAAAGTTTCCACGGTACTCTTAGAAGTTTCGTACGCTTCCGAAATTTCTGCTTTGTCTTTAATTACGCTAGCAAGATGGGTTTTAATATCGTCGCGAGCTCTTCTCAACTCTTCAATATCAGTGGGTAGGCGGTCTGCAGCTTGTCTTGCGTCCTCAATTATACGTATCGACTCTTGCAAATCGTCACTGCGCTGATTGAGATTGCTAACGCGCGTTTCCACACCTTTCAACCGGTTTAATAATGTTCTCGGCAAGTACTCCTTACTATCTACCGCCTCCCAATCGACATTTGCTAAAATTGGGGGTAGGTTGGAGGAGGCCCAGTTTAAAAGATTCATGGTTGCGGAAAAGCAACCGTTGGGGTCACTAGCGAAATTTTCAAAAGTTAGAAGGTCCGCTTGCTGCCCAATATGGTGCCATATTGTCAATGTTTCTTCAGACTGCGTATCATTCTTGAAGAATAGATCAATCCTATCACTAATGACGTCAGAAAAATAAGCAACATTTTCTGGAGTTAGCGGTGAATACTGCCATCCAAATTTTTGCGTAAACGTTGAATCGATTGGAATAGATTGGATCCATTTGCTTCGAATACGTTCAGCCATCTCCGAAAATGATTCTACAATTTGCCCATGATCCACCATGCTCGCCCTCCCTGAAACTAATCATTTATGAAGTTAAGCGTCAGCGTTGTCAAAGCGGGTTGACTATGTGAAAGGTAGGTTTCGACGTTTTTCCAAAAGCGTCCTGGCCGCTTCTCACCCATTTCCGTGCTAGGTAGATAACCCAAATAAAAACCATAATAGCTTTCTGACAAAAAGCTGATGCCGTGAAGCGTAGAAATGTACAGCTTTTCTGAAATCAAACGATAAAAAATTTATTTATCAGTATAAGAAATCGCAGCTTGCATGACCTGAAAACCAGGGAAGCCGAAAATTAGAAGTAAAAGTCTTAAAATATGTGATTAAATTAAATTTCCGTGGGGGTATTTTATAGCCAAGGTAAATAAATCCAAGGTAACTGCAATTATATTGATATGTAATAATTTTATTTCAAATAACACGTAAAATTTTTTTTGAATAAATTGTTTGGTCTAATGATTTTAGCCTCGCAAAGAAAATATTATAATTTTGGATTTTGGGGTTTCAGCATAATATAACAATCGTTGATTATTAAAGATACATGGTTTCGGAGTATGCAATAATAATGAGCAGTCTCAGACTAAGTGTGGTGAGCTTTCATCCGTGTGGGTCGTAGGGGCCTAGGAAGCGCACCCCATTAACATGAATGAGGTGCGTGGGAGCTTCTGAAACCCAAACTTCAGTTTCCCACGCGATCTCGGGCAAGTATCTCGCCATTAGTCGTCGCGTCGGAAAAGCGGTCACATATACCGTCCCCAGCTTGTGGCAGCGAACCCGAAAATTAGAAAATTTTTGCGAGGGGAATTTTAGCTACTTAAGGGAGCTGTTTCCTCCTTGGGGTGGCCATTACGGTTAATTCGCCGAGTTTCCAAAGCGGACGCAACGCTCACCGTGAAGCGAAAGCGAGCAAGTGCTCGCTCACTTTCTTAAGGCTAGGAATGTTCGCTCCACTAGAGATTAAGCCGTCAAGATGCATCCCAATATGCACGGGATTCTTGCCGTACTTACTTTCGGGCCTTCCAAGGGGTTTCGTTGACTCACCGTGCATGCGTGTCGGCAAAAGCGCCGTTGGGCGAAGCTTTGAAATAGATCGCTAAATACTGGGACGGCTTGTGCCTCTTCCTGTCTGACGGACGTGTCGAGCTGGACAATAGCAGTGTCGAAAGAACGATCTAGCCAATTGCATTGAGCAGAAAAAATGCATTATTTGCAGGTCATTAAGCGGGCGCTCATAGACACTGAAGAAACACTAAATCTGAATAGAGATTTATACACTGTGGCGCTGAAACAACGCTTACAAGCTTCCGAACACATCAGCGATAGAAAGCTCTCTACAAAATGAATAAACCGCTTATGCTGACAATCATTGGATCGGCCGTAATTATTGCACTTAGCATTCACCTTTCGGGTGAAAATGGGCGCTACCAGGCTGGAGAATTAGAACGGGGAGGCGTGTTTATTCTTGATACAAAAACCGGTGCAATCCGAACATGCATAACTGCGAAGCTCTTGAAGGATGACGAGTGTCAGTCATTGAAAGAGATAAAGGGGCGATAGCCAATGAAAAGCCCCGCCGGAGCGGGGTTATATTCGTTCAATCACTTTTTAGGTGGACCTATGCGGTCGAGAAGCTTGTAGACAACCTCTGCGCATTCAATCGTAGACTGATCTTCAGCGCATTTTACATCGACCTTGTAACCCTTATCTTCGACGCGGATATGCGCTGATTTATCCGGTGCTGAGCGCGGCCCTCCATGTGGCGGAGGTGGTGGTGGCGTACCTGGTGCACCAGCCTCAGGAGGTGCAGGTGGCCTCGGTGGTTCCTGCGCAAGCGCCGAGCCGGAAATCATTGCAAATGCAGCGGCGGCAATAAGAACGTTCTTCATTGCGTTACTCCTAAAGGTGTTTACGCATCATAAACATTCAGGCCTCTAATAGGTTCCGAGATATTAAGGCGATATTTCTGGCATTCAGCTTTAAAAGATAAGCCCCGCTTTCGCGAGGCTTGCACATATTTGCAACGCGCATGAAAAACCCCGCCGAAGCGGGGCTATCTCCAAGTCTTGAAATAGTGAGAATGAACTTCAAACCATAATCTGCGAGCCACCTTCTGAGTGGTGAATTCCCACTCGCTCTCCAGTAACTTTATAGATTGATCAAGTCTTTTAGCCGCCTGCACCTCTGTACAGTGTATGTGTAGAAGATTAAGCTTATCGAAGCGGTTTTCTGTTTTCGATTTACCTGCAATTCTCTTCATGTCCCGGTCTATAGCGACAAGGATTGCTTCATTTCGTATCGCTGTTTCGCAAACGAGAATATCCGATGCCTTTTCAGCTACGGCGTAGACTCATAAACTGATGCACCAGATGCGGACAGCGATGAGTTTGACAGCAGCCAGGAAATTGGCCGGGTTTTTGTCGTAACGTGTTGCAATGCCGCGATAGT
>NZ_JBDJNE010000047.1:0-5066 GCF_039674265.1 Brucella sp. TWI559
ATAGAAAACCTCCGATTGAAATCGAAGGTCATGTTACCCTTTAAATAAGGGGTCCCGTTTGGATGCCGATAACCCCTTAAATGGGGTCCTTATTCCATGCTTAATCACAGCGTGCGCTGATCGAAACTGCCATCGGGCGATACAAGGCGCTAATCGGACGGCGCCTGCGGACCCGCTCGTTCGCTGCTCAACAGACAGAAGTCGCCATCGATTGTGCCATTCTCAATCGTATGCTGGCATGTGGACGCCCGGATTCTGTCCGCGTGAAGGCTAGGCTGACTTAGCTACCCCGTCAAAGACCGAGGCGCGTCGAATTCTTGATTGCTGCACCAAAGCCACGAGAAGCGGATCAAGATATCACTTGGCGCACGAAGCCCAATCGAATATCGAAACAGTCTTGGCATTGTGACGTAAAACAAGTCCAAGTTTTCGTCCGCACCCCCAACCACACAAGTGATTTAACCTATGCTGAATGGTCTATCATCGAACCATTGATGTCAGACCCGAGACTGCTTGGACATCCTCGAAAGACAGACACGCGTTAGGTCGTTAAGGCACTTCTTTATATAGCTTCTTCGGGAGCGCAGGGCGGCTTTTGCCCACGGACTTTCCACCATTTTTCCACGATACAGAAATACTCTCAGGGTGGCGGATGAAGGCACGCTGCGGGCCCTCAACAGCACGCTCGCTAGGCCAGCGCGCGAGTTGAACGGAAAGCAGCCTAGTCGTAGAGTTGGTGTGATCAATTGCCAGTTGGTGAAAACACCTGAAAGTGGCGGAATACGTGGCTGCGTTGCCGGGAAAAAGATCAAAGGACGCAAGCGTCACATTGTGGTTGATACACTGGGTTGACGGTTGGTGTCTTCATCCATTCGGCGGGAATCAAAGACAGAGATGGCGCGCAGAATGTCTTGAAAACAATCGCTTCTTCCGATTGCTCGATTTACATCACAATATACGCTTCCCTACGCGATGTATCGCACGGCTTGATAACGTTACGTTCTTTATGATTCAATCTCTTACTTTAAATCCAACTTTGTCAAGGCCATCGGCAATATCAACAAGCAACTTTTTCGACCAACCCAGATCACGGAGCCATAAGTAAAACTCATCACCAATGTCAGGGTAGATTTCAAGCAATCTGAGAACAATTGGCCCGGCCTCAGCACCTCGGTTCAATTTGCCTAGAATTGCAGCACGCAGCACAAGTACGAAAGGCAAATCGGACGTTACCCGAGACATTTGACGTTGTGCGCGCTCATACTTCCCTTCGGCGAAATAGGCAACCGCCAAACCTGCAGCCCAATTTTTTAGGTCTATACCGAAATCATTCTGAGCTTTATCAAAAATCTCGAGAGCCTCACGACCGCGACCTAACCTTGCAAGGCGTGTAGCGATCCGAATGTGCAGATATATATCTCCCGGATAATGATGCCGCATCTCTCTTTGGAGCGCCAGAAATTCGTTGATCCTTCCTTGACGAAGGGAAAGATGCATGAGTGCCACTTTGGTGAGATAGCTTCTGGGAGCAAGTTCGACAGCTTTCTGTGCTGAGTGTTCAGCGAGTTCGACCAGCCGCGCCCGTTCATCACGACTCCCAGCGCCATAAAAGTGTGAGCGAAGCGTGTAGAAGCTACTTAGAGTAGCCCAAGCGGTCGCTTCCTGAGGTACTTCTTTTATGATTCGCTTCAGACAGCTAAGCAATTCGGGCACCGCAATACTATTTTCATTTATTTCTATCATCTGCGCTCGAGTTATGCACGTGGGCCTCGACAGAATATTCGACGGATACTTGTTGATGTAGGCGGCGACAGCTCCGCCGCTGCCCAAAATCTGAAATGCTATCTTGTCGACCATTGTTGCAATCGAAGTGCTGTCCGCAGGTAGTAACTGTTCTTTAGACGCCCACATAATACGATTGGACCTCGAATCGATTAGTTTCCAGAGCAACTCGCGATCTGCAGAAGTTCCGGTAATAGTAGACCTTAGAGTAAAGAAAAAGCCTCCGTCCTCATTGCTGATTTTAGTTGATGACTGTGGCCCTTGATGGAACTCAACATTTGGCGGCTTGATCTCAGCGAGTTGGATGCGTGCGAGTGCGGGGGCAAGTCTGGCATCAATTTCCTGCGCGAGAGATTGATCCCGTTCACTAAGAACGTCGACCGCACGAACATCGATGACGATAGCCTTTGGTATTAACTGGGACGGAGTTACCAATTTCTGCAGAGTTATCAGGACGATAATGGCGGTAATAATAACACCCACAGCGATTAACCATAGCATACGAGGAATCTGTTTCTGAATTCGCCATTGTTTGTGCAAGTTCGGGTCGTCTAGCGAATTAGTAACATCGCAGATGATGAAAGAAGGTACGTATCGTCCTTTCGGCAGGCTGATTATGACCCGCGGTACCGGATCGCAAGCACCATAGTATTCATCAAGAGCTTTTCTGACACGGCCTGCAGTGGTGCGTACGATTGTATCACTTGAAGGATCGAACTGGGAATTTCTTCCAAACACTTCCATAGCGATAGCATAGGCTTTGAGACTTTGGCCGCGCCCGTTGAGGGTTTCGTTTACTACAAACTCGAGAAATGCACTGACTGTAGGAGCATTTGCGAACTGCTTCGAATTAAGAACAGTCTGCAACTGCTCCCGTATAAGCTTGTGTTGGTTTTCCAAATGGATATCGTTCATTTTTCACAGCTTCTAGTTGACAACTAGGATTTTGGCTACTTTCAGCCCCGGGTTAAATTTCCCGCCACGGATTTTTAGACCGTGTGGCACGTTTTCCTACTCAACGATACTTAATAACAAGAAAGGGCAAATTCGTTACAGCGTAATCACTTTTATTATTATAAATGCAACCATAACGGCAAGATGTGCGCCGTCTTATCGACAACTATCGATTGAACTGTGACGGTGACATCACCTGTTGTCACTTCCGTTGTCGGAGAATTTTTTTTAGGTTCGTGACAAAAGTGTTTGTTACCTTGGTTCGGGCGAAGCATGGAAACAGATTAAGAACTTTTTATTCAACCGGGGCGATGCGGCGTTTTGTATTCGTTGAACGATGCATGAGGTCGAAAGTTGGGGGTAAAAAAATTGACGTCAAATGATTTTTCAATATCCTTTGGAATATCGTGTCAAGCATACAATTGTAACGATGATATGCTAATGGCAGAATGCTGTCGGCGTTCAGTTGTGAATGTGCTGAATTCAGATCAGCCCGTCACAACCAAACTGATTCGACGATTAAGTCACCGGTCGTCCCGCCTTTCCAGCAGCCAGATTTTTGGCCCTTCGGAATATCAGCTCAGCGAGTTGGTTCCCGGTTCTCGTTGAGGTACTACTGTGTTGCTTCTCTTGAGTGACTGCGACCTTAGCCAATTTATTTACCACCTCTCCGAAAAAGAAGCCTGCCAAGGTGCTGAATTCTGGCAGCCCGGACGCCCTAAAACGAGCGGATCGGCGAGTACACCCGCTGGAGCGCGCGTCCTCCTTTTTGATCGAGATGAATGCCACATGGCTGTGGTCGAGGAGGCGGACTGGTCTCGCTACCTTCAAAGAAGTTCGCTTTGCTTTACCAGGCAATAAGCGATCCGTCGGCAGTTCGTTTCCTCGGCGAACAGAGTTTATTTGACGCGTTGCGTCACAATTTTAGTCAGGTGATGAAAATGAAAGCAGTCGTGTTTCCTAAGGCCGAGAGTGGAGCGTCGCGAAACTTTGATGGAAACCGCATCCGGCTCGAGACGCCAAGTGTTGTTCAGCTGCAAATCGGGCCCGAGGAAGTCGCGCGCTTTGAGCGCGATGGAAACAACCTGCTCCTTATTCTTGAAGACGGTTCGGTCGTAGTCATCGAGAATTTCTTTGTCACAAACGGTGACGCTCGTAATGATCTGGTTTTCGAAGACGGAAACGACGTTAAATGGTGGGCGCAGTATGGCGAGACCTGGTCGGGATTTGATATAGCTGAGATCAATTCGACCACCACGGCCGCACCTTTGCCGATGGCACTTCTGGCAGGTATCGGCCTGGCGGCGGGCGGGGCTGCGATTGCTCTTGGCTCTGGCGGCGGCAGTGATGATGGTCCGTCCAACAGGGCGCCTGTTGTTTCTGCTGACCCAGTTGAGACTGCAGAGGACAACTTTTTCAAAGGCGTGATCACTGCAAAAGACGCTGATGGCGACACGCTGACTTTTGAACTTAGTGGCGAAGGCCCTAAGCACGGTACTGTCACTATTAATCCGGACGGAACCTATACCTATACACCTCATGCCGACTATAACGGCCCAGACAGCTTCGATGTCGTCGTATCCGACGGTCGGGGTGGGAAAACGATTGTTACCGTTCCGATCACTGTGACGCCGGTCGTTGACATTGCTCCCGATGAGGCTGTCACTCATGCGGGTGAGCCCGTAACCACCGCTGTACTTTCTAATGATACATTCAAGGATCCAGACGCCCGCATTAGTGCTGTAACCCTTGGCGCACATGGATCCGTTGTCGTTAATCCAGATGGAACGATAACTTATACGCCAAAATCTGGGTTCGTGGGAACTGACACCTACACTTATACGGTTTCAAGCGGTGGCACCGAAGAGACAACGACTGTCACTGTTTCGGTGAACAATCAGCCTCCGGTTACTGAGCCAGAATCCGTTACTGCCCCCGAAGATACGCCCGTATCGGGCAATCTGCTTGAAAACGATAGCGATCCAGATGGCGATGCGATCTCCATTATCCGCCTCGAGGTCAACGGGTCGACTTATCTTCCTGGCGAAAAAGTTAGCATTCCTGACATTGGCGTGCTTGTGGTCAACGCTGATGGCTCATATTCCTTTGAACCAGTTGCCAACTGGAACGGGAAGGTTCCGACCGTTACCTATACTGTCAGTGACGGTAACGACGGCGGTTCGACGACAAGCACTCTTGATATAGAAATTACGCCCGTTGATGACCTGCCGGAGACTGTTGGTACGATTGAGGATCAAGCGAACAATGACGCTGATGCCATCACTTCGCTTGATGTGAGCGGTTTCTTCAAGGATGTTGATGGCGATACG
>NZ_JBDJNE010000048.1:0-4687 GCF_039674265.1 Brucella sp. TWI559
GTTCGGGCACAGGTTTCTTCAATATGCCCCAGTGAATGATAAACCCCTGGCTGTGGCCAGGGGTTTATTTGCAGTCTGAGGGCAGCTGAAGCTGCCCTTTTGGGTTGTCTGATATTCACGGCTCGGGAATTTCACCGGGTCTATAATTCGGCAAGCGGCCTGCCGGGAGAATTGCGATGAGTGCAAGTCCCGCCATAATTAAAAAGCCTATCTTAAGAGCCAAAAGCCGTGACTCTGTATTAATCTTCAGTGCTTCGGCTTTTTGTTCCGGTGTTGCGGATGTGGCTGCAATTACACTTGCCAAATGATCGTTGCTAACGAAGGTGATGCTGTCCAGATTAACTTCTGATTGGATTTCAATCGGCAAAGTCGGGTTCTGGGCCAGTTGTCGCATAACGGCGCTGCTGAGCAGTCCTACGAGCAACGCACCGGCAACCGCAGTACCCACCGCTGCCGCAAGATTATTCGTCGTTCCGCGCAAGGAGCCGACATCTCCAGCCAGTTCCTTCGGTGACGAAGTAACCAGAACGTTGAACAGGAGTGTCACGAGCGAACCCTGTCCGATGCCAAAAAGAATAAGTCCAAACAGTACTGGTATTGAACTCCAGTCATTGCGTACGACAAAGGCTAGCCAAATAAGCGCTACTGCACATAGCCCGAACCCGTATCTGCCAATCTGTCGTGGGGACAGTTTTCCATAAACACGCACAATCAACATGGCTGCGAAAAAGACTGTCAGGTTGAATGGAAGCATTGCAACGGCTGTTGCAAGCGGGGAGCGGCCCTGAACAATTTGGATATAGAGAGGGACCGAAAAATTAAGCGCAGCTTCCAGAGCGACGACCGCAAACATTGCGAAAACAGCTGCACGTTCCTGTGGTGAATCCAGAACCTGAAGCGGCAGCAGAGGCGTTTTATTATTGGCTTCGCGACGTCGTGTCCAAAGAAAGAAGCCTTGTCCCAGTATGATGCCGAAAATGATCAGAACCGGTGCGGGGGAAAGACCCAGAATATTGAATGGCGCGGAGGGATTTGCAAGCAACAGCCCCCATCCGTTCAGATTGTTAAATCCGAAACTGATCGAGATGATTGCTGCTGCTGCAAGCACGACGCCGATGCCATCAATTTTGACTTCAGGACGACCCTGATCAGGCTTTAGACGAAAGCTTAAGACAAGAACGAGTGCAGATACTGCAATCAGAATGCCGAAAACCGGACGCCAGCCGATATAGGTTCCGAGCACGCCACCAATTAAAAACGCCAGAACACCGGCACCTGCACGGGCTGAGCCCAATGCACCGAGCGCCGTCGCCTGCTGATTGCCTTGGTAGTTTTCAGCAATCAGAGCAACAAGCGCAGGCACGATCACCGCGCCCGCTGCACCGCAAAGCGCCTGTGCGGAGATCATCGCAGTCGCATTGGGACTAAACGTCATCAGAATTTGTGCTACACCGAAGACGATGACAGCAAGCCGAAACACCTGCAAGGCACCAAAGCGTTGTACGAGCTTGGCACCAAGCATGACGAAACCTGCGACGATCATCGAATAAGCGACGATGCCTGTGGCAATGACTGTAGGCGCCACGCCGAAGCTTTCAACCATACCGCCGAGCGCTACTGGTAGTGAGGCGACGTTAAAAGACATGATCGCCTGACCGAAAGCGATCGCGACCATGGGAAGCCACGAATTACGTTCTTCGGAATATGATCCGTTTGTAGAAGCTGCCATCGCTATAATTCCCTCTCGCAATGTGACAGATCGGCAGAGCTTTATGAAAAGCTCTGGAATATATTGGTAACTACCTCGCAGGCGAGGACATAAGCAGATCAAGCCCAAGACGCTGTGACAGGAATTGCGCGGTTAATTGTCCCCTCACGCTGTTGCCTGCTTCATCAAGTGGCGCAGAGAATGTACCAAGCCCGCCTTTACCCGGTGACACGGTTACTATGCCACCACCGATGCCGCTTTTACCCGGCAGTCCAATCTCGTAAAGCCAGTCGCCGGATGTTTCGTAAAGACCTGCTGTCAGCATCACGGCAAGTGCGTAATGACAAACATCCGGCTTAACGACCTTTTCACGTGTTAATGGGTTGACGCCCCCATGGGCCAAAGTCGCTCCCATGACAGCAAGGTCTCTTGCGCTGACGTTCAGCGAACATTGACGTGTGTAAAGCTCAACCGCTTCAACCGGGTCAGAGTATATGCTTCCAGTGCTTTCCAGCATCCACGCTATGCTGCGGTTGCGAAAATTGGTTTTTGAAGCAGAATCATAAACTTCTTCGTTGAGGGAAAGGTCGCGCCCTGCGAAACGGGAAAGGCCTTCGTGAATAAAACGCCACTTTTCGTCTTCATTTTTTCCCGGAACCAGGCTGGTTGTAGCGATAGCACCGGCATTGACCATTGGATTTGTGCGCCCTTCGCGGTCACGTTCGATGCCAGCCAATGAATTGAAGGCATAGCCTGTCGCATTCACTCCGAGCCGTTCTCGTGCCCCTGTAGCGCCGATAAGATCGCAGATAAGTGCGAAGATGAACGGCTTGGAAACGCTCATGATCGTGAATTCGTGATCGGCGTCACCGACCGAAAAAATATTACCATCGACGCCAGCGACACAGATCCCAAAAAGGTTGGCGGGAACATTTGCCAGAGCAGGATAGACTTGCGAGTTCTGTCCCAGGTTAACACTGCCAAAGCGTTCATGCGCTTCCGTTACGAGCTGCGAAACACGATCAGACGGGGGCAGATTTCCTGTTGAGATGAATGTTTTATCGGGGTCGACGAGAGGGGAGAGTAATTCCATTTTTTTCCCTTTGTGAGTCGTTTAAAACATTTACCAAGATGTAATCAGACAAGTCCGACCGCATCACATTACCTTATTGCTGACATAATCATAACTTTCCAGCTCATGTTTTTTCAATTCTGCTCATCACATCTTAAATGCGCAGAACATTAAAGGCTTGCATCTTTCGCTGCCTTCGAGGATCAGAGTAGCATTTTTAAGCTAGCACTAACATTCATCAAGGCTGAAATTGTTGTGAAAAGAGAGGATGGCAGCTATTCAATTGTAAATTAGTCATCTCATGTTTAGCATCTGATATTTCCAGTTGGCCCTAAGCCTTCGGTAATCCATCTCGTTCTTCGAGTGAGGGCGTAACTTGAAGCATCTTTTTGTTTTCGTAATCATCCTTCAGTTAGCCGCTGGCTGCGCCAACAGGGCTGTCACCGGCCTTGAACTGACTGACACCGGGCATGCGAATGCCCAATCTGTTGTTCCCTTTCTGATCGCCACAGTCAGGGAGGCGACAGATGAAGCAAATATTGCTTATTCACGCACAAGATCGGCTGGCTTAAATTTTTCAGAGGTTGATGTTCGCATCCCAGCAACGCATCGCCCAGGCAGGGTGGACACATCGTCGAGCAGCCCCGATGCGAAGAGACATTTTACAGCTTTCAACTATAAGCCGTTGCAAGACAGCTCGGCATTTATTGCGGAATTAAACCGGCGCATGGCAAACCGCCCTGTTGCACAGCGCGAAGCCTTTATCTTTGTGCATGGTTATAACAACAACTTTGCCGAAGGCCTTTTCCGTAACGCGCAAATTGTCCATGACTATGAGATTGGTAGTGTACCCATCCATTTTTCCTGGGCTTCCGCTGCGTCGTTTACCCGTTATCTCTATGACAGAGACAGCGCACTTATTGCTCGCAAAGGTTTGGCTCAAACCCTCGAATTGGTGACGAAAACCAAAGCGAACGGTATTGTTCTGGTAGGGCATTCAATGGGCGCTGTCGTTATCATGGAAGCACTGAGAACCCTGTCACTGGAAAAACGTGAGGATGTGCTAAAAAGTATAAAAGGGGTTATGCTTGCTGCTCCTGACCTCGACCCTGATCTTTTCCGAAGCCAGATTGAAGACATTAACCCTCTGCCACAACCTTTCACGATTGTTGTTTCCCGCCGGGATCGCGCGCTTGATATTTCGCGTCGCCTTGCTGGAGGTGAACCGCGTATTGGTAGTGGCCATGATATCGCCTTTCTGCAAAAAAAGAATGTGCAGGTTCTTGATATTTCTCAGGTCGACAGTGGTGGTCACAGTGTGTTTGCGAGTTCTAGCACGCTGATAAAACTGCTTGGTTCGGGGCATTTGTTGCGCCGTCTCATTACGGACGAATATGCCGGTATGGATACAGCGTTTATTGCCGTTGGACAGGGTACTTTAGAACAGGCTTCACTGGCTTTGCATCTGCCGGCGCGTGTTATCAATCGTATCTCAGAACGTTAAGGCAGAGCGCTACTGCGCTTCCCACAGAATGTTAAGCGGCTTTTGCAAAAAGAAGCGCGTAAAATCAAATGGATAGAGCAACTCGAATTTTCAGCTTATAGGAGGTGCTCCGAATTTTTTAGAGTTTGAATGTCTTACGGGCGGAAAGGATGTACATGTCGGAAGTTGTTGCCCTTCAATCCATTATGATCAATTTAAGTGTCGCGCTTTTGCTTGGCGCTGTCATCGGCTTAGAACGTCAATTAAAACAACGACATTCCGGTCTTGCGACACATGCTCTTGTGGCACTTGGCGCTGCCGCTTATGCATCTCTCCCCAATGCCCTCGGTATCGAGAATGACCTTAGAGTTGGCGCTCAGGTCGTGACAGGGATCGGCTTCCTTGGGGCGGGACTTATCATCAA
>NZ_JBDJNE010000049.1:0-4367 GCF_039674265.1 Brucella sp. TWI559
ACAGGCCGCTGATTGTTCACAGGCTGAGGGGCTCTTAGAATGCATCAAAGAAGGCGGCACGCTGCTTGCGGACAAAGCATACGATACCGATACGATCCGGAAGACCGCAGCAGAACGGAAAATCTGGGCCAATATTCCTCCCAAATCAAACCGTAAGGACGTATTTGCGTTCTCGCCATGGGTATATCGCCACAGAAACTTGGTCGAGCGCTTGTTTAACCGCCTCAAGCACTATCGCGGCATTGCAACACGTTACGACAAAAACCCGGCTAATTTCCTGGCTGCTGTCAAACTCATCGCTGTCCGCATCTGGTACATCACTTTATGAGTCTACGCCGTAAGGAACGCTTTGTGTAATCACTGTCTGTCTGCCATCGGTAAGCGTACGCTAGTCCCCACCTTCCAATTACAGATCTAATTGTCTCAATCGACTTTTGAGATGATCAGGACGGAGCTTCTCCATGGATACTACATTGGAGGTTCTACGAGTTGGTAGCAGAAGCCGCAGGAACCGAAAGTGGCCGAATGAGGTGAAGGCGCGGATTGTAGCAGAAACGCTGCTGCCTGGCGCTACGGTGAGTTCTGCTGCACGTCGGCACGGCTTGCTTGCAAATCATGTATCGACGTGGCGGACTCTTGCAAGAAAGGGGCAGCTGGTGTGGCTCTGTTGCAACAATACCACCTCACTGCCCAAAGGATAATCTCACCCCGAAAATGGCGCCACTTGAAATCAGACATTTCCTGCTCCTGTTTCTCAGAACAGGTTATTATCTGCCAATCAATCTGTTTTTTGCAAAAGAGCCGTGCCGGCCGCCATCATGGCAGCCGAACTCATTCACAAACCCGAGTTCACCGAATCCAGCGTCAACATCTCGCTCGTGGCGGCGTTCGCGGCGATGCTGGCCGGCGTGGTTTCACGCGGCCTGTTCGTGACAGTGATCGTGGGCGTCGTGGCGTTTCTGATGGCGAGAACTCTATTTTTCTAGGCTGGCGCGAGCGACTATCCGCCAGGTGCGCAAAAAGCTCTTGACGGATTAGCTACCTACTGGTAGGTAGCGATATGGCTCTCGAAGCTCAACGTGCCGGTAAAAGCCCTGTCGCTCCCGGCCTTTGTTACTGGTTCTGCAATGACGAACTCAACGACTTCCCATGTCGCCGGCAACCTTCTTGCCGCTTCGCTCGGCCTCGTGACCGTGCTCGGACCCTCGGCCATCGACATGTATCTGCCGTCCATGCCGCAGATGGTGAGCGATCTCGGCACGAGCTATGCTAACATGCAGTTGACGCTGACCGTCTATCTGCTGGCGCAGGGCGCGGGCCAGCTCGTTTTCGGCCCGGTCATCGACTCGTATGGCCGCAAGTGGCCGTTGCGCGGCGCGATCCTCGTTTTCATCGCGACCTCCTTCTGGGCGGCTTCGGCGCAGTCTTTCGATGTGCTGCTCTGTGCGCGGTTCGTTCAGGGCCTCGCCGCCTCGCTCACGCTTGTCGTGGCCATGAGCAGCGTGCGCGACGTCGCCTCCGGTGTTCGCGCCGCGCAAATCTTCGCGCTCTTGATGGCGATCCAGGGTCTCGCGCCCATCCTCGCGCCCGCGGTCGGCGGCGTCATCGCGGCACAGTTCGGTTGGCGCGCGGTTCTTATGGCGCTCGGCATCATCGGCGTCGTCGTGCTGGTCAACTCGGCGCTCAACCTGCCCGAGACGCTGCCGCGCGCAAAGCGCGCGCCGCTGCGCGTCTGCCGTGTCTTGCGCAGTTACACCGCAATAGTGTCGGACCGGCTCTTCCTCGTCCCCGCACTGACCATCGGCGCGGTGTTCTTCTTCCTGTTCTCCTATGTTGGCGGCGCGGCCTATGTCTATCAGACGATCTATGAGCTGGCCCCGGATGCCTTCGGCTTCGTGTTCGGCGGCACTGGCATCGCCATGCTGGTCGGCGCTGTCGGCGGCGGCCGCCTTGTGCGGCGGTTCAAGGTGGAGACGCTGGCGGTCTGCGGCAGCGGAATCGTGCTAGCCGGTGCCGGTGTGGCGCTTGGCTCCGAGTTGGCGGGCCTCGGCCTGGTCGGCATCGTCGCCGGCATAACGATCTCCATCCTCGGCCTCGGCATGGCGGAGGCGACCATCATCTCGCTGGCGATGGCGAGCCGTGATACAGATGTAGGCTCCAGCGTTGCCATACTGGGCGCGTTCCAACTCGTGTCGGCCTCCGTAGCCACCCCCATCGCTGGCATGATGGCGGAGAGCTCTGCGAACTCGTGGCTGGTTTTCCTCGCTGTGGTAGGTCTCGTCACCCTCGCGCTGACCGTGCTGATCGCGCGCAGCGGCCGCGCTGTCGCCATGCAACATTGAAAGAGAGAATGGGAGAAACCGCCATGAAGTCGCGTTCGCCATCCGTGGACCGCATCTGCTGTGCGGCCCTCGAACACTTCTCGATCCAGGGCTACGACGCGTCCTCCCTGAACGAGATCGCGTCGATGGTCGGCATCAGGAAAGCGTCGCTCTATTCGCATTTCGAAAATAAGGACGCGCTGTTCCTCGAAGCGCTGGCCGACGCTGTTGCGGCCGAGAAGTCTCATGCCGACGCGGTATTCGCGGCAGCTTCACCGCAAGAGGAACCGGGAGCGGCCTATGTCTTCTCGCTGGAACACCGGCATAAGCAGTCGGTGCATCTGCGCTTCCTGCTGCGCGCGGTGTTTCACCACCCCGTCGCGCTCAAGGCGATGATCGGCAAGGCCTATGAAGGCTTCCTCGCAGTACTGTGGCAGCGCTTCGCCGGCCAGTTGCGAATGGCTGAGACACGCGCGGCCCTGTCCGACAGCGAAATCGACCGCTACGGGCAAGCCTATATCGGCATCGTCGAAAGCCTGTTCGTCGAGTTGAACTTCGAGGGAACCAAGCCGATGGAAAATCGACGGGAAGCCCTGTGGCAGGTGCTGCAAGATTCGCTCCTGCTGAGGAGCCGATAGGATTCGTGAAACGCGATGCCGCATGTTCAGACGAACGGGTGTGAGGTCAGGCTGAAGCGCGAGTTTTGCCGTTTGAGTTTACGCAAAACGATGTCTGTTTGCGAAGATTTTCTGCCGAAAGACTTCTGCGGGCGTTTTGTACCCCAAACATTTGTGCGGCGTATTGTTGAGCCGATGACAGATGAATGCGAGATCTCGATCAATGAGGGTAAGTGGATCAAGGTCTCGGGGAAGCCAGCGTCTTGTGCGCCTATTGGTGTACTCAACAGTGCCTTTCTGCCAGGGTGACTGCGGATCACAGAACCATGTTTGCGACCCGATCCCATTCTGCAGATAAGCCCATTCTGTAAACTCAGTGCCACGATCAAACGTGATGGAGCGACGGGCTATTTGGGGCAGGGGTTGGAGTACCCTAATCACCCCATCCATCACTGGTCGTGACTGACGATCATTGTTGCGCAACAAAACCGTAAAGCGGCTCACCCGCTCAACCAGAGACGTCACATTGGCCTTGCCGAACCTCTTGCGAAACTGGATAGTGTCGCCCTCCCAATGGGCGGACTGCTTGCGCTTGGCAACCATGTCCGAACGATAAAGGATGCTCAGTTCTGGGGGAAAGCGGCGTCCATGATGACGCCGGGCATGACGTGGGCGTCGTTTGGCGCGACGTTCCGGCAGATATTTCCAAGGCTCTTCTTTTCGACCGTCGGTGGAATACACAAACTGATAGATTCTTTCATGACTGACAGAGATGGGATGCCGCTCCAGCCGCATTCTCCCGGCAATCTGTTGTGGTGACCATCCATCGCTGATGTGATCGATCACGGACTGCCGGAGCTCATCATACCGGATGAGCTTGCGCTGCTTCGAACGCCGCTCACGGCACTTCTGATCAGCAATTGTACAGTAATAGCCGTTTAAATCCTTGATCTCATCATCGGTAAACTGGTTACGCTTGAGTTCACGAAAAATGGTCTAGCGGTGCCCTTCCAAGCTTCTCAACAATAACGTCGACGGAAAGTTTTGCAGTGCGCCAGCGCGCTATTCTGCGGCGTTCATCCAAATCAATATGCGAATAGGTGCGGTCCATGACGAGTTCCTTGCATTGGATAACTCATTGTTATCATTTGCAAGTCGCACTTCAAACTAGAACCCACCTTTCTTAAATCGGCTTCGGCCTTCGAGGTCAGAAGATAGTTTTTCAAGAGCGGCCTTCGATCACTTCTTCATCCAAAATCTCATGAATGCTCTTATTCGATACATTTCCTGAAAGGCCTTCTTCGACACGGCTTTCTACACTGTCCGACCTCAGCGCCTTTGAGACAAAACTGGTTTAATTAAGAAGAGAGGATTTTCGGCTCATCATAGCTTTATCAAAGGACGCAAAGATGAGACAGAAACCCGTTCC
>NZ_JBDJNE010000050.1:0-3409 GCF_039674265.1 Brucella sp. TWI559
CGAAGTCATCGACTGGAGGGAAGCAATGATGTGGAGGTGGAAACAACGCTTTTTGCGGGCAAAGAGGGGGACCGCATGGTCGAGGGGGTGGTGACGCAGTTGAGCTTGCGGCTAAATATTGTATCGTCGAGCTGGGCAAAACTTGAGGACGAAAATGATCTGCCAGCACAATGATCTGCACATCGCCTGATTTTTATAATCTAAAGGAATGGTATTCTTGCTTGTCTTCGAAGTATTACGCTTTAAAGAATTATAAAGCATGTTTTTGGATTCGGGTTTATGACAATGGATAATCGCGACCAGTTCAAAATGGACCGCAAAGTCATCGAACAGCGAAAGTGGATTGGCTTTTTTGGCCTTGGCATATTGCTCATCGCGGGTGGAACTCTATGCCTGCTTCTACCCGTGTTTTCCGAATTTGCTGCGAGCACAATCTTTGGCGTCGTCTTGATGGGCATTGGTGTCGTCAAGATTATTCAGTCACTTTGGGTGAAAAGCTGGGCAGGTTTTGTCTGGCAGGAGTTGTCTGGTGCCGTAGAGCTGGTTGGCGGGGTAATGATTTATCTCAACCCGCTTAAAGGTGCGCTTGCAATTACGCTTCTGATCGCCATTGTCGTGTTTGTTCATGGCTTCCTGCAAATTGCAATGTCATTCAAGATTAGACCTGAGAGCGGCTGGTGGTGGTTCGCCCTGTCAGGACTTATCGCAATTACGGCCAGTGTTCTTCTCATTCTTAAGTTTCCGCTGACGAGAGAGCTCCCGTCAGGCTCAATCGCTGGCATAGCATTATTGATCGCGGGTGTTTCTTATCTCGGAAGTGCATTAAGCACCCGAAAAGCTTAAGTTATGATCTGAATAAGCGACTATACTGAGTTTCATGCCATGCACTGGCCATCGCCATAAATGGTGCGACATTGCCAATTTCGTCATCGGTTAACTCACAAGACTTTTGAACCGCTGCATCTATTGCAGGTACGGCCGCTATCAATATTCTTTGCCCTGCCAGATGGCCCAGCGGTATAAGGCGAATTGCTGCCATAACTTGTGCCTCTACCACTGACCACATAAGACCCCGTAGCGCTTCACGTGCAGGGATAGTCCAATGATGCGCTGCGATTGCAAATGCCGCTGGATAGCTTGGACGCTCAACGCTCAGAAAGTCAGCTGCTTGCCGAACACCGAGTTGCGCGAGAACGGTCAATAGGGATTCCGACATACGCCGGTCCTCCATTTCAAGCTCCCGGCTTTCCCGACTCGCAGCAAGCCAGTCATTGAGTGCCCTGAACGCTGTGTCGTCACTAATCATCAGAGCATTGGCCATTCGCCAGTAAAATGCACCATCTAGAGATGCATAGCTGCTCTCAAGCACGCCAAGTATCCATGATGAGCAACTTTTTTCGTCTCGGATAATGTTAGCGTGAATGGCCCATTCCAACCCACGCGAATAGGAGAAGCCGCCTACGGGCAGGTTTGGGCTGACAAGCCGCAAGATATGCAACATCGCATCAGCATTTGGTTGAGATGTGGACAGTGCGTGGGCTGAAGCATTATCAACCGTTATTGAGGGGCATATATTGATCATTTTATCCCATAGGCTTCATCGTGGTGCCGATCTGATCGGTGCATTAATATTATCCTTTGTCGCTGGAAGGTTTGGCTCAGAATGAGCCAAACATTGATCCAAGGATAAAGACTGCAACAAGCGAGATAATGACACCCACAATCACGGTCATGACCATATCGAAATAACTGGAAGCATGGGTCTGCTTACTGATCTGCAAAAGCAGCAATACAGTACCGTTATGTGGCAAAGCATCCAAGGTTCCGGCGCTGATAACTGTTAGGCGATGCATGAGCGCTGGATCAATTCCATACTGGAGAGCTAATCGCATATATTCGTCCCCGAGCGCGTTGAGCGCAATTGCCATGCCGCCAGAAGCCGTTCCAGTCAAAGCGGCGAGCGCATTCATCGCTACCACGAGCGACACAAGTGGGCCTCCAGGAACCTCCAGTACAGCATCGCGAACCAAAGCAAATGCTGGCATCGCAGCAACAACTGCTCCAAAACCAACGAGACTTGCTATTGTGAGGATTGGTAGTGCTGAAGAATTGGCTCCGGCGTCAAGGCTTTCTCTGATGGAACCAAGTCTTTTGAAGTTGACTGCGATGAGCGTCAATATCGCTGTTGTGAGTGCGATTAATACCGCCCATAGTCCAATTGAGGAAGCAACATCAATGTTCCAAGGCGCTTGTTCAAGAAAGGAAAAGTCAACTCTTGGCAAAATAATCAATGCCATCAGGAAGTTGACGACGATGACCACAAGCAACGGAAGCAGTGCGAAAAAGAAAGGGGGGATCTCGTTTGCGCGTACGCCATGATTTAACTCTGCCGGGTCAAAGTCGCCGGAAAGTGTTGACTTTTCGCGCAATTCTTCTGTAATTTTTATATCGCCGGGATCTTCAATATAAATTTCACCCGCGAGTTGAGCTTTGGCTTGTGCACGCTGAAGCCACCACATACCAAAAGCAAGCGTTATCAGAGATGCAATAATACCAAGGCCTGGGGCGGCGAAAGTTGTTGTGCCGAAGTAAGGCATTGGTATCGCGTTATTTGTAGATGGCGTGCCGGGCATCGCTGACATTGTGAATGTAAATGCACCAAGACCAATCGCCGCCGGCATCAGACGTGCTGGGATATTGGCGGCCTTAAACATTTCACGTGTCATAGGGACCAGAACGAAAAATGCGACAAAGACACTGACGCCGCCATATGTAACAACGGCAGATGCCAAAACCACAGAGAGCATTGTTCTTTTCACGCCAAGTCTTTTGGTCAGATGTCTGGCGATCGACGTTATGGAACCGCTGTCATCCATCAGCTTTCCAAAGATCCCACCTAACAAGAACAAAGGGAACCATCGTGCGACAAAGCTCGCCGTGCCACCCATATAGGTTGATGTCCAATGGGCCAGTAATGGTTCACCGGCAATGAAAGCCGCGAGAAGAGCGGCGATTGGTGAAAGTAAAAGAACGCTCCAGCCCCGATATGCAAACCACATCAGAAGAGCGAGACCTAATAAAATTCCAATCAGTCCCATCGGAGTGCCTCCTCATTACAACGCAGTATGGGTGCAGCGTTTAATCAAAACATCATTCCCCGATTCCGCGACTATACTTCACCGAGGCTTTCTCAGACGTCGTTTATCCGAATACGACTACCTCGCGCAAGCGCTGTAATCTCAAGTCTAATGCCTGGGCGCCCCAGCTAAACAAATGATTTCTGCTGCGGTAACGTATTCTAAAATTTCTAAATCGCCTGCCTCTATGGAGCATCGCTCCGTCCACCCCAGAGATGAGATCGCGGCTCTGCGCACAGCCGCGATTATCAAACCCTATTTGCACCAGAAAC
>NZ_JBDJNE010000051.1:0-3078 GCF_039674265.1 Brucella sp. TWI559
CGTCGCATCGGACCTATTGTGATCGAGGGCAAGGCAGCAAAGAAACTTGATCTCGAGGACTTCACTAGAAGTTAGGTCACCAAAACCGGCACGACCCGTTGCAGCGACTATCGTACGGTAATCGATTTCATTAACCTCCCGGCGCTATTCTGTGCCCATGCGCGCCCATTGGGCGCGCCCACACAGGAGGCCATCATGCCCATGATAACGCCCAATGAAGCCGCAAAGCGTACAGGTCGGAGCCGCAGAACTGTGATGCGTGCTATTACTAGGGGCGAACTGATTGCGCGTCGTGCGAATGACGGCTGGCAGATCGAAGAAAAAGATCTGTCTGCTTGGGCAGGCGCGCATGGGCGCGCCGATGCGCCTACTTACCCAGATGCCCACCCTGCGCCCACCGCCGATGAGGCCGTACTCAAGGAGCGAATTCGAGCTTTAGAAGAGCTTCTGAGCGAGTTGCGGCGGTCCAATGACGATCTGCGTGTCGACCGGGATCGCTGGCACCAGCTCGCGACGCGACCATGGTGGAAGCGTCTAGCTGGTTAAGCTCTGGCCAGCCTGCCCCCGCCCGCTCTTTCAAATTGGGCTGTAGGGCTAGGGGCAGGCTTATTCTGACTTCATGGAAACCAATTTCCTTACCTCTCGACGCGCGTCTTCGAAGGTAAGGTTGGGGCTGCGGTCTAGTACAATCGGATCGGCCCAGTCACAGGCTTTCTCGATAGCCTCGGCATCGTCCCAGCCAGCTGCTTCCTCCGCCGGAAAGATATGCTCGGCTATCACCTGGCCGTTTTCACTCAGCCAAGCTTTCAGCGCTCGTCCAGGCATCCATTCGGCTTTGACGAAAGTCTCTTCTTTTTCCTTCATGTCGCCTCCGGCGCTGCCATATTTAAAATGTGCCTTCCCCCGGCAGGGGCGAGCTGATAATTTACCCGAATGGGAAAATTGTCTAGTGAGTGCACATTTTAAATATGGCTTTGACATGAGCGAATACGAAATATTCAAAACTATTGGTGGAAGCGTAAAAAGCTATGCCATTCTACGCGTCGGGAAAATCAAGACCAAAGGCGGTATCAGCGCAGCTCTCAGCCATAATCTTCGTGAACGAGAAACGCCGAATGCAGACATCGAGCGCGTGCACGAAAACACGGTTCTGAAAGGGGCGGATAGCGTCCAGGGCGGATTGAATGACTGGGCGGATCGAGCGCCAGAGAAAATCCGCACCAATGCCGTTCTCGCTCTGGAATATTTCGTTGGCGGAAGTCCGGAACGCATCAACGCTATGAGCCGAGATGAACAAGACGCCTATTTCTCAAAAGCCCTGCAATGGTTCGAGACGCGCCATGGCGCAGAAAATGTCCTGTCGGCTATAGTGCATCGCGATGAGACAACCCCGCATATGCAAATCCTTGTTATTCCCCTCGACGAGCGGAACAAGCTGAACGCCCGCGCTCTGGTCGGCGGCAAGGAAAATTTGCGGCAGCTCCAAACGGATTTTGCTGAACAGGTCGGTCTGGAATTCGGCCTGCAGCGCGGCATTGAACGCAGCGTCGCACGGCATCATACCATCAAGGAATATTACTCTCGCGCTCAAACGCCCGTAGAAGCCGAAATTTCGCTCCCTGAGAAGCATTCTCGTAAAATGCTGACAAAGGGTGAGACAGACGAAGAATGGCGTCAGAGGGCTTCTATAGCCGTTTCTGAGCGCATTGCACACATCACAGCTCACCTCACAGAAACCAACCATTCTCTCAATCGTCGCTTGGCTACAGTGGAATCGAAAATTGAGAGTCAGGAGAAGGCGACGCGTATTGCTGAGCAATTCGCACTGGTCTGCGTGAATTTCGATCCTGACGACGAGAAGGAAAATACTCCAGAGAACGTTCGGAAGATGGCAACGGTATATAATCGCTTCTGTGACCGCTGGACAGTTCTGGAGAAGCAACTGGCAGGGGATGTGGCGCCGGATGTAGGATTGGTCATCAAACGGCTGTCAGATGGCCCCTACGCACTTTCTCAAGCTGATGCAGAGCGGATGAATATTTCTGACTGGTCTCAGTATGATCGAAAAACTGTAGCTGATCATGTTCGGCATATTGAGGTGATGGAAACACGTCATTCACACGATTCCAGCGAGACCGAGGGATTGAAGCTCTAAAACAGTGTTCGCTTCACTCACGCTTTTTTTTGCAACGAGCTCTCTCCGATGCGGTCGGTCGCTACGGCGCCATGGAGGGCGCGCTCCACTCCCTTTCTGCACTTCGCTCGTTGCTGCTTATATAAGAGTGAGAAGGGAATCCTCTGAAAGCCCTGTGCTGCTTGAAGCCAAGCGAAGAAATTTGGTTTTCGAGCGAAGAAAACGCGACATTGAGCGAAAAAAAAACTTGAATTTTCTTCGTTCAAGTGTTTTTATGCGTTCGCCTGAGCGAAGAAAATAGAGGGGTTTTTAGCATCGTGACCGAAGAAAAGAATCAGCTCAATTTGCGTAAATTGGCGTACTCACCCAACGAAAATCCATTCATTGCTGGTTCAGAGATAAGGACCCGTCACAAAACAGTACGTACCCGCTCGGCATCTCGTGAACTTATGGATCCTGATAGTGGTGAGATTGTAGCTCAGTCGGTCATTCATGTGATCGAGGAGAAGGATGAGGAGCAATTTGTGAAGGTCTTTGCGGACGGCGTTAGAGCTGCTTTCGACCTAAGCCGGACAGGTCATCGAGTGTTTCAGGCTGTGCTTGCGGAGTACCAAAGGGCCAAGATGACGGGCGGATATTCCGATTCCGTTGGGCTTGCATGGTTCGATGATGGACTTAACGGAAAATCTTTGGATATGAGTGACAGGACCTTCCATAACGGCCTGAAGGAGCTAATCCAGAAAGGTTTCCTGCGGCCTAAAATGCCTAACCAGTACTGGGTTAATCCTGCTCTATTTTTCAAAGGGGACAGAGTTGCTTTCCTACGCGAATACCGTCGCATCGGACCTATTGTGATCGAGGGCAAGGCAGCAAAGAAACTTGATCTCGAGGACTTCACTAGAAGTTAGGTCACCAAAACCGGCACGACCCGTTGCAGCGACTAT
>NZ_JBDJNE010000052.1:0-3021 GCF_039674265.1 Brucella sp. TWI559
TGATTTTGCACCAGAACCGCTAAGCTCCATACCGGCCAGCGGCTATGTGAATGCCGCAAAACAGGCCTGATACATGACCGCACCCGATCGCACGTCTAAATTATCCAAATTCCAACTTGCACAAATGGGGGTATCCATACATGACCCGGTTGGGGGTGATATTTCCATTTAGAATTGACCCATGTTTGAACCTTCTCTCGTTTGTTTTTCAGCGAGGGCTGTGGAGTGATCGGCATGGCATTATTGAGCGTTATCCGACGGTGGCATTACCGGGACGAGCTATCGATCCGCGAGATTGCCCGACGAACAGGCCTATCGCGGAACACCATCCGCAAGTATCTGCGTCTCAATGGCGTTGAGCCAAAATTTCAGGTCCCTGACAGGCCAAGCAAACTCGACCCATTTTCTGACCGACTGACGACGTGGTTAAGGTCGGAAGATCGCAAACCTCGCAAACAAAAGCGCACGGTGAAGCAGATGCATGCTGACCTTGTCGCTCTGGGTTATGAGGGATCATACAGTCGCGTTGCCACCTTTGCCCGCGAGTGGAAGGCCGATCTTCATATGCACAACCAGACATCGGGCCGGGGTACGTTTGTCCCTTTGAGCTTTGAGCCGGGAGAAGCATTTCAATTCGACTGGTCAGAAGACTGGGCAATTATTGGCAATGAACGGACAAAGCTTCAGGTCGCCCATACCAAGCTAAGTTATTCCAGAGCCTTTATCGTTCGCGCCTATCTCACACAGTCCCATGAGATGCTGTTTGACGCTCACAACCATGCATTCCGAGTGCTTGGTGGTGTTCCACGACGCGGCATTTATGACAATATGCGTACAGCCATCGATAAGGTCGGGCGAGGCAAAGAGCGTGACGTCAATATCCGCTTTCAAGCGATGGCCAGCCACTATCTGTTTGAACCAGACTTCTGCAATCCTGCATCGGGTTGGGAGAAGGGACAGATTGAGAAGAATGTTCAGGATTCCCGGCATCGGTTCTTTCAACCAGCTCCACGATTTGCTTCATTGAATGAATTGAACGACTGGCTGGAGGAACGTTGCAGGTTTTTCTGGGCAACCACAACGCATGGTAAAATGCACGGCAGCATAGCCGATCTTTGGGCTGAAGAAGTCCAGACTCTTATGCCCGTTTCCCGGTCTTTTGATAGCTTTGTCGAATATACCAAGCGCGTATCACCGACCTGCCTCGTTCACTTTGATCGTACGCGTTATAGTGTTCCAGCATCCTTTGCCAATCGTCCAGTAAGCCTGCGTGTCTATCCTCATCTTGTCGTGGTCGCTGCCGAAGGGCAGATCATTTGCGAGCATTCACGCATCTTCAATCGCTCTCACGAAGCACCAGGTCACACCGTCTATGACTGGCGGCACTATTTGTCGGTCATTCAGCGAAAGCCCGGCGCATTGCGCAATGGCGCTCCCTTCACGGAGCTTCCTGAAGCGTTTCGCACACTCCAGCTTCATCTGTTGAAGAAGCCGGGCGGCGATAGGGAAATGGTCGATATCCTTTCCCTCGTCTTACAGCATGATGAACAGGCCGTACTTATGGCAGTCGATATGGCGCTGAAGTCTGGAGTGCCGACAAAAACCCATATTCTCAATTTGCTTCATCGTTTGGTTGACGGCAAATCTCTCATTCCACCCCCGATTAACGCACCGCAGGCACTGACCCTTAACAATGAACCCAAGGCCAATGTCGAACGCTACGACACCTTGAGAAAGACGGAGGCTCGTCATGCGTCATAGTCCAGCGAGTGGTGCAATCGTAATCATGTTACGGCAATTGAAGATGCATGGCATGGCACAAGCAGTTGGTGAACTCACCGAACAAGGGTCGCCAGCTTTCGAGGCAGCTATTCCAGTTCTGTCACAGCTGCTTAAGGCGGAAACGGCGGAGCGTGAAGTCAGATCAGTTGCTTACCAGCTCAAAACTGCACGCTTTCCAGCCTACCGTGATCTGAACGGCTTTGACTTCGCAAGCAGTGAGATAAACGAGGCATTGGTCCAGCAGCTGCATCGCTGTGACTTTCTCAATGATGCAAACAACATTGTTCTGGTTGGTGGACCCGGAACGGGTAAAACTCATATCGCCACCGCTATTGGTGTCCAGGCGATTGAATACCACCACAAACGTGTCCGGTTCTTCTCAACGGTTGAACTTGTGAATGCACTTGAGCAGGAAAAAGCCCAAGGCAAATCGGGACAGATCGCCAACCGGCTCATTTATTCCGATCTCGTCATTCTTGATGAGCTCGGATATCTGCCATTCAGTGCATCAGGTGGCGCTCTTTTATTCCATCTGCTCAGCAAACTTTACGAGCGCACGAGGTCATAATCACAACCAATCTTAGCTTCAGTGAATGGGCAAGCGTGTTTGGTGATGCCAAAATGACGACTGCATTGCTCGACAGGCTCACCCATCACTGCCACATCCTGGAAACCGGAAATGACAGCTTCAGGTTCAAAAACAGTTCCGCTCAGGAACCAAAACGAGCAAAGGAATACACGAAACTTGACCGTGAATAAAAAACCGAACAATAATTAAAAGGCGGGTCAATTCTCGGTGGAAATCCCGGGTCACGTCTCAGCGGCAATCAACAATACGACCTTCCAGTCTGTTGGTCAAAGCACTTTCGAACAAGCATCTCTAGCACTTCATCTGCCTGTTCGTATTGTTGAGCGACTGGGCTATCGATAAGAGAGGCTGCAGAAAGAGTGGATTTTTTGTCAAACAGGCAAAGTACACTGAAATGGGTATTGTTTTTTGGTTTTTAAGTCAGTCCCGGCACCGGGTGGAGGTATGATGACCCACTCCCAGTGCCGAGACGGCCTTCGTCTTTCAGACGCCCAACATCCTCAACGAGGAGCCTCCACGGTTTTTTCCAAGTCGGATTCTTTAATTAAAGAAACATAGAGTGCAGGCAGGAAAACCAGTGTCAAAAGCGTTGCAACAAGTAGCCCTCCCATAATCGCGAATGCCATGGGTCCCCAGAAAACCGTGGGCGC
>NZ_JBDJNE010000053.1:0-2654 GCF_039674265.1 Brucella sp. TWI559
TGTCATGCGCCACTGGAGCCAAACCTACAAGAGCTGCGGCTTGTTCGCCTGTGATGGTTCCAAGCTCTGGCATTTCAGCGACTAACATTGTGCTTGCCACTGGGCCTATTCTTGGAATGGAACGGAGAACACCAACGGTCTCGGAGAGCAAATCGTCACTCGATATGGCTGTGATTAAGCATGGAATAAGGACCCCATTTAAGGGGTTATCGGCATCCAAACGGGACCCCTTATTTAAAGGGTAACATGACCTTCGATTTCAATCGGAGGTTTTCTATTGGATGCTTATTGTGGAGACTATTTCGAAGATACGACGTCTTGCTCATGTGCAGGGCAAAACGATCAAAGCGATCTGTCGGGAACTGGGCGTTTCGCGCAAGGTTGTGCGGAAGGTTCTGCGCAGTGAAGAGACTGAGTTCAAATACGAGCGCTCCCGTCAACCGCAGCCAAAGCTCGGTCCCTGGCGTCACCATCTTGATGGAATACTGCTAGCTAATGAGGCAAAGGCCTCGCGCGAACGCCTGACGCTGATCCGGATATTCGAAGATTTACGCGATCTGGGTTACGCGGGTGGCTATGATACGGTCCGGCGTTATGCACGCTCATGGACAAAAGAGCGTGGGGCTGTGACGGCGGAAGCCTATGTACCACTTTATTACGCACCGGGCGAAGCTTACCAGTTCGACTGGAGCCACGAGATTGTTGTTCTAGGCGGTGTGACGACGACCGTGAAGGTTGCGCATGTCCGGCTCTGCCACAGCCGGATGATGTATGTGCGGGTCTATCCGCGCGAGACGCAGGAGATGGTCTTCGACGCTCATGACCGGGCATTCGCCTTTTTTGGCGGGTCCTGCACGCGCGGCATCTACGACAATATGAAGACAGCAGTGGAAACAGTCTTCGTCGGTAAAGAGCGTCAATACAATCGCCGCTTCCAGCAAATGTGCAGCCATTTCCTTGTCGAACCGGTGGCCTGTACACCGGCGTCGGGCTGGGAGAAAGGTCAGGTGGAGAATCAAGTTAATCTTGTCCGTGAACGCTTCTTCACACCGCGGCTGCGCTTCAAATCCTACGATGAGTTGAACGGCTGGCTGCTGGACAAATGCATCAGTTACGCCCGGGCTCATAAGCATGTCGATCAGACGAAGCGCACTATCTGGGAGGTGTTCGAAGAGGAGAAGTCCCATCTGGTCGGCTATCCCGGCAAGTTCGATGGCTTCCACGCGATACAGGCCTCGATCGGCAAAACTTGCCTCGTGCGTTTCGACAACAACAAATATTCGGTGCTGTCGACTGCCGTTGGCCGCCCAGCCGAGATCCATGCTTATGCCGACCGCATCGTCATACGGCAAAATGGTGTCGAGATAGGCCAGCATGAACGCTGCTTTGGTCGTGGCGAGACAATTTATAATCCATGGCATTATGTTCCGGTCCTGACACGCAAACCGGGAGCACTGAGGAACGGCGCACCATTCCTTGATTGGGTTCTGCCAGCTTCCATGGAGCATGTTCGACGGAAGCTTAAAAGCATGCATGATGGGGACCGACAAATGGTGTCGATCCTGGAATGTGTAGGTATCGACGGTCTTCCTACAGTCGAAGCGGCTTGCCAGGAGGCGCTTGATCAAGGTGTATTTTCCGCCGCTGTGATCATCAACATTCTGGCTCGCAAGCGAGACCCACAGCCCGCCGCCATTCTTTCCATCCCCGATGCGCTTCACCTAACCCATGAACCTTTGGCCGATTGCGCCCGTTACGACAGCCTCAGGAGGGCAAGCTGATATGGAACGATCTCAAATCTTCGACATGATGAGCACGCTGAAGCTTTACGGCATGCGCAGTGCCTATGACGAGATCATGGCCTCTGGCATCAAGCGCCAGCACGAGCCACCGCGCATTGTCGGCGACCTGTTGCAGTCGGAGATCGCCGAGAAACAAGCGCGCTCAATCAAATACCAGATCACCGTCGCAAAGCTGCCGCTGGCCAAGGACATCGACGACTTCGACTTTACTGACACGCCGGTCAACGAGGGACTGGTGCGCCAGCTCGCGAGCGGAGCTTTCCTTGCCGAGCAGCACAATATCGTCCTCGTTGGAGGAACTGGCACTGGAAAATCCCATTTGTCCATCGCACTTGCCCGTGCATTGATCCGCAACGGCGCGCGCGGGCGCTTCTACAACGTCGTCGATCTCGTCAATCGTCTTGAAACGGAAGCGCGTAATGGTAAGCAGGGGCGTCTTGCCGACTTTATCACAAGGCTCGACTTCGTCATTATGGACGAGCTTGGCTATCTTCCGTTCGCCCAGGCCGGCGGACAGTTGCTGTTCCACCTCATCAGCAAGCTCTACGAGCGGACTTCAATCATCGTCACCACAAACCTGACGTTCGGCGAATGGCCGACTGTCTTCGGCGACGCAAAAATGACCGCCGCTCTGCTCGACCGGCTTACCCATCATTGCGAGATCGTTGAAACGGGAAATGAATCGTGGCGCTTCAAAAACCGCTCTCAAAGCTAAAGCCGAAGAACGCTAACGACCCGCGCGCGCAGACCCTGCACTAAATTTAAAGTTCCGGGCCCGCGCACGCTAAACCTTGCAACCTAAAGGAGGGGTACTTTTTGGACGCCGATAAGGGGTCCCGTTTAAACGCCGAT
>NZ_JBDJNE010000054.1:0-2628 GCF_039674265.1 Brucella sp. TWI559
AAGGCGTGACATCTGTCCTTCGCTCAGCCAGTAAAGATTGCTCATCGTTCAGTCTCCTCAAGCGAAACTGAATCAGCTCTTCATTCTCAAATCAATGGGTCCTGAGCCTAAGACGATCAAAGCTTATCCGCCCGCACAAGGACGAAGCCGATGTGTTGATCATTGATGAAGCAACATTGGTGCCGTTTGATGCGGAGAATTTTAAACGGCCGCAGCAGATCATGGTGATCGGCGATTTGTTTCAGATTGCACTACCTGGTTCAGTCTTTGAGGTAGCGGCTGCGTCAGGCATGCAGGTCTTTCGGCTAAGACGCAATTTCCGCGCCAGCAACTGCGATATCATGACATGGTCCAATATATTTTCGTACAACAATGCACTGGTGGTTAAAAACAGGGGAACGCGACGCAGCGAATTACGCTATGTGCCGCTCGGTCGTAAACAGAATGGCATTGTGAGAGCCGAAGCGATTGCGATTGCCAATGCTGCAAGGGTGGCTGCAGGAAATGGCGAAAGCGTGGGGATTGTAGCATTCAATAAAAAGCAGCTGAAAGCGATTTTGGATGCATTACAAAAGGCCGACGCGCCACCTATCGCGTTTATGGGATTACCCGAAGAGGTTCAGGGCAAAGAGGCTGATTGCGTTCTTGTTTCGCTTGGAGCCGCTTTAACGCAGAGCGGTCGACTGCCGTCAGACATCGCAGGATTAAACGATGATCAGGCGATCATGAAAATGAATGTGGCTCTTTCGCGTGCACGCAGCCAGACGATTGTGTTTTCCAGTCTGCAGCCATGCGATATCGATCTTCGACTGGCCAATGATGCGCAAGCGCTGATAGCATCGGTGCTTCAAACATTTGAGCGACTTCCAACGCAGCAGCAAATGGATGCTGATCCGATCTTTAATCGCAGCGTGTGTTAAGCGTAGCCTGAAACGTATGAAAGCACGTTCAAAAATATTTAAATCGTAACTGCTTTGAAAACGCCAATCTCATTTAATCAGATCGAAAGTGCGCCTTAACGTTTCAGCTCAAACAGTACAGTCATCTTGCAGTTTTACAGCGTTGCGTTTGATGCGCAACAGCGAACGATCGTCATCCTGCCACGGTCACTGCGGCAATGTCGCTTGTATTGCATGATCACATCCAACTGTTGTGATATTTGCCTTTTACGCCATCCAGAACGATCAAAACGTGATGCGTTGGCAAATCCGATTTTGATGAATCGCATCTTAAATTCGAAATATTTTTGCCGACCATAGCTGTTTTTTACCCGTTCCTCGAGGGGAAAATGATGCTGCTCAAACGCTGTCAGTGGTTTGATTTGCAAGTATAATTTAAAGGTCGCATGTATGGTTGCGGGGGTAAAAAGCTAATAAAATCATTTACTTATGGTTTTTCTTCAATATCATTCTCGTCATAACTGACTTTTAAAAAAGGAACTTGTTATGAGAAGTATGATATCAGTGAACAAAGCCGGCGGCGTTGGTAAGACAATGCTTTGTGAATTACTTTGCAAATATGTCGATCGCTTCGATGAGCAGTACAAGACCTATTGCATAGAGGGAGAAGGACTGAGAGAAAACTATCAATCTCCTTTGCGTCGGGCAATTCCGCATACAAAGGATGTGTTTTTCCAGACACCTTACGATAAGCCCTCTCAGGACCTGAGTGAACAACTGCGAATGTGGTGCAGTGTGATTGATCCCGTCCTTGCTGGTAATCACATCGTTGACTTTGGTGCCAACGCGCTTGCCAGCTATCAATACATTACGCAAATGATGGGATTCAACGATCGCTTCTGGGATGGCGTTGCGGATACACAAAAGCGCATGCGACCAATCCTGTTTGTGCCAGTCACCGCAGGTCATGTTTCGCAACTTGATGCAATTGATATCTTGAAATGGCTGTTCCGCGATGGCGCAATCAATGCTTATCATCATGTGGTCGTTGTACAAAACGAAGTTCAGGGCCAGATTTTTCTGCATCCCGGGCTGGAACGGGTGATAAAAAAAGCTGGCGAAAAAGTCAGCTTGATCACAATTGAATATAATTCCTTCTTCCGCGCCATTGCTGACTATTCAATCAATGCGAGGGAGTTGGATGAATTTCAAAATGCCCCTGAGCCAGAAGCCAAGGCGATGCTTGATGATGGAGACTCTATGTTGAAAATGGGCATGGCCGTTGCTGTCGAACGCTGGGGTACGAAAATATTCGATCAGCTCGATCGCATTGGATTGCATAAAATGCTTAAGCTTGAGACAAAGGTGCCCCCGTCGGTTCCATCTGTCTCTTCGGTTTCGGTACCGATGAAGCTTGCCTCGAACGAACAAGATAGCGCCGCTAAGTGAGCATCTCTGCACATTCAAAAGCCGCCAAGCTCCCAAAGAGATTGGCGGCTTTTTATTATTTCAAATTTGTCTGCGCTTGCTTCGGTGATCATGGTTTTGGGACTGAACTTTCGTCCAAAACCCTGTTGATTTTCAAATTGAAGGGATGGTGTTGGGGGTGGGCAGGTGGCTAGGCTCAGGACTCATTGCTTTCCGAGCCAGAATATAACGGCTGCTGCGAGATCTATTGCTGCACGGAACACGACCGGGCAGCGATCATAACGGGTAGCAATTCTTCGCC
>NZ_JBDJNE010000055.1:0-2425 GCF_039674265.1 Brucella sp. TWI559
GTTGCAAACGAGGAATGGGGGCGGGTGAGTATCCACCTCTTCGGCTTTAGCTTTCTCAGTAGCAATTGTTCTGTCAGCAGTTGATACTCGGCTCACCTGCATCGGGCAGGAGAGGGATCCAAGTCGTACAATGCTACCAAAAATCTGCCTGCAAGGTGATGTCGATATCGCTGCACTCTCACCACTGCTTCGCGGCATGCTGCTTGCAGTCGCCTACGCGCAGCGCGAGGGTGGCATCGGACTAACGGCAACTGGCGCAATGAACCGCAAATTCGTACACTGCGCTGCTGAGAACTTCCACTGGCCCAGATTCACAGCCAAAGACCTCTACAGCATGCACAAGGTGCTTAATGAAAACGACATGCCACCACTTTGTGTTGTGCACGATCTGACCCGTTATCTAAAGCTTCTTCGCCGCAGGAAAAATGTACTGCTGCCAACCAAACGTGGCCTGGAGTTTCTGGTCAATCCACACGCTTTCTTCGATCTGATCGCCACCGATTATCTCTATTCGTATATTCATGCCACAGAACGTAAAGAGGCGATCCAGGCACGATTGCGTTGGTGGCGTATGTATCTCAATCTGCTCAATATCAAGACCAGAGAAGGGTGTAAGCCGATGGACATTGTAAAGATACTCTATCCGGATATCGCTCATCTGTCCGACACTGAAATAACCGTCGATGCGTGGGACCTGAAATTCGAGCTTCAGTACGGTGTCCTGCGACGCTTATGCTGGCTCGGCCTGCTTTTTGAGGCAAGAGAAGGGCTCAACTTTCTTGACGACGGAATCTTCCACAAAACACCGCTCTGGACAGCTTGCCTGCAATTGGAGTCGGATACGCAAAGCGATATCGGCGTCCATTGACGCCCTTTATTCCGGCGCCGACTGTCTCAATAAAGCTTGTTCTCGCCGGGCAATGACAGCAGAGTCGCTCATGTAAGCTGTTCGCGATTTACGCTCTCGCTTCTGATAGCCGTTCCCGACACTGCCGTCAGGTATACCAAACATATGGTTGGCCTGACCGGTACGACGCGGACCGCTTTTGCTGCGTTGCTGCTCCCGTCCCGCCTGCATCTCAGCGACGATCGACAACATGTCATCCAGTCGCTTGTTCTCGACAACAGGCGAGCGATGAATGGAACGAAGCTTGTCAAATGTTGTATAGGGCAGGGTGTCCGTGCCATGCATGATCTCCAGACGTCCGTCGGGATAGTCGCAGACAACGACCTTCTGACGCGCAAGCCGCTTTGCAACTTCGGTCGGCTCCAGGATAAACAGAACCTTGTCATAACGAAGTGTCAGTGTTTGTGACAGCGTTCGCACTTCCTTCCGGCACAGCGCATCATCAATGTTCTCATGCGCGGCCAGTGGTCGATGCATGTCCTTGGGATTGCGTGGCTCCTTGCCAAAACGGGCATTGAAATCTGCAATATATTCCGGCGCATATGCATTGGCTGCTTCGATCGTATCGATGCCGCGCAGCCGCAATTCCTTGACCAGACGATCCTGCAAAGTCCTGTTTGCCCGCTCAACACGGCCTTTGGCCTGTGGAGTATTGGCACAGATAATGTCGATGTTGAGCTCATAAAGTGCCCGACCAAACTGTGTCAGGCCGCTTGTTCGGTCTTGCTTCGACGGATGAAGCGAACGAAAAACGCCGTGTTTGTCGCTATAGAAAGCGAGTGGTTTGCCCCATTGCTGGAGATATGCCTTCGTCGCATGAAAATAATCAAACGTGTTCTCTGAGCCCGCAAAGCGCAAATGCAGGAGCTTGCCAGTGGCATCGTCGATATAAACGAGGAGGGCGCATTTGGGACCCCGCTCCTCGAACCACCAATGATGCGAACCGTCGATCTGTATCAGTTCACCAAAGCAATCACGCCGGCCGCGCGGTTGATGCAGTTGCCGCTTGCGTTCGCGACGTGATGTCCACAATCCCGCTGCTGTCATCCATTGCCGCAGCGTCTCCTTGCTGACTGAAAGCTGATGGCGTTCAATCAGCTTCTCACAGGCCAGTGTCGGCCCAAAGTCCCGATAATACGTGCGTACAATATCCAGAACATCATTCCGGAAATCCTCGCCATAACGGCGATTGCTCGGACGACCGCGCTTGCCCGAAACAAGGCCCGCTGCACCAAGCCGATCAAATGCCTGTAACAGCCGATGAACCTGACTACGACTGAGGCCAAGCAGCGCAGCTGCCTCCACCACGCGAAGCTGATTATCTCTGATTTGCTGAACGGTCTTCAGCCGGTTGAGTTCTTTTTGCGACATCGTGATCAAACAAGACATGACGGCTCCCATCCGCTGTTTGCAGCTGAAAACCTAGTCTTCCTTTCCGCGTTCGATTTGAAAAGGGCAAGAGATACAAAAAATGTCGCATCTCTAAATTGCCCATGTGTCGCATCTGTATATCGCCGT
>NZ_JBDJNE010000056.1:0-2245 GCF_039674265.1 Brucella sp. TWI559
GACCGAAGGCAAATGCCCGGAGGATCTCGTCCACCGGCAGGTTAAGTATCTGAACAACGTTGTTGAGGCGGATCATGGCAAGCTGAAACAACTGATCAAGCCGGTGCGAGGGTTCAAGACCTTGAAATCGGCCTATGCGACGATCAAGGGTTTTGAGGTCATGCGGGCGTAACGCAAGGGCCAAGCTGCTATTTTCAATCTCACCGGCGATATCCGTGGAGAAGCCCGGATTGTCAAACGAGCTTTCGGCATTGGACCGTGCGCACTCGCAGAAGTGGTGTCGCTGCTCGCGCAGAAATTCGAAGGTCAGCCCTCGTGACGGCGGAGAAAACAGGACCACACCAACCAACTGGAATTGTTGCAACAGAGCCCCCAAGTTCTTCTTCGCACTCGTTAGCCCGATCAGCAGATCGGCGATCTGCTCGTTCTCTTCGTTCAGCTTGGCGCTGTAACGGTAACAGGTCTCGCTGACACCAAAGATACGGCAGGCCAGTGCAATGCTGACCCCGCGTAGCGCCACGGCTTTCCTGGCCATCTCTTGGCGTTGAGATGACCGCGTCATTTTTTTCCTAGAGCCTCTTTTAAAAGCTTTGTCTGCATGCTCATCTCGACATACATCTTCTTGAGCCGACGGTTCTCATCGTCCAGAGCCTTCATCTGGCTGATCATCGACGCATCCATGCCGCCATACTTGGCGCGCCACTTGTAGAATGAAGCGTTGCTCATTCCATGTTCGTGACATAGCTCCGGTACTGGAACGCCACCTTCTGCCTGACGCAGGATCGCAAGAAGCTGCGGTTCGCTAAATCTGCTTATCTTCATCAACAATCTCCTCGATCATAATGCCGAGAAAATTCTACTTTTAAAGCCTGTTAATTGCCGGGGGGATTACCCTGTCAAACTCGACTTCGTCTGCTCCAAGCAGTGGCGAAATAAAAGAAAACTACTCGCGCTTCTTGGCGTATGCTATAAACCGGATAGACAAACGCAACACTTATTGAGGATGCTTAACTCATTATATGATTAACAGTCTTTTCTATCGACTATTCAAATCTATTCTATTTCCAATTGTTCGGGATGGGCATCTTCCGTTATTTAGTCCCGCCGGGTTCGCAATCAAAGTGAGCGTGTGCATTGTTCCCATAGCCATACTGTTATATGTTCTGGCAATTACGGTCGCGATGCAAATGGGGCTCGTTTTGTATCCGGTTAATGCATTAGCGGTGGGAACCGTTGTAACTGCCACGCTGGCGTTTACAATTTCATTCGCTGTGACCTACATTAATTCTGTTGTTTTTCAGAAGCTGCTGAATTCGTATGAAAGGTCTTTGAACTTGAGCAGAACTGACCCATTGACTGGGTTGCTCAACCGGAAGGGTGTGAGGGATTACGTCGATCAGTTCCCCGGCCCTCTGGATATCGCAATAATAGACATCGATAAGTTCAAAAGCATCAACGATTCCCACGGCCATGCTGTCGGTGACACCGTTATTGTAAATCTCGCGTGTATTTTGAGGGCAGTCAGTGAGAAACGGGGGTTATGTGCTGGGCGGCTTGGAGGCGAGGAATTCGTCGTGATATCCTCAAATCCGTTAGGAAACGAATTCATCTCTGTTTGCGAGTTCTTGCGTAGCAGTGTTGAAGAAAGCCGCGTCAGTTGCGAAGTAGTAACCGTTAATTATACGATATCCATAGGCATCGCGCACGGGTCTCACAGCGAAAGCTTTTCAGACGATCTACATAGGGCGGATGCAGCGTTATATAATGCAAAGGGCCTCGGCCGTAATAGGGTGATCACGGCTTAGGCGTGTAAAAAACTGGTCTTCACTCAAGATATCTGGCCACTTTTGAAATACTCTGAGTTGCTTTGGTGCGTGGATCAGTAAATTTACGCACGTTGTTCTTTGATGTTGGTTCTATTCTGTTGTTTTTTGACGCGAACTGAATCCATACGGGCACATGCCAGCTTCCGATTGAGAATGCTGCAACGACGTGAAGCTTCCGCGTGTTAGTTGGTAACGGAACGGGCGTTCAAACGAAGACCTCCATTTTGCTTGTACCGGCTCATCGCGGTTTCGTCTAGGTCGTGCACTCATAAATAGTCTAGCTATTTGAATGTATTAGTGATTCAAAGGTCTCGGATTTGGAGGTCTTTGATGTCACGTCGCCGCTATGAACTTACAGAACGCGAATGGTCGATTATTGCGCCGCTGTTGCCATGCAAACCGCGTGGTGTACCCCGCGT
>NZ_JBDJNE010000057.1:0-1987 GCF_039674265.1 Brucella sp. TWI559
AGATAAGCGACAACACATGTGACAACTGACAGGCCCGCCGCGACAGCAAAAAACGGAAGCGAAATTGTCGCAGCGCTTATGAACTTTGCCTTAGAAGGTGACATCCCGCTTGAAGCCATAACCGCAGACAGGAATGCAAGCAGCGCTAGGCATGCCCCGCCGTTCAAGAGAAGAAGAGCCTTAAGACCTTCCGTAGATGCATCAATAGATGCCTTTTCGAGGGAGTCAGCACGCTTCTCATCTATCACGGCGGGTACTCACCTCAGGTGGCGTTGTTAACGATTTGAGCAACAGTATGGATGCCCTCAGTTCCGCCAATCGCGACCAATTGGCCGTCAGCTCCAGCTGTATTAATGAGTACTCTGGTAATAGCTCCAAAGGTATCGATGGCAGCAATGTTTTCCGTGTTGATGAAAACCGGAGTACCCGTCGGCATGGTTCTTGTCAGTTTAATCAATGGCATGTTGCCCTCCTTTTACCCATCAAGAATACAACCGTGAGTCTCACGCCGAAGCAAGAGCCTTCAACCGCTCAAACCGGCGAAAGGATACAGTAGCATGAGAGAGAAGGGGCCGACGCCGGAGCAGATTAAAGCTATAGCGGATAGGGCAGAAGCAAGGGCTGGCCAGCCGGTGGGAATTGGTAGACCTACCAAATTCACAGAGCAGCTCGCAGCACATATTTGTGCGGAGATTTCGTCAGGAATTTCGTTGCGCACTATTTGCGGACAGGCGGGTATTCCCAGCCAGACAACAGTTTTCCGTTGGCTTTCCGAACATAAGGACTTTCGTGAGCAATACGCCCGCGCACGCGAAGCCCAAATGGAAGCGATGGCAGAAGACATTCTAGAAATCGCGGACGAAGGCAATGAAGATGATACGCAGCGTGCCAAGCTTCGCATAGATGCTCGCAAGTGGCTTATGTCCAAGATGGCTCCAAAGAAATATGGCGATAAGCTTGCAATCGGCGGTGATGCCGAAATGGATGCAATCAAAATCCAGTCTATCAAGCGTGTGATTGTCGATCCGAAAGCGGATTAATGCAGCCAAGAGAATTAGAAATGCCAACAGCGAGAGTATTCCTCCCGCTGCTCGAACCCGCACGCGATAAAGGTGCATGGGGTGGTCGCGGTTCCGGCAAGTCGCATTTCTTCGCCGGGATGATGATAGAGGACAGTCTGGCAGAGCCGGGCAACAGTGCAGGCGAAGGCTTAAAGTCAATCTGCATTCGTGAAGTTCAGAAAGACCTCGCGCAGTCGTCAAAAGCGCTGATTGAGGCCAAACTATCATCATTCCGGCTGGGAGAGGCTGACGGCTTCAAGGTCTATCGTGATGTGATCCGCACGCCCGGCGATGGTCTAATCATCTTCAAGGGCATGAATGATTATACCGCTGACAGTGTGAAATCACTGGAAGGCTTTAAACGGTCTTGGTGGGAAGAAGCGCAAACAGCATCCTCAACTTCGATCAAGATGCTACGCCCCACAATGCGAACGCCCGGCGCTCAAATGTGGTGGAGTTGGAACGCTCGTAAGAAAAGCGATCCGGTTGATGTGATGTTGCGTGGGCCTGAGAAACCAAGCGGCGCAATTGTCGTACAAGCGAACTGGCGGGATAATCCTTGGTTTTCGGAAGAACTGGAGCAGGAGCGCGTAGACTGCCTTCGCATGACGCCCGATGATTATGCACATGTATGGGAAGGTGGTTATGTCACTGTTGCTTCTGGCGCATATTTTGCCAAGTGCCTGAATGATACACGGCTTGAAAGACGGATAGGGCGCGTCAGTTTTGATCCGTTGATGCGGGTTAAGATTATTTGCGACCTTGGCGGAACTGGCGCAAAGGCTGATGCTTTCGCAGCATGGCCGGCTCAGTTCATTACGGCGTAGACTCATAAACTGATGCACCAGATGCGGACAGCGATGAGTTTGACAGCAGCCAGGAAATTGGCCGGGTTTTTGTCGTAACGTGTTGCAATGCCGCGATAG
>NZ_JBDJNE010000058.1:0-1770 GCF_039674265.1 Brucella sp. TWI559
CATGCGATCATCGACGCGGGGTACACCACGAGGTTTGCATGGCAACAGCGGCGCAATAATCGACCATTCGCGTTCTGTAAGTTCATAGCGGCGACGTGACATCAAAGACCTCCAAATCCGAGACCTTTGAACCAATAATCCATTCAAATAGCTAGACTATTTATGAGTGTACGACCTAATTCTGGAGAACGATTTTTTGGCCGGAGCGCTCAGCAAGGCGGGATTGCCGGACGGAGGGAAATGATTTACCGTGCTCACAAGCTTTCGGTCGCACGACAGGCAAAGCTCCTTGGGTTCAGCCGTAGCAGTGTAAACTATTCACCGCGCCCTGTATCTGCTGGCGATCTGGCACTGATGCGCAGGATCGATAAACTGTATCTGGAGTACCAATCCGCTGGAATTTGGATGTTGCAGGGTCTTTTGAAAAAAGAAGGGGTTGAATTTGGGCGGATGCATTTCGCTACGCTGATGAAAAAGATGAGAATCAAGGTAAGCGCTAATTACGCTGCGTGATTGGGCCTATTTCCGGCCTAGGACAGCTGACAAATGGGACGGAAAGCTTAACTTGCGGCGCGGAACGGCAAAAGTTCATTGCGAAGTCTAAGCCGGAAAGCCTAATTTGTGCAGCGCACTAAATGATACATCCAAAAGATTTGGGAAAGATTGCATGTTCGATGTCGGCAAAATTGTAAGTAGAGGTGATACCAGCTTATACGTAACGGAAGCGGGAAAGGCGGAAGGGACGCCGATTGTTTTGCTTCATGGCGGCTTGGGGAGCCGAAACGACTTCGTACCCCTGGCAAAAGATCTGGCGGCTGACTTTCGGCTTATCGCAATCGATAGCCGTGGACATGGTCGTTCCCCACTTGGAAATGCTCCTCTCAACTACCATCAGCTTGAACAGGACATTGCTATAGTTCTGTCCGAGTTGGGCCTGACAGATGCTGGCATCATTGGCCACAGCGATGGCGGTATCGTGGCCTTGCGCCTTGGGGCATCCAACGCCGTTCGTCCACGCTTTATTGTCACTGTAGGAGCGCACTGGGAGATGCCGACTGAAGAGCCAACTCGTGAGATATACAAGGGCATCACCGTGGACGAATGGCGCGATATGTTTCATGATCAGGTCCAGAACTATGAGGCAGAAAATCCTTCACCAGATTTTGCCAGGCTTTTCGAAGCAACTAAGGCAATGTGGCTCGGAAGTGGCGAACACGCCTATCCTGGCGCATCCGTCAGCTCTATTGCATGTCCACTTCTTGTAATACGTGGCGACGAGGATTTTCTGGTTTCCCGCCGTCAGGCTTTCGAACTGGCTGAACAAGTTGAAGGGGCGCGGCTGCTGAACCTGCCTTTCGCCTCGCATACCGTGCTGGAGGATTCACCAGAACAAGTTCTGCCCGCACTTAAGGCATTCATCGACAGTCAGGTAAAGTAGGCATCATGCAATGGTTTGATCCTTCCTTTTGGTTTTGACGGTTTCGCTGACGCCAATTGATGCTGGCCGTGTAAAAACGCGGTATTGCACATTTGGTGTAGCCAATTTCAGAACACGCTACCGTTGTCAGTTTTTCGTCACAAACCACCTTTATCGCCTGTAATCCAATGAGCGGTTAAGAGGCTAACTTGTTACGATATCTGTTGCTTTTAGTAATGTTTCCTGTCCGTCGTCGAATGATTTGAGACTATTTGTGCTTTTGAAGATTGGAGTTTCCGGCTCGGTTTGGGGGTTGATTTAAGCCGCTTTGGCCTGGTGGTTCAAGCGGCGTT
>NZ_JBDJNE010000059.1:0-1690 GCF_039674265.1 Brucella sp. TWI559
GGAACCGGCACGGTCGATGTCGCATCCGGTGCGGCACTGGGTGGCCATGGCAGCATTGGCGGCAATACAACGGTTGAGGGGACTCTTTTTGCTCAGAGCGGACAGGTCCTGACTTTCTCAAAAGACTTGACGCTCAATGCAGGCAGCAATGTCGACGTGACGTTGAATGGCGGACCGTCAATGAGCGAGCTTTTCCATGTCAACGGCAATCTGACCATCGACGGTACACTGACCGTGAACAAGAATAGCCAGATGGATGTCGGGGTCTATCGTATTTTCCAGTCAGACAATCCACTGACCGATAACGGTATGCAGATGGCTGCAGGAAGCGATCAGAACTATAGCCTGCAAGTGCTGCAACCTCAGGGGCAGGTCAATCTGGTTAACAGTGGCGGTCGGACCATGTCCTACTGGGATGGAAGCCAGATGATAGGCGATGGCACCGTCCATGGCGGCGATGGAACATGGAACGCAGCGAACTCGAACTGGACCGACCAGAACGGCAACGGCAATACTCCCTGGGCGGATGACGTTTTTGCCGTGTTTCAGGGCACCGGTGGTAAGGTCATGATTGAGAATGGCTTTACGCCGCGTGTCAACGGCATGCAGTTCTTCGTTGATGGTTACACCGTTGAGGGAGGCACAATCACGCTGGGTGGAACGGATGTTCGGATCAACGTTGGTGACGGCGTGATGGAGCATGCCAACTATGTGGCAACCATATCCTCCATTCTCGACGGGCAGAATGGCTTTACCAAATCTGGCTATGGAATACTGAATCTGACAGGCCAGAACAGCTATAGCGGCACCACCACGGTGCAAGAGGGCACGCTGGAGCTGAGCGGAAACGGCAGCATTGCAAACAGCGCCGAGATCGTTCTTGCAAGCACAGAGTTTGACCGTGGCAAGCTGCTGATCAACAAGGATCAGGATTTTTCATTTGCAAACAAGGTGAGCGGCGTTGGTGCCGTTACCAAAGATGGCATCGGCACGACGACCTTCTCTGGCAATAATACGTTCAGTGGCGGGTTGACGGTTGCAGCAGGCGCTGCCAAAGCTGGCATTGCGGAGAATGCTTTTGGTTCGGGCAATGTGACCATCAAGGGCGGTGGGGTGCTTGATCTTGCCGACTTTAATGAAACCGTTGGCAGTCTTGTGGGTGAGAAAGCCGGTGACGGCACTATCACGCTTGGTTCGGGCACATTAACGCTCAATCAGAACCTGCATGGCGATTTCTCCGGTAAGATCTCCGGCACGGGTGGCATCACCAAGAATGGCAATGGTGATCTGGTGCTTTATGGTGCCAATGACTATTCGGGCAACACTGCTGTCAATGAGGGCGCGCTGGTTCAGGGGGCAGCCGGTGGCTTCTCAGCTGCTTCGCGCTATAGCGTGGCCAGTGGGGCATCGCTCGAACTTGGCGGTTTCTCCAGCACCATGGCCGGCTTATCCAATGGGGGCGATGTTTTCTTCGGCGGCAATGGCGGCACGGTGCTTAATGTGTCCGGCGATTATAACGGACAAGGCGGTACGCTGCATATGTGGGGTGTGCTTGGTGATGACAGTTCATTGATTGACCGGATGAATGTCAGTGGCAACACAGCCGGCACTTCCAAAGTCGACATCACCAACCGTCACGGTTTTGGCGCTAAAACCAATAACGGCATCGAGATCATCTCCGTGGGGGGGA
>NZ_JBDJNE010000060.1:0-1515 GCF_039674265.1 Brucella sp. TWI559
TGTCCGTCGTCGAATGATTTGAGACTATTTGTGCTTTTGAAGATTGGAGTTTCCGGCTCGGTTTGGGGGTTGATTTAAGCCGCTTTGGCCTGGTGGTTCAAGCGGCGTTTTTTGATCGTGTCTCGTTTGATCCTTTCGCGTTCGAGCAGGATGGTCTGTCCGCGTCCGAAGTAGACGTCGGCGGGAGTGAGATTGTCGAGGCTCTCATGGTAACGGCGATGATTGTAATGCTCGACGAAGGCCGCGATCTGGGCTTCAAGATCCTCCTTGAAGAAGTAGTTTTCAAGCAGGATGCGGTTCTTCAGCGTCTGGTGCCAGCGTTCGATTTTCCCTTGCGTCTGCGGGTGGCCGGGAGCGCCGTGAACCTGGTCGATCTCGTATTTCTCCAGCCATTCGCCGAGATCGGATGCGACGTAACACGAACCGTTGTCCGACAGCAGGCGGGGACGATGCTCGACCCTGACCTTGTCACAGCCTGAGGCGGCCAATGCAAGATCGAGTGTATCGGTAACGTCATCCACCTTCATGCTGGTGCACAGCTTCCAGGCGATGATGTAGCGGGAGTGATCGTCGAGGATGGTCGATAGGTAAAACCATCCCCAGCCGATGACCTTCAGGTAGGTGAAGTCGGTTTGCCACATCTCGTTCGGCCTCGTGGTCTTGTCCTTGAACTCGTCATTGGCCTTGATGACGATATAGGCTGGCGACGTGATCAGGTCGTGAGCCTTGAGTAAGCGATAGACCGAAGCCTCTGATACAAAATAACTTTCCGTATCAGTGAACTTCACCGCCAATTCACGCGGTGACAGGTCGGCATGATCGAGCGCTAGTGCGATGATGCGATCCCGGATATCGTCAGGGATACGATTCCACACCCGCGAAAGTGCGGACGTCCGGTCTTCCAGCCCCTCGACACCGTAGGTCTGGAAGCGATCATACCATCGATAGAAGGTCGGCCTTGGAATGCCCAGCTTTTCCAGCGTCTGCCTGGCTGACAAATGCGACTGCTCGACAAGCCGGATGATCTCATGCTTTTCGGAGGCGGGATATCTCATTCGTCGTCGCCCCCATCCCCGATCATGCTTTTTTTGAGCAGGCGGTTTTCCAGCGTGACGTCGGCCAGCGCCTCCTTCAGGTCACGGCTTTCACGACGCAGCGCTTTTACTTCGTCGCTGGTGGCAGAACGGGCGGTGTCGCCTGCAAGGCGCTTCTTTCCTGCCTCGAGGAATTCTTTCGACCAGCTATAATAAAGGCTCTCGGCGATCCCCTCACGGCGGCAGATCGCAGCAATGCTGTCTTCCCCGCGCAGACCTTCCAAAACAATACGGATTTTATCCTCGGCCGAATAATGTTTACGCGTGGCACGACGGATATCTTTGATCGTCTTCTCCGCAGAAGACGTTTGGGGAACGGGTTTCTGTCTCATCTTTGCGTCCTTTGATAAAGCTATGATGAGCCGAAAATCCTCTCTTCTTAATTAAACCAGTTTTGTCTCAAAGGCGCTGAGGTCGGACA
>NZ_JBDJNE010000061.1:0-1449 GCF_039674265.1 Brucella sp. TWI559
CCGTGCGCCGTCTTGAGCGCCGCACGCACACCGGCTTCATAATCAGGATGTACAAGCTTGAAGTGCGCCAACTGGCGTTCGACGATAAAGCCCGGCACACCGCCCATGGCTGCTGCAATGTTCGAGAACAGGCGTTGCTTCTGCCCATCATCAAACAGATTGAACAAAGCACGTGGCTGCGAATAATCATCATTGCCGATACGATGATTATAGCGATCCGCATCACCCTGAATGCGCAGTGGCGGTTCCTTGGCCGATGGCTGCTCTACAGGGCCGTTAAACGAGTTTGGCTCGTAAAACGCATCCGGGTTGCCCGTAGCAATGCCGCCATATGTATTCATCTGACCATCACGATGATAATGATGCACAGGGCATTTTGGCTGGTTAACCGGCAGGTTCTCATAATGCGTGCCAAGACGATGACGATGCGCATCGGCATAGGAGAACAGCCGCGCCTGAAGCATTTTATCTGGCGAATAGCTGATACCGGGCACGATATTGGAGGGCGAAAACGCCGCGTTTTCGATCTCGGTGAAATAGTTTTCCGCATTGCGGTTGAGTTCCATCACACCAATATCGATTGGCGGATAATCGGCATGCGGCCAGACCTTGGTAAGATCAAAGGGGTTATAAGGCGTCTTGTCAGCGTCCAGTTCCGGCATGATCTGAACCTGAACTTTCCACTTCGGAAAGTCGCCCTTCTCGATGGATGTAAACAGGTCTTCCTGCGTGGATTCACGCGTGCGGCCAATCACCTGTTCGGCCTCGCTGTTGGTCCAGTGCTTGTGGCCCTGCAAGGTCTTGAAGTGGAACTTGACCCAATAGCGTTCACCCGCATCATTCCAGAAGGAATAGGTGTGCGAACCGTAACCGTTAATGTGGCGTACATCGGTCGGAAGCCCGCGATCCGACATCAGGATCGTCACCTGATGCAGGCTTTCTGGCGAAAGCGACCAGAAATCCCACATGGCGGTTGCGGAGCGCAGATTGGTCTTGGGATGACGCTTCTGGGTATGGATGAAATCCGGGAACTTGACCGGATCACGCACAAAGAACACCGGTGTGTTGTTGCCAACCAGATCCCAGTTGCCTTCCTCGGTGTAGAACTTCAGTGCAAAGCCGCGCACATCGCGCTCGGCATCAGCGGCACCCTGCTCGCCGGCAACGGTTGAGAAGCGCGCCAGCATCGGAGTTTTTGCACCGGGCTGCAAAGCCTTGGCCTTGGTATATCTGGAAATATCACCTGTGATAGTCAGCGTCCCAAATGCACCCCAGCCCTTGGCGTGAACAGCGCGCTCAGGAATACGCTCGCGGTTCTGATGTGCCAGCTTTTCGATCAGCTGATAGTCCTGCAACAAAACAGGGCCGCGCTCACCCGCAGTCAGGGAATTCTGGTTATCCGGGATCGGTGCACCAGCACTTGTCGTCATAATCGGACGGTCTGCCATG
>NZ_JBDJNE010000062.1:0-1362 GCF_039674265.1 Brucella sp. TWI559
TGTTGATTGCCGCTGAGAAGTGATGGTGTGGATACCCCCTGCCAACGGCATCTCAATGTGCCAAGGTGATGTTGGGTAACGTCACTTGAGAGGAGATATCCATGGGAGAGATTAGCATTATCGGTCTGGATCTTGCAAAGCAGGTTTTTCAGGTTCATGGCGCACGCGTTGACGGCAGCGTTATTCTGCGTAAGAAACTAACACGCGGACAACTTTTAGCATTTTTTTCAAAGCTGCCACCGTGCATCGTCGCCATGGAAGCGTGTGCAACGGCCCATTACTGGGCACGCGAGATCGGTGAGTTTGGTCATGAGATCCGGCTGGTCCCACCCGCCTATGTAAAGCCCTTTGTGAAGCGGCAGAAAAATGACGTTGCTGATGCGGAGGCTATCGCTGAGGCTGCAACGCGTCCAACGATGCGCTTCGTCGAGCCTAAAACGCATGAACAGCAAGCACGCGCAATGGTCTTCCGGACACGCGAGTTATTTGTCCGTCAACGAACCCAAACGATAAATGCCTTACGGGCACATCTGGCTGAACACGGCCTTATCGCGCCGAAAGGCTTGTGGAATCTTTCAAGCATCCGGCATCTTATTGACCAGGCAGAAGATACGGTAGATAGGCTGATAGTGGAAACGGCACGCATTTACCTTGAGCAGATTGAGACATTTTCGACGCGGATTCTATCTCTCGAGGCTGTCCTAAAGAAAGAAGCCGCACGGTCTGACGCTTCATCGCGTATGATGACCATGCCCGGTCTAGGGCCTATCACGGCTATGGCCATTGAAGCATTCGCCCCTACGCTAACTGTTTTTAGGCGCAGTAGGGATTTTGCTGCATGGCTCGGACTTGTACCGCGCCAACACTCGAGTGGCGGAAAGCAGATTTTGGGACGTACATCGAAAATGGGGCAGCGTGATATTCGGCGTTTGCTCATAATCGGTGCCATGTCGATAATACGCTGGGCCAGTAAAAAGGCGCCAGTACCTGGAACGTGGCTTCATGCGATGCTTTTACGTAAACCTAGAATGGTTGTTGCCATAGCTTTGGCGAACAAGATGGCCCGCAGCCTTTGGGCAATGCAGACAAAGAGGGAAGATTATAGAGATCCGCTACTGACTGTCGCGTAAGTTAAATAGGCAAGTTAGAGCGGAACGACGGCGTGTGAGGAGGTCAACGGATAGTAAGGACAATGATCGGCAAACGGTTCTGGAAACGCATCCGGGTCAATGGGCTTAGAGCCCGTAGAAGTGATTTTGCACCAGAACCGCTAAGCTCCATACCGGCCAGCGGCTATGTGAATGCCGCAAAACAGGCCTGATACATGACCGCACCCGATCGCACGTCTAAATTATCCAAATT
>NZ_JBDJNE010000063.1:0-1235 GCF_039674265.1 Brucella sp. TWI559
TGGACTTGCCCTTATTTAGTGGAGAGGTTCTGTCATTAATTTACGGTTCGCCGTCTCGAACTGCACCGGCGATTTATACCCGAGGGCAGAATGTCTTCTGATGGGATTATAGAATCCGTCAATATATTCGCCAATGGCTTTGACCGCATCCTTGCGTGTCTGGAACACAGTTCTCCATATCAGTTCCGACTTGATCGTCTTGAAGACGGTTTCCACCATCGAATTATCGTAACAATTTCCTTTTCCGCTCATGGATGGAAGCATTTTGTGAGCTCTGAGGATTTTGCGATACTCATAACTGGCATATTGACTTCCCCTGTCCGAGTGCTGGATCAACCCCGGCTTTGGTTGCCGGATTGCAATAGCCTTATTCAAAGCACAGATAGCCAGATCCTTTTTCATCCGGTCACGCGCTTCCCAACCGATGATGCGACGAGAATAGAGATCGACAACGATTGCCAGATATAGCCAGCCTTCGGTGGTCCATATGTAACTGATATCGACACCCCATTTCTGATCCGGTCCATCACAGGTAAAGTCCTGATCCAGAAGATTGGGAGCGACAGCCTCGCCATGATTGCTGTCGGTCGTGCGTTTGAAGCGCGTTTTCTGCCGGGCTTTAAGACTGTTTTCGCGCATCAGTCGCGCCGTGCGGTGACGACCTGCCCGAATGCCTTCTTCATTCAGTTCGACATGCATGCGAGGACTTCCATAAGTTTCACGCGACAGCGCAAACTGGTTACGAATGTGGGCCAAGATAATCATGTCATCAAGCTGACGACGACTGGGCAAACGATGCTTCCATGCATAATAGCCGCTGATGCTGACACCTGCGAAAGCACATAGCCGTGACAGAGACATATGGGCCTTCTCCGTGTCGATGAACGCAAACTTCATCGACTTGTCTCCCGCGCGAAGAAGGCCGTCGCTTTTTTTAATAAATCTCGTTCCTGTCGTAGAAGCTCATTTTCTTTTCGAAGACGGGCAAGCTCCTGGTTCATGTCCTCATGCGGACCAGAAAGCAAATCTTTCTCAGAAATATTACGCCGCCAACGGTCAAGTGTTGACTTGCCAATGCCAAGGTCGTCGGCAACCGATGAAATGCTTCGACCGCTCGTCGTTAAAATACGAACGGCTTCGCGTTTGAACTCTTCTGTAAATTCTCGCTGCTTCAATTCTAACTCTCCTGTCACTTTTATTTAACAGAAGCCCTCCACTTTTGAAGGGGAAGTCCA
>NZ_JBDJNE010000064.1:0-1155 GCF_039674265.1 Brucella sp. TWI559
GAGTTTCTCTCAACGGATCAGAGTAAGCGTGACAGCCATCGTCAGTGGCCCGTTGATTTAAAAGCCCGGATTGTTTCGGAAAGCTTGCGTCCTGGCGTGAGCGTGCAGGAAGTTGCCGATCGCTATGGCGTGCGTGCAAACTATCTGTCTTCATGGCGCACGCTGGCACGTCAGGGCAAGCTTGTTTTGCCTTCGCCGGAAGATGATACGGAGTTTGCAGCAATTATAGTAGCGGAGTCTGCAGTTGAACCGGTGACGTCACCAGCTTCGCGCGTTGAGATATTCAGCGGAGAAGTGATCATTCGGCTGGAAGAAGGTGTGTCGGCTTCCCGGATTGCAGCTGTTGCAAGCGCGCTTGCGGCTCTCAAATGATCTTCCCTTCCAACCGGGTTCGCATCATGGTGGCTACCAAACCTGTCGATTTCCGTAAAGGCCATGACGGGCTTGCTGCGTTGGTGAAGAACGAGCTGCGAAAGGATCCATTTACGGGAACTGTATTTGTTTTTCGCTCGCGCAAGGCCGATCGCATAAAACTGATCTACTGGGATGGCACGGGTATGGTTCTGGCTTATAAGCGTTTGGAAGCCCATACGTTCAGCTGGCCAGAGATCCGGGATGGACTGATGTCGTTGAGCCATGCACAGTTTGAAGCTTTGTTCGCAGGACTTGACTGGCGACGCGTTCGGGCGGTGGAAGCGAGAGCGCCGATTACTGTTGAATAGCTATTGAGCACCGGCATCATAGCCTGCGGACGATGACTCTGGCAGCATAATCATCAAGCATATCAAGGCCGGATTTGGTAAGTTTGGCTCATGTTGGACGCTGCCGATCTTCCCAACGATATTGCTGAGCTCAAAGCACTGCTGATTGCTGCGACAGCGCTCGGTCTTCGTAAAGATGATCGGATTGCGCGGCTGGAGAAGCTGGTTGCAGCCTTCAAACAAGCCGCTTTTGGACGCAAGTCAGAGAAGATTAATCCTGAGCAGTTTGATCTGGCCCTGGAAGATCTGGATGTCATTAAGCATGGAATAAGGACCCCATTTGAGGGGTTATCGGCATCCAAACGGGACCCCTTATTTAAAGGGTAACATGACCTTCGATTTCAATCGGAGGTTTTCTATTGGATGCTTATTGTGGAGACTATTTCGAAGATAC
>NZ_JBDJNE010000065.1:0-1116 GCF_039674265.1 Brucella sp. TWI559
GGGGTACATTCTATTTTAAACTGCAACATGCCAATGAATTCATGTGGTTAGCCATGGAGGAAATTGGATGTCAAATTGCTATTCACAGATCAACTTGCATGAACGCCGCCGTCTTTTCGAACTTAAACAGCTTAAAGTCCCTCTCGGCGACATTGCGCGGCTGATGGGTCGCCATCGCTCGACGATCTATCGCGAGATCAAACGCAACAGCTTTCGGGACACTGAGATACCAGACTATAATGGCTATCATAGCGTTGTTGCCGACAATATCAGCAAAGACCGCAGAACACGGTTGCGAAAGCTCAGACGTTATCCAGAGCTGCGCAAGTTCGTCATAGAACAATTGGAAGCACATTGGTCGCCGGAACAGATCTGTGGCCGACTGGTTAGTCATGGCCTGAGCGCGATACGTCTATGCGCAGAAACGATCTATCGCTTCATTTATTCAAAGGAAGAATACGCGCTGAAACTGTATGAACACTTGGCCGAGATGCGAACAAAGCGCTGCCCACGTGGCACCAGACGATCGCGCAGTTCCCGCATTCCAGAAGCGTTTCGTATTCATCAACGCCCTGATTTTATTGGTAATCGTCTGCAATTTGGAAATTGGGAAGGTGATTTGATTATCTTTGATCGTGACCTTGGAGAAGCCAATGTCATGACCCTTGTTGAACGCAAAAGTCGTTATTGCGTCATCATTAAAAACAACAGTCGGCATTCAAAGCCTATCATGAATAAAATCATTCAGGCCTTTGCTGCACTGCCTTATCACGCACGTCGAAGTTTTACCTTTGATCGTGGTTCCGAGTTTATGGCGTATCGGGCTTTGGAGGATGGAATGGGGGCAAAAAGCTGGTTTTGCGACCCAAACTCACCCTGGCAGAAAGGCGCAATTGAGAACATCAACAAGCGCATTCGACGGTATTTGCCCAGCAACACGGACCTGACACAAGTCAGCCAGGCACAGTTGACCGCCCTCGCCCATAATCTCAATGCAACACCGCGCAAGTGTCTTGGATTTAAGACACCCGCCGAGGCTTTTGCTACACTTTTGCAGGAAGCAGCTTAATCAGATACCCTCACCGCCGGCATGATGCAGTTGGAGTAGCTTTTCCA
>NZ_JBDJNE010000066.1:0-822 GCF_039674265.1 Brucella sp. TWI559
ACTGCCCAAAGGATAATCTCACCCCGAAAATGGCGCCACTTGAAATCAGACATTTCCTGCTCCTGTTTCTCAGAACAGGTTATTATCTGCCAATCAATCTGTTTTTTGCAACAGAGCCACCGGCCCTATTATCTGGCACCCAGTGACGACAATCAGGAAGCGTTCACCTTGCTGCGCGAGGCGATGCGCCTGCAAAAGGTTGGGGCAATTGCCGAGGCGGTGTTGTTTCGGCGTGCTCGTAAACTGCTGATCCGCGCATATGATGATGGGCTTCTCGCAACCACGCTGAATTTCGACTATGAAGTGCGCTCGTCAAAAGAAGCGTTTTCGGACATCGGAAGTTTCAAGTTCGACAAGGAAATGCTCGAGCTCGCCAGCCATATTATTGATACCAAGATGGGCAGTTTCGATCCGACCGGCTTTGATGACCGGTATGATACAGCGCTGGCCGATCTGATTAGCAACTGTATCTTTCATGGTTTCGGAAGCAGCCATTTTGACGTTTTCTACATAGTGCGTTAGCAAGGGCAACCAATTTTCGGGCAACGGCTGTGACGATAACCTTGTGCGGTTTCCCGGCTTTTCGCAAACGATCCGCGAAGATCTTCATGGTCGGGTTGTGATGTGCAGCGACCAGAGCGGCTTGGAACATCACATGCCTCAAGGCACGACGACCGCCTGCAATAGATCGTTTTCCGCGCAAGGTTCCACTGTCATGCGCCACTGGAGCCAAACCTACAAGAGCTGCGGCTTGTTCGCCTGTGATGGTTCCAAGCTCTGGCATTTCAGCGACTAACATTGTGCTTGCCACTGGGCCTATTC
>NZ_JBDJNE010000067.1:0-821 GCF_039674265.1 Brucella sp. TWI559
CACGATCACGATCACGATCACGATCACGATCATCACTAATTCACCACACACTATTTCTATATAAGTTTACAGTCGGGGCATTCATCATGGCATCAAAAAATGGTCCTCTCCGTGTCGGCATCGGCGGCCCGGTTGGTTCAGGAAAAACAACTCTTACGGAAAAACTTTGTCGGCTATTGCGACACCATTTTTCGATTGCGGTTATAACAAACGATATTTACACAAAGGAAGATGCTCTCATACTTGCACGCCGCCAGGCGCTATCGGAAGATCGCATTATGGGCGTGGAAACAGGGGGCTGCCCCCATACCGCCATTCGAGAAGATGCTTCGATCAATCTTCAGGCTATTGCCGAAATGAATCGCAAATTTCCCGATCTGGATATTGTTTTTATTGAATCCGGCGGAGACAATCTTGCCGCAACATTTTCTCCCGATTTGGCTGACATAACCCTTTACGTGATTTCGGTGTGCCAAGGTGAAGAAATTCCGAGAAAGGGCGGCCCGGGCATAACTCGCTCGGACTTTCTCGTAATCAACAAAAGCGATCTTGCTCCCCACGTCAATGTCGATCTTGCCACCATACAGAGCGATGCCGAACGCATGCGATCAGGGAGACCTTTTGGCTTTACAGATCTTGTACGCGGTCATGGCTTATCTCAAATCGTTGACTTTCTGATTGAAAATGGTGGTTTAGATCCTATTCGAGAAGTTTCTGGTGCAAATAGGGTTTGATAATCGCGGCTGTGCGCAGAGCCGCGATCTCATCTCTGGGGTGGACGGAGCGATGCTCCATAGAGGCAGGCGATTTAGAAATTTTAG
>NZ_JBDJNE010000068.1:0-816 GCF_039674265.1 Brucella sp. TWI559
CATCACCTCGCCGTCATTCTTAACCCAGAGTTTCCAGTCATCTGACAAGGGAAACTCATAATGGATACGATGCTGGCAGTTATCAGCATCTCCACCCGACAGATTGCGATGATAATCAATTATCGATGTGAGGCTTGGCTTGGTCCAATCAAGATTGGCAAATATTGCCGAGTCTTCCGTTTTGTGGCGATTGGTCAGATCAATCAATGCATCCAAAGTCTGCACTTGCGCGACACCGCGCTTGCGGCTTGGAAAGACGCGATATTTTTCAAGAATATGATCAACACCCGAAATTGACGGTGTGCTGCCGCGTGTCAATAAGGCTGGCACTTCCTTAGGAAGCCCAATCATTGATTCTGTGGTTTCAATTGTGACGAGTTCAGCACCACTTGCCTGCGCGCCAAGTTCGGCTGCGGCAGTGATATCAATGGCCAGATTGTGAACTGCGTTTGTTGCAATCGGAGTCTCAGACATTTTAAATCCTATGGCTGTTGAAAAATTATGCGTTGATCACGCCGGACGCGCTGCGCGTTGCCTCACGTGGGCCGCCGAACATGTCGATTTGCTTGGGGTGTTGCGTTGAAAGACTGCCGTCTTCGAGCATCCAGAAATGCGAAGATCCATGAACCTGCTTTGGTCGTTTCGAACCAATATCGGCTTCGATGGTGACTGTGCCGTCCACCACTTCAATATTGAGTTTGAGCGTGACCGACCCTTTGGCTTTCACCTTGGGGCGGTCGCCTGTGTGCTCTTTCAAGGCGAGAAATGTTTCCAGCAATTCTTTGGAAAGGCGGGGAACAACCTCGCCATTTTCCA
>NZ_JBDJNE010000069.1:0-796 GCF_039674265.1 Brucella sp. TWI559
GTGTTCCTGAACAAGTGCGATCAGGTTGACGATGCTGAACTTCTCGAACTCGTAGAGCTCGAAGTTCGTGAACTTCTCTCGAAGTACGACTTCCCAGGCGATGAAACGCCAATCATCAAGGGCTCGGCTCTTGCTGCTCTGGAAGATTCTTCGAAGGAACTCGGCGAAGACGCAATCCGCAACCTGATGGCTGCTGTTGACGATTATATCCCAACACCAGAACGTCCAGTTGATCAGCCATTCCTGATGCCAATCGAAGACGTGTTCTCGATTTCGGGTCGTGGTACTGTTGTGACCGGTCGTGTTGAACGCGGCATCATCAAGGTTGGTGAAGAAGTTGAAATCGTTGGCATCAAGGCCACCGGCAAGACGACTGTTACCGGCGTTGAAATGTTCCGCAAGCTGCTTGATCAGGGCCAGGCTGGCGATAACATCGGTGCACTGGTTCGCGGTATTGGCCGTGAAGACGTTGAACGTGGTCAGGTTCTCTGCAAGCCAGGTTCGGTTAAGCCACACACCAAGTTCAAGGCAGAAGCTTACATTCTGACCAAGGACGAAGGTGGCCGTCATACACCATTCTTCACCAACTACCGTCCACAGTTCTACTTCCGTACGACGGACGTGACCGGTGTTGTTACCCTGCCAGAAGGCACGGAAATGGTTATGCCTGGCGACAACGTTACCGTTGACGTTACGCTGATCGTGCCGATCGCAATGGAAGAGAAGCTCCGCTTCGCTATCCGTGAAGGTGGCCGTACCGTTGGTGCAGGCATCGTCGCTTCGATCATCGAGTAAT
>NZ_JBDJNE010000070.1:0-627 GCF_039674265.1 Brucella sp. TWI559
CTGGCTGAGCGAAGGACAGATGTCACGCCTTCGCCCCTTTTTTCCCAAGAGCCATGGACGACCACGCGTTGATGACAGACGTGTCTTGAGTGGAATTATCTTCATTCTTCGCAATGGGTTACGGTGGTGTGATGCCCCTCGGGAGTACGGGCCTTGTAAAACGCTCTATAATCGTTGGAACCGTTGGTGTCACAAGGGGATATTTGCTCAGATATTAGAAGGTTTGTCTTCCAAATCGTCGGTTGGAAAGACTGTCATGATGGATGCGACCTATTTGAAAGCTCACCGCACGGCTTCAAGCCTACGGTTAAAAAAGGGGGCGATGGACGACTGATCGGCCGGACAAAAGGTGGCATGAATACCAAGTTGCATGCCGTCACTGACGCCCAAGGGCGCCCCATCAGGTTACACGTCACGGCGGGACAAATCAGCGACTACACCGGAGCTGCAGCCTTAATCGAGGCGTTACCGAAGGTCGACTGGCTTCTTGCCGATAGAGGCTATGATGCTGACTGGTTCAGAAAACGGTTAAAAGACAAAGAGATAAAGCCGTGCATCCCGGGTCGCAAAAACCGTAAGAAGCCTATCAAGTATGACAAACGTCGATACAAGCGGCGTAATCGTATC
>NZ_JBDJNE010000071.1:0-606 GCF_039674265.1 Brucella sp. TWI559
GTTTCTGGTGCAAATAGGGTTTGATAATCGCGGCTGTGCGCAGAGCCGCGATCTCATCTCTGGGGTGGACGGAGCGATGCTCCATAGAGGCAGGCGATTTAGAAATTTTAGGTCGTGCACTCATAAATAGTCTAGCTATTTGAATGTATTAGTGATTCAAAGGTCTCGGATTCGGAGGTCTTTCATGTCACGCCGCCGCTATGAACGTACAGAGCGCGAATGGTTGATTATTGCGCCGCCGTTGCCATGCAAACCTTGTGGTGTACCCCGCGTCGATGATCGCATGGTACTCAATGGAATTCTGTGGCGCTTCCGCACAGGATCCTGGCGTTGGTGAAAGAAGGCGTTCCGGTTTACTGAACTTAGAGAATTAGGCTTTAGCCGTTTTCGTTTCGTCTTCGGGGTCAGGTTCATGCCTTTCAAACACAACGCCGCTCAACGCCATAAGATACGGCCGCAGAAGTTCAAGGTTGTTGATTGCCGCTGAGAATTGAGCCGCCTTTTAATTAATGTTCGGGTTTTTATTCACGGTCAAGTTTCGTGTATTCCTTTGCTCGTTTTGGTTCCTGAGCGGAACTGTTTTTGAACCTGAAGCTGTCATTTCCG
>NZ_JBDJNE010000072.1:0-604 GCF_039674265.1 Brucella sp. TWI559
AAAGTGCCGGGCATATTCATTCTGTCCATCGCCCCATTCTTTATGGGAGAGAAAGTGCGCATTCCGGTGCGCCTGCGCTATCGCATGAGCAATCAGAAGGTTGTCTGGTTCTACAATATCTACCGTCCAGATTTGGTGATCACGCAGCAAGTTGAAGCGGATTTGCTGACGCTGACCAAGCAGACAGAGCTGCCTTCATTCGCTGGCAAGCTGGAGATCAGCTGATGTCGGTCGCCAGTTTCACAATCGCGCGGGGAGCATTGCTCCCCGCCTTGAAGGCGGTCAACCGGGCCGTCGAAAAGCGCAACACGATTCCTATTCTTGGCAATGTGCTGATGAGTGCCGAGGATGACCGCCTTTGTGTAACCTGCACCAACCTTGACCTTGAAGTGCGCGCAAGCGCCGAAGCGCCGGGCATTGGCGCGATCGCATCTTTCACGATGCCATCCGCATTGCTGCACGATGCCGTCAGCAAGTTTGCAGATGGTGCGAATGTTAAATTTGAGGGCGACGATGCGCATGTGAATGTATCGGCTGGCCGATCGCGCTTTCGCCTGCAGGTGCTGCCGGCGTCTGACTTTCCAGAAATGTCAGCGGGAGATTT
>NZ_JBDJNE010000073.1:0-576 GCF_039674265.1 Brucella sp. TWI559
CCCTGCACTAAATTTAAAGTTCCGGGCCCGCGCACGCTAAACCTTGCAACCTAAAGGAGGGGTACTTTTTGGACGCCGATAAGGGGTCCCGTTTAAACGCCGATTGACAGGCATTTGCGCAAAGCTGCGGCACACGCGCCAAGACAGACAGGATCGATGCAGAACTCATCGCGCGGTTCTTTGCTTTCCGACCCAATGCGGGCCGGACCCTTCCTGCAGAAAAGCTCAGATTTCTCAGAGCATTGACCTCGAAGCGTGCACAGATGGTAGAAATGCGAAAACGCCTTCTTGCTCAGATCCGCGCGCATCAGAAGCTTGGCACAGCTGAGATGTTTGACAGCATCGATGCAGAACTAAAAGTTAGGCTCGACAGCCTGATCAGGGAGCTTGAAGACAGGATCGTAGCCGCCATATCGAGTGACGATTTGCTCTCGGAAACCGTTGGTGTTCTCCGTTCCATTCCAGGAATAGGCCCAGTGGCAAGCACAATGTTAGTCGCTGAAATGCCAGAGCTTGGAACCATCACAGGCGAACAAGCCGCAGCTCTTGTAGGTTTGGCTCCAGTGGCGCATGACA
>NZ_JBDJNE010000074.1:0-561 GCF_039674265.1 Brucella sp. TWI559
CAGGACCTGTCCGCTCTGAGCAAAAAGAGTCCCCTCAACCGTTGTATTGCCGCCAATGCTGCCATGGCCACCCAGTGCCGCACCGGATGCGACATCGACCGTGCCGGTTCCATCACCGAGCTTGCCGCCATCAAGACGCAGAGTGCCATCCTTCACAAGCGTATTGCCCTGGAAGGCGCTGCTGTCACCCGTTAAGGCCAGCGTACCAGCCCCCTTTTTGGCCAGTTGGCCTAAGCCGGTAAACACATTGGATAAAGCAAACTGATTATCCGCATCAGCAATGTCAAAGCCACCGCCGTGATCGCCCCACACGATCGTCTTTGTGGTGTCGTTAAAATGCGTGCCGGTAATTTGCAGTGTGCCGCCGTCAAAATTAAGCGCACCTATTCCCAGATTCTCTTCCTGTTCGACTGAAACCACACCGGCATTGAAAAATGTATCGCCGTAACCGTTATTGCCCGAAAGTGTGAGCGTACCAGCTCCGTTCTGTGTGACACTGCCCGTGCCGGTGATGGCGCCGGAAAGCGGGGTCGCCCCCGTATTGTCGACCACGAGATTGCC
>NZ_JBDJNE010000075.1:0-556 GCF_039674265.1 Brucella sp. TWI559
TATCGCGGCATTGCAACACGTTACGACAAAAACCCGGCCAATTTCCTGGCTGCTGTCAAACTCATCGCTGTCCGCATCTGGTGCATCAGTTTATGAGTCTACGCCGTAGGATGGGGACCTGATCAAACAATTGTCTTTATCGAGTGTTTTTATTGATTTTTAGGTTTTGACAGTAGGGAGGCTTATTATGAGCGATCTTTTCTGGCTTTCAGATGCTGCATGGAATGCAATCGAACCCACATTTACCCAAGAACCGACCCGGAGCTCGACGTGTCGATGATCGGCGTGTCATTTCTGGTATCTTGCATGTTCTCAAGGTCGGTTGTCGCTGGCGTGATGTTGGGGCCGAATATGGTCCTGCAAAAATCGTCTACAACCGATATCACCGCTGGGCACAACGGCGTATTTGGCATCGTATATTTGAGACGATGGCAGCCAGCGGTCTGGTTCCACAGGAGCTTTCCATAGATAGCACACACGTCAAAGCGCACCGTTCGGCACAAGGCTCAAAAGGGGGGCGTGGACGCAAGCGATTGGCACGTCGCGCGGTGGAAGA
>NZ_JBDJNE010000076.1:0-502 GCF_039674265.1 Brucella sp. TWI559
CGCTGCCGCTTATGCATCTCTCCCCAATGCCCTCGGTATCGAGAATGACCTTAGAGTTGGCGCTCAGGTCGTGACAGGGATCGGCTTCCTTGGGGCGGGACTTATCATCAAAGATGGCGCTAGTATCAAAGGATTGAGCACAGCTGCCACCGTATGGAGTACCGGTGCGGTCGGCGTTCTGACTGGTTATGGGCTATGGCTTCTCGCTTTAGAAACTACATTCTTCATCGTATGTCTGAACATTTCGCTGCCTAAAATCACAGTGCTGATAGACCGCTATTCCTTTGTGGCTCCGGAAACCCAACAGTTTTATCTCGTGAAGTTTCGTTGCCCCGTCGAGAGCGAGATTTCTGTGCGCGGGTTGCTCGTTCAGGCCATTGATCAGCGAAAGTTGCGCTTTCACGCCATCCGAAGTCATCGACTGGAGGGAAGCAATGATGTGGAGGTGGAAACAACGCTTTTTGCGGGCAAAGAGGGGGACCGCATGGTCGAGGGGGTGGTG
>NZ_JBDJNE010000077.1:0-484 GCF_039674265.1 Brucella sp. TWI559
TGTTAAATTTGAGGGCGACGATGCGCATGTGAATGTATCGGCTGGCCGATCGCGCTTTCGCCTGCAGGTGCTGCCGGCGTCTGACTTTCCAGAAATGTCAGCGGGAGATTTCACGCACCATTTCAGTTTAACGGGTGCGGATATGGCGGACGCTATTGCCAAGGTCAGCTTCGCAATTTCTACGGAGGAAACCCGTTATTATTTGAATGGAATTTACCTTCACAGGACAGATGATCATCTGGCCTTTGTCACCACAGACGGCCATCGCCTGGCACTGGTCAAGCTTGCGCCGCCCGAAGGCAGCGAGGGTATGCCAGGCGTTATCATTCCTCGTGCGACAGTCAGCCTGCTCAGGCATCTTGCAAGCGCAGAGGGCGACGTAGCAATCAGCCTGTCGGCGCAAAAAATCCGCTTCGAAATGCCTGGTGGCATCGTGATCACGTCAAAGCTCATCGATGGCAATTATCCAGACTATCCAAGGGTT
>NZ_JBDJNE010000078.1:0-479 GCF_039674265.1 Brucella sp. TWI559
GGATGAATGTCAGTGGCAACACAGCCGGCACTTCCAAAGTCGACATCACCAACCGTCACGGTTTTGGCGCTAAAACCAATAACGGCATCGAGATCATCTCCGTGGGGGGGAACTCTGATGGTCTGTTCACGCTCAATGGTGATTATGTCACCAAAGACGGCAAGCAGGCCATTATGACCGACTCGGCCTATGCCTATACGCTGCAAAAAGGCGGAACCAATACGCCAAATGACGGCAACTGGTATCTGGTCAGCAAGAAGGACAATGCCAATCCTGTCAATCCGGTCGATCCGGATTGCGAGAAGACCAATACCTGTCCTCCAGGCCCTAACCCTGGTCCTAATCCGGGCCGTTACAGCGCTGCGGCCCCGATCTATGAATCCTATGGCTCGACGCTGCAGGCTCTGAACAAGCTGCCGACACTGCAACAGCGTGTGGGTGAGCGTTATCTGGGCAGCTCCAATCAGGTCAATTCCGGT
>NZ_JBDJNE010000079.1:0-471 GCF_039674265.1 Brucella sp. TWI559
CATCGCAATCTGTCGGGTGGAGATGCTGATAACTGCCAGCATCGTATCCATTATGAGTTTCCCTTGTCAGATGACTGGAAACTCTGGGTTAAGAATGACGGCGAGGTGATGGGCCAGCAGGATTTTGCCATTTTTTTGGAAGATCGCATTCCTGACCTTGCTTCACCGACGGAGGGTGAAATTGCGACCATTGAGCGTGATTTCAACACCACGGTGGCGCTGCCGTCGCAGCTGGTTAACCTGTCACGCAAAATGCAAGTCAATGTGTCGTCGCAGGTGAAGACAGAAACCAAGCTGCAGTCTGGGGAAGGGCAGATTCAGTGGGAAGAAACCCACACAGGCGCTGACGGTCAGCCGGTCAAAGTGCCGGGCATATTCATTCTGTCCATCGCCCCATTCTTTATGGGAGAGAAAGTGCGCATTCCGGTGCGCCTGCGCTATCGCATGAGCAATCAGAAGGTTGTCTGGTTC
>NZ_JBDJNE010000080.1:0-471 GCF_039674265.1 Brucella sp. TWI559
CATCGCAATCTGTCGGGTGGAGATGCTGATAACTGCCAGCATCGTATCCATTATGAGTTTCCCTTGTCAGATGACTGGAAACTCTGGGTTAAGAATGACGGCGAGGTGATGAGCCAGCAGGATTTTGCCATCTTTTTAGAAGATCGCATTCCTGACCTTGCCTCACCGACGGAGGGTGAAATTGCGACCATTGAGCGTGATTTCAACACCACGGTGGCGCTGCCGTCGCAGCTGGTTAACCTGTCACGCAAAATGCAAGTCAATGTGTCTTCGCAGGTGAAGACAGAAACCAAGCTGCAGTCTGGGGAAGGGCAGATTCAGTGGGAAGAAACCCACACGGGCGCTGACGGTCAGCCGGTTAAAGTGCCGGGCATATTCATTCTGTCCATCGCCCCATTCTTTATGGGAGAGAAAGTGCGCATTCCGGTGCGCCTGCGCTATCGCATGAGCAATCAGAAGGTTGTCTGGTTC
>NZ_JBDJNE010000081.1:0-457 GCF_039674265.1 Brucella sp. TWI559
TGGCGTTTCATCGCCTGGGAAGTCGTACTTCGAGAGAAGTTCACGAACTTCGAGCTCTACGAGTTCGAGAAGTTCAGCATCGTCAACCTGATCGCACTTGTTCAGGAACACAACGATCGCAGGAACGCCAACCTGACGAGCGAGCAGGATGTGCTCACGGGTCTGTGGCATCGGGCCATCAGCGGCCGAAACAACCAGGATCGCGCCGTCCATCTGTGCAGCACCGGTGATCATGTTCTTAACATAGTCAGCGTGGCCTGGGCAGTCGACGTGTGCGTAGTGACGAGCAGCAGTTTCATATTCAACATGCGATGTCGAAATGGTGATACCACGTGCCTTTTCTTCTGGCGCAGCGTCGATCTGGTCATACGCTTTGAAATCGCCGAAGTACTTGGTGATTGCTGCGGTCAGCGACGTTTTACCATGGTCAACGTGACCAATCGTGCCGATGTTTACG
>NZ_JBDJNE010000082.1:0-380 GCF_039674265.1 Brucella sp. TWI559
TCGGCTTCAACGGCGGCACGCTTCTGCTCACAGACAGCTTTGACAACAGTCGTGCGGTGACGCTTGGCACGAATGGCGGCACCATCCAGACGACGGCTGCGAAGACCAACACCTTCTCCGGCACGGTGACGGGCACGGGCAAGTTAACGAAGACCGGCGACGGCACGCTTGTTCTTGCGGGCACGGCCAGCGACTATACGGGCGGGACGCAGATTGATGGCGGCGTTGTGTCAGTGAGTGCAGACCGCAATCTTGGTGCGACGACAGGAGCGCTCGGCTTCAATGGCGGCACGCTTCTGCTCACAGACAGCTTTGACAACAGTCGTGCGGTGACGCTTGGCACGAATGGCGGCACCATCCAGACGACGGCTGCGAAGACC
>NZ_JBDJNE010000083.1:0-368 GCF_039674265.1 Brucella sp. TWI559
GGTCTTCGCAGCCGTCGTCTGGATGGTGCCGCCATTCGTGCCAAGCGTCACCGCACGACTGTTGTCAAAGCTGTCTGTGAGCAGAAGCGTGCCGCCATTGAAGCCGAGCGCACCTGTCGTCGCGCCAAGATTGGCGTTGGCCGAGACTGAAAGCACACCGCCATCAATCTGCGTGCCGCCCGTATAGTCGCTGGCCGTGCTCGAGAGAACAAGCGTGCCGTCGCCGGTCTTCGTTAGTTTGCCCGTGCCCGTCACCGTGCCCGAGAAACTGTTGGTCTTCGCAGCCGTCGTCTGGATGGTGCCGCCATTCGTGCCAAGCGTCACCGCACGACTGTTGTCAAAGCTGTCTGTGAGCAGAAGCGTGCCGC
>NZ_JBDJNE010000084.1:0-357 GCF_039674265.1 Brucella sp. TWI559
GTGTCAAGCACGCTGCCATCAGCATTGTAGATCGTCGCTGTCCCACCCGGCTCCCCGGTGATCGTCAGCGTCACACCGTCAGAGCCGACTGTAACCGTTGGTGCATCCGGATCAAGCGTATCGGGGAGTGTCGCAGAAGCCGCTTCCGATTCATTGCCAGCAGCATCGCTTTGCGTCACCGTGATGTCCTGGCCATTGCTCGCAGCAGCAACATAAGTCGCAGTGCCACTCTCGCCAAGATCAACCGTGTCAAGCACGCTGCCATCAGCATTGTAGATCGTCGCTGTCCCACCCGGCTCCCCGGTGATCGTCAGCGTCACACCGTCAGAGCCGACTGTAACCGTTGGTGCATCCGGA
>NZ_JBDJNE010000085.1:0-324 GCF_039674265.1 Brucella sp. TWI559
TCCTGCCCGATGCAGGTGAGCCGAGTATCAACTGCTGACAGAACAATTGCTACTGAGAAAGCTAAAGCCGAAGAGGTGGATACTCACCCGCCCCCATTCCTCGTTTGCAACCCCGACCAGCCTCTCGGAATGGGGGCTGAACGTCAGCACCTGTCGCATCTCTATTTTGCTGGGAACGTCGCAACTTTAACTTGCTAAAACAACTCCTGTAGCCGGGGTACATTCTATTTTAAACTGCAACATGCCAATGAATTCATGTGGTTAGCCATGGAGGAAATTGGATGTCAAATTGCTATTCACAGATCAACTTGCATGAACGCCGCC
>NZ_JBDJNE010000086.1:0-323 GCF_039674265.1 Brucella sp. TWI559
GGGAACGGGTTTCTGTCTCATCTTTGCGTCCTTTGATAAAGCTATGATGAGCCGAAAATCCTCTCTTCTTAATTAAACCAGTTTTGTCTCAAAGGCGCTGAGGTCGGACAAAGCGGGATGTCACCTTCTAAGGCAAAGTTCATAAGCGCTGCGACAATTTCGCTTCCGTTTTTTGCTGTCGCGGCGGGCCTGTCAGTTGTCACATGTGTTGTCGCTTATCTGTCTAACCAGGAGTATTCGAGTCATTATCGAGGATCGACAGAGAAAGAGCATGAGCAAATCGCGAAAAAGCTTAACAAAGTGGGCGTTGGGCTTGCCGCTCT
>NZ_JBDJNE010000087.1:0-303 GCF_039674265.1 Brucella sp. TWI559
CATCACTGCCACATCCTGGAAACCGGAAATGACAGCTTCAGGTTCAAAAACAGTTCCGCTCAGGAACCAAAACGAGCAAAGGAATACACGAAACTTGACCGTGAATAAAAACCCGAACATTAATTAAAAGGCGGGTCAATTCTCGGTGGAAAAACCGGGTCATGTATGGATACCCCCATTTGTGCAAGTTGCAATTTGGATAATTTAGACGTGCGATCGGGTGCGGTCATGTATCAGGCCTGTTTTGCGGCATTCACATAGCCGCTGGCCGGTATGGAGCTTAGCGGTTCTGGTGCAAAATCA
>NZ_JBDJNE010000088.1:0-271 GCF_039674265.1 Brucella sp. TWI559
TGCTGGAGGCCGTCTCTCAAGCCTATGACGGTGATATTGTGATGATCGACAGTACCTGTGTCCGCGTTCACCAGCACGGAGCCACAGGAAAAAAGGGGATGCCGACGATGGCTGCATGGGACGTTCCCGTGGCGGCCTCACAAGCAAAATCCACGCGATCGTTGATGCAGAAGGCCGTCCGATCAATCTTCGCCTGACAGAGGTGGAAAGGCCGCTGATTGTTCACAGGCTGAGGGGCTCATAGAATGCATCAAAGAAGGCGGCACGCTGC
>NZ_JBDJNE010000089.1:0-259 GCF_039674265.1 Brucella sp. TWI559
TCTCTCCCATGGATATCTCCTCTCAAGTGACGTTACCCAACATCACCTTGGCACATTGAGATGCCGTTGGCAGGGGGTATCCACACCATCACTTCTCAGCGGCAATCAACATGCAGCCTTCAGCTGCGACCGCGTTAATTGGAAACATTACTGTCCGACCTCAGCGCCTTTGAGACAAAACTGGTTTAATTAAGAAGAGAGGATTTTCGGCTCATCATAGCTTTATCAAAGGACGCAAAGATGAGACAGAAACCCGTTC
>NZ_JBDJNE010000090.1:0-242 GCF_039674265.1 Brucella sp. TWI559
GCCTGTCCACCTGTCAGGCAAAGATTGATCGGACGGCCTTCTGCATCAACAATCGCGTGGATTTTGCTTGTGAGGCCGCCACGGGAACGTCCCATGCAACCATCGTCGGCATCCCCTTTTTTCCTGTGGCCCCGTGCTGGTGAACGCGGACACAGGTACTGTCGATCATCACAATATCACCGTCATAGGCTTGAGAGACGGCCTCCAGCAGTCGATCCCAGACACCAGCACGTCGCCAACGA
>NZ_JBDJNE010000091.1:0-240 GCF_039674265.1 Brucella sp. TWI559
GCTTCTTTAACCGCCTCAAGCACTATCGCGGCATTGCAACACGTTACGACAAAAACCCGGCCAATTTCCTGGCTGCTGTCAAACTCATCGCTGTCCGCATCTGGTGCATCACTTTATGAGTCTACGCCGTAGCATGGCACATCGGAAACCGCCATTTGGCGGCGGAAATCTCGGCGGACCGCATCTTGATACTCCGTGATCACGTCATCAAGTCGATGCTCATCGGCCTAGGTGCCAGCG
>NZ_JBDJNE010000092.1:0-236 GCF_039674265.1 Brucella sp. TWI559
GCAGCGTGCCGCCTTCTTTGATGCATTCTATGAGCCCCTCAGCCTGTGAACAATCAGCGGCCTTTCCACCTCTGTCAGGCGAAGATTGATCGGACGGCCTTCTGCATCAACAATCGCGTGGATTTTGCTAGGTCGTGCACTCATAAATAGTCTAGCTATTTGAATGGATTAGTGATTCAAAGGTTTCGGATTTGGAGGTCTTTGATGTCACGTCGCCGCTATGAACTTACAGAACG
>NZ_JBDJNE010000093.1:0-233 GCF_039674265.1 Brucella sp. TWI559
TGTTGGTCTTCGCAGCCGTCGTCTGGATGGTGCCGCCATTCGTGCCAAGCGTCACCGCACGACTGTTGTCAAAGCTGTCTGTGAGCAGAAGCGTGCCGCCGTTGAAGCCGAGTGCTCCTGTAGCAGCACCAAGATTGGCATTGGCCGAAACCGACACAACACCGCCATCAATCTGCGTGCCGCCCGTATAGTCACTGGCCGTGCTCGAGAGAACAAGCGTGCCGTCGCCGGTC
>NZ_JBDJNE010000094.1:0-229 GCF_039674265.1 Brucella sp. TWI559
TCGATCCCAGACACCAGCACGTCGCCAACGAACGAACCGGTTGTAGCAAGTCGTTGCAACACCATAACGCTCAGGGATTTCAGACCATGACGATCCTGTGCGGAAGCGCCACAGAATACCATTGAGTACCATGCGATCATCGACGCGGGGTACACCACGCGGTTTGCATGGCAACAGCGGCGCAATAATCGACCATTCGCGTTCTGTAAGTTCATAGCGGCGACGTGAC
>NZ_JBDJNE010000095.1:0-228 GCF_039674265.1 Brucella sp. TWI559
TCTCTCCCATGGATATCTCCTCTCAAGTGACGTTACCCAACATCACCTTGGCACATTGAGATGCCGTTGGCAGGGGGTATCCACACCATCACTTCTCAGCGGCAATCAACAGAAAGACTGTAAAAACAACAAAACCCGCAGCGGATGCTACGGGTTTGTCGTTATCAGTGGTTGCGGGGGCAGGATTTGAACCTGCGGCCTTCAGGTTATGAGCCTGACGAGCTACCG
>NZ_JBDJNE010000096.1:0-223 GCF_039674265.1 Brucella sp. TWI559
GTCTGGGATCGACTGCTGGAGGCCGTCTCTCAAGCCTATGACGGTGATATTGTGATGATCGACAGTACCTGTGTCCGCGTTCACCAGCACGGAGCCACAGGAAAAAAGGGGGTGCCGACGATGGTTGCATGGGACGTTCCCGTGGCGGCCTCACAAGCAAAATCCACGCGATTGTTGATGCAGAAGGCCGTCCGATCAATCTTTGCCTGACAGGTGGACAGGC
>NZ_JBDJNE010000097.1:0-223 GCF_039674265.1 Brucella sp. TWI559
GAGCCGGGTGGGACAGCGACGATCTACAATGCTGATGGCAGCGTGCTTGACACGGTTGATCTTGGCGAGAGCGGCACTGCGACTTATGTTGCTGCTGCGAGCAATGGCCAGAACATCACGGTGACGCAAAGCGATGCTGCTGGCAATGAATCGGAAGCGGCTTCTGCGACACTCCCCGATACGCTTGATCCGGATGCACCAACGGTTACAGTCGGCTCTGACG
>NZ_JBDJNE010000098.1:0-223 GCF_039674265.1 Brucella sp. TWI559
GTATCGGGGAGTGTCGCAGAAGCCGCTTCCGATTCATTGCCAGCAGCATCGCTTTGCGTCACCGTGATGTCCTGGCCATTGCTCGCAGCAGCAACATAAGTCGCAGTGCCAGTCTCGCCAAGATCAACCGTGTCAAGCACGCTGCCATCAGCATTGTAGATCGTCGCTGTCCCACCCGGCTCCCCGGTGATCGTCAGCGTCACACCGTCAGAGCCGACTGTAA
>NZ_JBDJNE010000099.1:0-221 GCF_039674265.1 Brucella sp. TWI559
AAACGCCGCTTGAACCACCAGGCCAAAGCGGCTTAAATCAACCCCCAAACCGAGCCGGAAACTCCAATCTTCAAAAGCACAAATAGTCTCAAATCATTCGACGACGGACAAGAGCGGCAAGCCCAACGCCCACTTTGTTAAGCTTTTTCGCGATTTGCTCATGCTCTTTCTCTGTCGATCCTCGATAATGACTCGAATACTCCTGGTTAGACAGATAAGCG
>NZ_JBDJNE010000100.1:0-219 GCF_039674265.1 Brucella sp. TWI559
GCTTCAAAAACCGCTCTCAAAGCTAAAGCCGAAGAACGCTAACGACCCGCGCGCGCAGACCCTGCACTAAATTTAAAGTTCCGGGCCCGCGCACGCTAAACCTTGCAACCTGTCCGACCTCAGCGCCTTTGAGACAAAACTGGTTTAATTAAGAAGAGAGGATTTTCGGCTCATCATAGCTTTATCAAAGGACGCAAAGATGAGACAGAAACCCGTTCC
>NZ_JBDJNE010000101.1:0-217 GCF_039674265.1 Brucella sp. TWI559
TTTGCAGCTGAAAACCTAGTCTTCCTTTCCGCGTTCGATTTGAAAAGGGCAAGAGATACAAAAAATGTCGCATCTCTAAATTGCCCATGTGTCGCATCTGTATATCGCCGTGGAAAAGCTACTCCAACTGCATCATGCCGGCGGTGAGGGTATCTGATTAAGCTGCTTCCTGCAAAAGTGTAGCAAAAGCCTCGGCGGGTGTCTTAAATCCAAGACA
>NZ_JBDJNE010000102.1:0-207 GCF_039674265.1 Brucella sp. TWI559
GACCGGCGACGGCACGCTTGTTCTCTCGAGCACGGCCAGTGACTATACGGGCGGCACGCAGATTGATGGCGGTGTTGTGTCGGTTTCGGCCAATGCCAATCTTGGTGCTGCCACAGGTGCGCTCGGGTTTGATGCCGGCACGCTTCTGCTCACAGACAGCTTTGACAACAGTCGTGCGGTGACGCTTGGGACGAATGGCGGCACGAT
>NZ_JBDJNE010000103.1:0-201 GCF_039674265.1 Brucella sp. TWI559
GGCACTGCGACTTATGTTGCTGCTGCGAGCAATGGCCAGGACATCACGGTGACGCAAAGCGATGCTGCTGGCAATGAATCGGAAGCGGCCTCTGCGACACTCCCCGATACGCTTGATCCGGATGCACCAACGGTTACAGTCGGCTCTGACGGTGTGACGCTGACGATCACCGGGGAGCCGGGTGGGACAGCGACGATCTAC